>JBFMCO010000031.1:0-54032 GCA_040754495.1 Microcaldota archaeon
CTATGAGCGGGGCGAGGAAGAAGACGAACTCCCGCGGGTAGCCGAGCATCCCCTCGGGCGTCGCGAAGACTATGCCGAGCGCGAGCGATATGGAAAGGACGCTGATGGCTATCTGCACCGCTTCGTCCTTCTCGACAAGGATGTCCAATCAGTCCACCAGCCTCTCTTCGTAGATGATGCGTATCCTCGGCGGGCTGATGAGGCCGGTGTAGCTTTCCACGACGCCTATGACCTCCGTGCCGTTCTGGAGGGCGATTTTTATCTGCTGGTTCTTCCTTCCGGACGCGGTCGCGGTGCCGAGCCTGCCTATGATGCTCGGAATCGCCGAATCCGTCACGACAGAAACAGTGTCCCCGGCCTTTATCCCCCGTATCTCCGGGTAGAACGCGGTGATGGCTATCGAGAGAACCGTGCCGAGGGCCATCATCTTGAGCGCGAATGTGAGCGTGGAATCCGGCAGGAGCGCGAACGCCAGCAGGGACATGCAGAGTGAAAGCACGAGCAGCTTGAACAGCATCTTCAGTCGCATCATATCACCTGTACATGGTCGCTGCGGTGGTCTTGAATTTCTGGACGCTCTCGATGTCCTCCTTCTTCACGCTCGGCACTACCGATTTGAAGGAGAGCTCAAAGTGCCTGGCCGAGACTTTCCTCGCCCCGTCCCTTATCGCAGCCATGCCAGCCTCCCGGACAAGGTTGTCGATGTCAGCGCCCGTGTATCCTTCGGTGAGCCTCGCAAGGTCCCGCAGGCTCACCTCCTTGTCAAGGGGCATCTTCGCGGTGCATATCCTGAATACCTCGAGCCTGGCGTTCTCGTCCGGGGGCGTGATCTCGACCAGCCTGTCGAACCTCCCCGAGCGCAAGAGCGCGGCATCGAGAATGTCCGGCCTGTTCGTAGCTCCTATGACGACTACGTTCTTGAGACTGCGGAGGCCGTCCATCTCGACTAGTATCCCGTTTACGATATCCTCGTGGATGATCGATGGATTGCTGGCCGACCTCGACCTCGCTACCGTGTCTATCTCATCGATAAAGATTACGCTCGGAGCCGCCATCCTCGCTTTCCTGAAAAGTTCTTTTGTCAGCCTTGCCGATTCGCCTACGTGCGGCTGGACCAGGTTTGAGCCTTTAATGGCAATGAAATTCGCCCCGCACTCGTTCGCGACCGCCTTTGCCAGCATGGTCTTGCCGGTCCCGGGCGGCCCGTAGAGCAGGATGCCCTTTATCGGCCGGATGCCCATCTTCTCGAAGAGCTCCGGCTTCTTGAGCGGAAGCTCCACGGCCTCCTGTATCTCCCTCTTCACCTGCTGGAGGCCGCCTATGTCGCTCCACTTGATGGTCGGCCTCTCCACATACACCTCGCGCAGGGCAGAGGGCTGTATCTCGTGCATCGCGTTGAAGAAATCGTCCCTCACGACGCTGATGCTCTCGAGTATCTGCGGGGAGAGCGTCTCCTCCTCTATGTTTATCATGGGCAGCATGCGCCGGAGCGCCTTTATGGCAGCCTCCTTTGTAAGCAGGCTGAGGTCCGCCCCGGTGTATCCATGCGTGACGGATGCCACTTCCGGAATGTCCACGCCCTTGTCAAGGGGCATGTTCCGCACGTGTATGTTGAGTATCTCCTTCCTGTCGCTCTTGTCCGGCACGCCGATTTCGATTTCGCGGTCGAACCTGCCCGGCCTGCGCAGGGCCTGGTCGATGGAGTCCGGCCTGTTGGTCGCCCCGATGACGATGACTTCGCCCCTCGCCTTGAGGCCGTCCATTATGGTGAGGAGCTGGGAGACCATCCTTTTTTCCACCTCGCCCATTACCTCCTCCCTCTTGGGCGCAATCGCGTCGATTTCGTCTATGAATATAATCGATGGCGCGTTCTCCTGCGCCTCGGCAAAGAGCTTGCGCAGCCTCTCCTCGCTTTCCCCGACGTACTTGCTTATTATCTCCGGGCCCCCGACATAGTAGAAATTGGCGTCGCTCTCGTTCGCGACCGCCTTTGCAAGCAGGGTCTTGCCGGTCCCGGGCGGGCCGTAGAGGAGTATGCCCTTCGGGGGGTCAATCCCCAGGCGTTCGAATATCTCAGGGTGGCGCAGCGGCAGCTCGACCATCTCCCTTACCTTTTGTATAGTGTCCTTGAGGCCGCCGACATCGTCATAGGTTACGTTCGGGACGTTCTTTATCTCCTTTATGGGCTCCTTGTTTATCCTGACCTCGGTCTCCTCGCCCACCATCACCGCGCCCTGGGGGAACACCTGCGCCACGACGAGCGGGATGGAGGTGCCGAATATGCCGACCGGAAGGAGGTTGCCCTTGAGGAGCGGCTTGCCGATCAGCCTCTTCTTCACGTACTGGTCGAAGCCGACGGAATAGCGCACGGGCTCCTGGGGCGCGAGCACCACCCTTTTTGCGGATTTGGCCTGCACGGGCTCGACGCGCACCTTCTCGCCAAGGCCCACGCCGACGTTCTGGCGCAGGATGCCGTCCATCCTTATCATGTCCAGGCCCTCGTCGTCCGGGTGGGCCTGCCATACGATGGCGAGCGCGGCCTTCTTGCCGATGAGCTTGATGATGTCGCCCGTCGAGACTCCCATGCCGCTCTTGGCCTTGGAGTCGATTCTCGCTATCCCGCGCCCGATATCGTTCTGGAACGCTTCGGCGACTTTCAGGTTCACAGGGGGCATTTTATCACCGGACGAGCGTCTGGCCGTCCTTTTGCTCTATCTTGACCGCAATCCTACTATTTAATAGCTCATCTTTTTTAAGGCTCACGACGGTGGAAAGCGCGATGTCCTCCGCCGCCTGCACGCCCATGAACCTGAGGGCGTTCTGCCTGTCGAAGAGCGCTTCCTTCCCGCCCACCTCAACTACGAGTTCTGAGTTCCGGGTTTCGAGTTTTGTGACCTGCCCAAGGAGCATGTCGCCTTTCCTCCTCGAAAGCATGCGCGTGTGGCCGTCTATCTCTACGTTTCCGTTCCTCACGGCCGCCCCCTCGATGATGACCTCGTCGCCCTCCCGCAGCCTCTCCGAGCGGGCAAGCCCCTCGAATATGACGCAGCGCCTCTCGGTTTTGCCGTCTGCCACCATGAACGAGAAGCCCCGTACCGTCCTCCCGAGCCTCACGAAGCTGTCCGCCCCCTCGATTGCGGCCACGTAGCCGCGTACATGGGCGCTCTCGTTCTCTTTCAGCTCGGCAAGTTCGGTGAAGGCGGCCTTATCGGTGACATCGAGCGTGCCGCTGTAGCCAAGATGCAGCTCGCCCCCCTTCTCATAGGCCCCCCTGACGGATATGCCGTCCCGCGTCCTGAGTTTTGCCGCAAGCTCCACGTCCCCGTTCCACAGGATGAGGGGCTTTCCGCCGCTCTCGTCCTCCACCTCCACCACCCTCGAGCGCTTTCCGGAAGAGTATGCGGCGACCGGCCAGACTTTCTTCACTTTCGCAATGAACGAAACGCGCTTCTCGCCTTTCGGGATGTCGGCCAGCCTGTAGCTCTTCTCCTCGGTTTTCAGGAGGCCTTTCTCCTTCGCGATGAGGCGGAGGGCGACCTCGCGCGTCAAAAAGCCGTGGAATGATTTTATCCTCTCGGCGACCAGTGCCTCAAGCTCCCCCTTTTGCACGGATTTGAGAAGCTCTGCCTCAAGGTCCATATGCTGCATTCTCAGGAAACGTTTTAATCTGCTGTCGATGAATCAAATCATGCACAAGATGTCCAACCTCGAATACTCATACATCGCCGGCGAGCTGGGGCGCCTGCTCGCCGGGAAGCACTTTTCCCGCCTGAGGAAAATTGGCGAGAGCTTATACCGCATGAAAATCGGGAGTTCGGAGATAATCGCCGAACTCGGCGTGCGCATCCACGAGACGCGGCGCATCGAGGACTCCAGGGAAGGCGACAAATTCACGGACAAGGCGGAAAAGGAGCTGGACAACGCCAGGCTGCAGCAGATAGAGCAGGTGCAGGGGGACAGAATCCTCTCATTCATTTTCGACAAGGGCTCCCTCGTCTTCGAGATGTTCGGGCAAGGCAATGCAATGCTCGTGAAAGACGGGAAAATCGTCTGCGCCCACAGGTACGAGTCGTGGTCGGACCGCGAGATAAGGGCAGGCGCGGAATACCGCCCGCCGAAGACCGCCCCAACGGACAGGCTCGAAGCCACGGACAAATACATAATCGTCTCGCTCATGAAGCTCCCCATCGGCAAGGACTACGCGCTTGAGGCGCTCGCAAGGTGCGGCATCGATGAGAAAACCCCGGGCACGGCGCTGAGCGGGAACAAGCTCATGGAACTGGAGATGGCCATTGCCGCTATCAAGGCGGATGCGCGCCCGGTTGCGTTCGTTAAGGACGGCAAAATCGCGGATTTCGCCCTTGTCCCGCTCTCGAAGCACAAGGACCTCGAAGTCCGCGTATTTCCTACGCTCAGCGAGGCCGCGGACGAATATTATTCAAAACTCGAAGCCCCAAACCCGAAACTGGAGAAGCTCCTCGAGCGCCTCGGGAAGCAGAAGGAGAGGCTTTCGGCCCTCAGAGAGGAGGAGAAGGACATGAAGGCCAAGGGCGACTACATCTACGGGAACTACGCCCGGGCCGAGGAAGCCATCGCGCTCGCCAAAAAGGGCGGGTTCGCCGAGCTCGAGAAGCTCGGCGCGAAGATAGACAAAAAGGAGAAATCCGTCGAAATAGATCTGTGACTAATACGTCGATTCGTTGGTGATGAGGTGCGGCTGCAGTATGAGCGCCGCCCTCTTGGGCTTGTCCACTACGACCGAGAGCACGGTATTGACGCTGTCCTTCGTGAGCGTGTGCACGTTCTGGATGTTCACGCCCTCCTTGGAGAGCAGGTTGGTTATGCGGTTCAGCTCGCCGGGCTTGTCGGGCAGCTTGATGACGACCGCGTTCGGGTCCTCGACCTTGTAGCCTGCCGCCTCGACGACCTGCTTGCCTTTGGCCGGGTCTGAGATGCCAAGCGAGATTATGGCCTTCCCGCCCACAACGTCCACGTTTATTGTGTCTATGTTGATTTTGCTCTTCGCCAGCACGTAGGATATGTCTGCAAGTAGGCCAACTTTGTCGTCCGCGACTATGGTAATAGACTTCACATCCCCACCTATGACGATTGTTTCCGGTTCCGGGTTTAGGGTTCAGGACAAATACCCAGAGAAACCTGCTCACAATCTGTAAATCTGAATATAAGGTGTCTTCTTTATATACATAACGTCCTTCTTTTCACAGAGGCCCATTGAAACAGCTATCGCCACAGATTCCTTTCCGACCAGGTTGGCCGAGTCGAATTTTTCGAGCGCCTTCCGGACCCGCGCATCATCAGCTTTCTCGCCGGCATAGAACCCGCCGTGCGTGGAAAGGTCCATGTACGCGCCCTTGCCCTCGAGCACCTTCCCCATGAGATTCTCGTCGCATACGGCCACTATGCGCCCCTGCATGCTCTCGTGAATCCTGAGGTACATGCAATGCCCTACCAGAGCGCGAATATAAATGTAAGCGGAGAAATTCCTGCGTGAGACTCCTCGCAGCAGCCATCGTCCTGCTCCTTTTCGGATGCCTCCAGCAGGCAGAAGCCCCGCAGGCCCCGGAACAGCCGGCCGCTCCTCCGGAACCGCAGCAGGAGCCTCCTGAAGTCCAGGCAGTGGAAGGCAACATAACCGAACTGCCAGGGCCCGCCCCGCCCGCATCTCCAGGACCGGAGAATGCGACAAACATGACACCGCCCCCGGATAACCAGTCTGGCGAAGAGCCCGCAGTTCCGCCGCAGCCGCCTCCTGAGGAAGGCATCGCTTTCGGGAACGGCAGATACGAGCTGTTCCTTGACGACATCTCGGTCGTGCCGGTATCGGACAGGCCATGCGGCATATTCAGCATCCGCCATGCGAACGGCACCCTGATAGAGAAGACGTTCATATGCCCCGGGGACTCGGAGACGTTCGATGCTCCTGAAGGGACCTACCGTATTTTCGTGCAGGACGTGGCCGCAGGCTACACGAAGGAAGCGCGCTGGGCCAAAGTAATCATCTACGGCTGATTTGCGCAATCATTTTATTCTGCCGCTGTCCTATCCCGGCCATGAGACTGCTGCCCGTAATTCTCGCGTTCGTGCTCATCTTCGGATGCTACGCTCCGGCCAAGGTGATTAGCTCATTCGATGACTGCGTTAAAGCCGGCTATCCGGTGCTGGAGTCCTATCCCCGCCAGTGCAAGACCCCTGACGGGAAGACGTTCGTGTCCGAAGAGGACCAAAAGCGCATCATGGAAGGCATAAAGACCTTCGACGAATGCGCCGCGGCCGGCTATCCAATCATGGAATCCTATCCCCGCCAGTGCAGGACGCCGGATGGCAGGACGTTCGCTTCCCAGAAGGACGCCTTCGACATTAATCTTGACGCCTCCTGCTCGGCAGATACGGACTGCCGCCTTGTGGATTCCTCGCTCGGCTTCGCCTGCTGCTATGCCGGCGCGTGCAGCCCCGCCGACTATTCGCAATACAACTGGATTGCCGTGAACGGAAGGTGGTTCGATGCAGGCCGCTCGGCATACTGCCCGGCCGAGAGCGAGTGCGGCCCGGCCCCGATGTGCCTCCCGCGGCCAATCAACGAGAACTATACCGCAAGATGCGTCGAGAACAAGTGTGTCAAAGCTCCAACTGCTGGGCTGGGAGCCGGGTGCTGCGACGAGTGCCTAGCCGCCTTCGACCGCAGCCCGGTGGGAGTCGGTCCGGAAGGCGCCAAATGCGGGCAGTTCGCAAGCGCTGCGCCAATCAGCGTCTCGTGCATGTCGTATTTCGCGTCGAACCCGGTTACCGTGGCGCAGTGCGGCTATACCCTCCCATCACCCGAACCGTCCCCCTCCATTAACATCACCGAAGGCGCCTGCAACACGCTCTATTCCAGCGGCGCGATGGAGGACAAGCTGAACATCATCTTCCTGCCATCCCGGCATTACTCCAACATGAGCAGGTTCGCAGAGGATACCGTGCTCTTCAAGGACGCGCTTTTCGATTTCCCGTTCTACCAGGAGAACTCAGGGAAAATCAACATGTTCCTGATGGCAGGGACGAGCGGGGCAGACGGCTGCGAGCTTGCGGGAGGCACAACACCGTATTGCAACATAAGCGCCATGCGGTCTCTCGCCTCTGGCTGCTCATTCGACCAGGGCAGGGGCGACCAGCTCGTCGTCATTTTCGACAACGACGCGATTTCCACGCCATACGCCCGCGGCGAGGGGCCGGACGACATCCTGTTCATCGGCTCGGGCGCAAGCGGCATCTTCGTGCACGAGTTCTCCCATTCCTTCGGGGACCTGGGCGACACCTATGACGGGAGCTGGAACAACACCATTGACCCCGAGTACCCGAACTGCGCGAGCATGACTCCCGGCTACACGTGCGAGGACAAATGGGGCGACCTTATCGGCTCCGGGAGCGGCGACCAGCTCGTCGGCTGCTACCAGAACTGCCATGCGGAGAACTGGTATCGGCCGACCTTCAGCGGCGACGTCATGCGCGACTCGTCCAAGGACTTCTACGACCCGGTGTCCCTGCAGCACATGCTCGGCCTGATGAGCATGTACAACTAAGGCTTCCGGCATACCCGGTCGCGCAGGAACGGTGCGGCGCCGGGGTTCGGCTCTACTGCCGCCCCGAACGCCGTCTTCCTCAGGAATTCCACCATCTCCGGGTGCCGGGGCATCCAGATATCGAAGTACACCTCGTTCCCCATGGCGTGCTCCATCGCGGTCATGCCTTTTTCGTCCCTGGCAAATACGTCCGCGCCTTCCGCGACCGCCTTTTTCACGCCTTCAAGGTCGCCATTTTTTGCCGCATCGAGGAGAGCATTGTCCGTGTTGCTCTTCGCGCCTGCCGGCCTGTCCATCGCAGCGGCCCGCCTGCGGTATTCCCCATTCACGGCAGCGGAAGCCTCTTCAAGCACCGGCAGGACGTTTAGCAGTTTCGAGTTCAGCGTTTTGCGGGCGCCTGACGCCATCTCCTTCAGCGCATCGCCCCATCGTCCGACCTGCTCCAGCGGCGAATCCCTGCTCGCCTGGGCAAGATACGCGCATACGGATGCGACGCCCCTGGCATCGCCGGCTTTCACCATCGCGGCCAGCGCCTCAATCGTATCCTGCGGCCTTTTCATGAGAGGCAAATCCGGCCCGGTATAGACCGCACCGACCATGGCAGGCCCTCTCCGGCACCGCTCTACAAGCTCAAGACTAGTTCTGGCTCTCTGTCCCATCCCTGATTTCAAAACACCCTTTCATATTTTTCACCTCGCAGAGTGCGCCATCAGGCACATCTGTCGCTGTTGATGATTGAGCGCGCCGGAGGTATTTAAATCGGCGTCACAAAATCCATCCGCATTATAAATCGTTTATCGTTCCTATCATGGAAGGGGTGCGTAAAATCAAGTCTGGGCTTGTCCGGGCGTTAGCAATAGCCGTTGTCATCCTCAGCTCAATAATAGTCGTAGAGTGGCTGAGCGGAATGCCGCTGCAGCAGTCGCTGTTTCCCTATTCCATCACCACGAAATTCACCACCGCCGTCTCATTCGTGGTGGCTGGCCTTATGCTCTACCTCATTCCGGAAAAGGCGCACCACTTGCTGCGCAGCATGCTGCTGCCTCTGCTCACATTGGCCCTCGTTATACTGATATTCCCGGTTTTTGTTTCCTCCCTGCTCGGCCTCGAGACCGGGTTCGAGCAGCTTTTCGTCAAAGAAAGCGCCGGAACCACCATGACGGTGTTCCCCGGGAAACCGGCTGTCGCTACAATGGTCGATTTTCTGCTCATAATGCTGAGCGGCGCGCTGGCCATCCTGGAGCCGTCTATGAAGAAGCCGGCGTTGCTGGCGGGCCTGATTAATTGCCTCAGCGGGGCGTCCGCCATCATGGGCTATCTCTTAGGCATTCCTTCGCTGTATTTCGATATCCCTGGCTTAAGCAACCCCATGGCCATCCCCACGGCGCTGATGTTCGTGCTTCTGGGTGCGGCGCTCGTGTCAATCGCGCAGGACGGTGAAGACGCATGAGACTCATCGACCGGCTTGTCATCCTGCTGCTTGTCCCCCTTCTCATCCTCGTAGCCTACCAGGTAAACGGCTACAATGCCGTCGTGGACAAGATAAGCCGCCAGGCTGAAATGGTCGACGACGAATCTGTCCGGGCAGGAATAGAGCAAGCGCTGCAGGACGGCCTCAACAGCCTTTATCTGCTCTCGCTGACTACCTTTTTGGTGTTCATACTGGCGATTCTTTTCCTGAACGCGCTGATTGTAAGGCCCATCAACGAGGTATCCGCTGCCATCGACCAGCTCACACGGGGCAAATTCGAAGTGGAAATAGGAAAAAGCGATATTTCTGAGATACAGGCACTGATAGATTCCTTCAATCGCATCATCACCAGCCTGAAATTCGCCGTCTCGAAACGGTCGGACATCGGAGGACCGCCGCCGGGAAGGCGGAAGAGCGGGTAGGCTGACAGCCCCCTCATAATGATTTCAGGCCGGCGTAAGCGTTCAGCATCTGCATCGCGAACATCGCGAGGCTCATCAGCAGGAACAGCAGGAGCGAGAGCCGCATCGCTCCCAAGGCGCCGTCTAGCGCAGCCTTGCCCTCGCCGACCGCGTTCCTCGCGTTCGAGATTTCGGTTCGGATGCCGCTCATCCCGGCCCTCACTTCGGCCAGGTTCGTACTTTCAAGCGTCGATTCGGTCTGCTCCACCATGAGCGAGGACTCCTCGAGGCCGCCCGAGGCCTCGGAGAGGTCCCCGGTTACGAAGCTCCCGCCAGGTATCTGGGATATGAAAGAGGAGACGCCTGCGAGCGAGGTTCCAGCGGCGCTGAGGGCGTCCGAAAGAGGCGCAAGGGACGCCCTGACGCTGCTTATGGACCGGTCAGTAGCATTGACGAAACCCTCCGCCCCCTCCACGGTCATTTCAACGTTCGTTATCGTGTTGTTCGTGCTGTTGAGGACCGAATACGCAGCGCTTCCGAGCGTGTCTATCGTGCCGCTTATCATGAAGTAGATGACGAACGCGAAGACGATTCCAAGGACTCCCAGCGCAATGGACGCCTGATAAAGCGTCTTCCTCCAGTCGGACATGCCAAGGCCTCCCCGGCAAATAATATAATGCTGAGGCCAGATAGCTGGTCATGAAAGGATTCAGTGTCGATTTGGAAGGGGAGACGCGCAAGAACACCGATTTCCGCCGCGTCCTGTACACCGGCAGGCACAGCCAGCTCGTCCTGATGTCCCTTCGCCCGGGCGAGGAAATAGGCGATGAAGTCCATGACACCGTGGACCAGTTCTTCCGCTTCGAGCAGGGGGAAGGCAAGGTCGTGATAGACGGGAAGGAGCACAAGGTCCGGGACGGGAGCGGAGTCATAGTGCCGGCAGGGGCAAGGCACAATGTAGTGAACACGTCGAAGAAGTCTGACCTGAAGCTCTACACGATTTACTCGCCGCCCGAGCACCAGGATGGCACGCTGCGCAGGACGAAAGCCGAAGCAGAGGCGAAAGAGGAGCATTTCGACGGGAAGACGACGGAATAGACGCCGGAGTCAATACGGATGAAGTTTCGATGTCCGTTAATATGTCTCCTTCCCACCCCCGCCTGAGTTCGCGTGGGAGGGGGAATCAGAAACGTTGAGAGAAATGAAGGGGGAGGCGCTCCTCCCCCTGCGTTTCTTCATGCAGGAGGAAGGATTTGAACCTTCGAAGGCGCTAAGCCAGCAGATTTCCCATTCCCCGATTGAAACGGGAACTTGGCTTGATCTTGAGTCTGCCACGTTTGGTCCTCCCGTTGGCTGATACTGCCTCAGGGCTTTGGGGTGAAGCCCTTTGCCCTGAGTATGCAAAAGCCAAAGGGCTCTTGACCGCTTCGCTACTCCTGCAGAAAATTTCCCCCTGTTTCTCTCAGGGCAAATTTTCTATCAAACTTCCTGAGATAAACCCAGGAACGATAAAAGTTGGAATGAATAGAATAAAAACTAGTACTCGACCACGATTTTCCCGCTCTTGAGCTTGCACTGGCACATGAGCCGCTCCTTCGGGTCGGTGGCAAACGTCGCAAGGCCTGCCTGCTCGAGCTCGTTCGGGGCCTCCAAATTTTCCATGCCTTCCAGAACCTTCACCTTGCACGAGGCGCAGCTTCCGGTCTTGCACGCGAATAGTATCGAGCATTTTCCGTCAAGCTCGGCCAGCAATGTGCCGTCCGGGACCTCGACAGTTGCGTTGTCGTTCTTGACTTCCACTGTTGCCATAAAACCACTCATGGGTGTTTTCATAAGAGGGCTTAAAAAGCCATTATGAAGCGGTTTCGACAGGCGCCTCATTTCCTCGCGAAAACAAGATACGCCGTGTGCATGAGGCCGAAATGCTGGGGGCGGAACCCGAAATCGCGCACCTCGTACTCCCTCATGATGCACTCAATAGTGAAAACCTCGGAAAAGCTCTTCTGCGCCTCGAGGTGCAGGGCTTTGGCCTGCTCGGAGTGCAGGCAGTGCGCGGCAAGGTATCCGCCCTTTTTCAGGGCCGCATGCGCGAAAGCTGCGATTTTCTCCGCATCCGCTATGTCGCAGAAAACAAGGTCCCAGCTCCCGTCTTTTTCCTCTATTCCGTGCAAAACGTCGTGAAGCCTGAACGTTACGTTCGTCAGGCCAGCCCGTTTGACATTGGACTCGGCCAGCTCCATGAACTCCTTCCTCTTCTCGTAGCTGACGACCTCCTTGGCGATATTGGCAAGCTGGACGGTCATGAAGCCCGAGCCGCTCCCCAGCTCGAGCACCTTCGAGTCCTTTCCGATGCCCGTATAGCCTATCACCGCGCCGGCATCTTTCGGCAGCGTCACCGCAGGCCCTCCGCGCTTGAGCTTCCTGAGGATGGTCGGGAAATGAAAGTCCGGTTTGTCCATTGAAAACCCTCTCAGCAATTCATAGTGGGGTTTTCGATCCCCATCTGCTGGAATTGACCTTGCATGCTTAGCTATTTATACAGAAAGCATCCCTTTCAATCCATGGTCAAGGCAGGGGCACTGAGGAAGCGCTACGTGCTTTTCGAGCTGATCGGCCCGGACATGCCAGAGGAGCAGCTCAAGCGCGCCCTGTACGCCGAGGCGCTGAAGTTCTTCGGGGAGTTCGGCCTCTCCCACGTCGCGCTCAAGCTAATCGGCTACGACAAGGAAAAAAAGGCCGGCATACTGCGCTGCGAGCGCGCTCACCTTGAGAACGTGCTCGGCTTTTTGGCCTTAATCAGCTCGCTCGAAGGCTCTGAAGCCCGCTTGGTCGCGCGCAAGTCCAGCGGGACCTTGAGGAGCTTGGGCATGGAGTTCCGTCCCACCCAATCAAGATAGTCCTTCTGCCCGCATTTCACTTCGATGCCTATTATCTCAGGCACTTCGTGCGGGTGCGTCTTCCTGACGTGCGCTTCCAGCGAAGAATAGGCGGTTTTCGACGTCTTTATGAGAAGCAGGTATTCCTCGTCGCTGACAATCTTGCCCTTCCAGCGGTAGACCGAGTCCTCGATTTTTATCATGCTGACGCAGGCGGCAAGCTCCTTTTTCACAAGTTCCATCGCGGCCTTGGCCGCGCTCTCCCGGTCCGGATAGGTCGATAGCACGATGAGCATGAGGTGATTCAGCCGGGCTTCTTAAAAACGATTTCGATGACGTCCCTGTGGTGGAGCGGATGGTCCTTGCCCACCGCCTGCTTGGTCTTGTAGTCTATAGCCTTGATGAATCCCTTCCCGATGTCGGTGTGCAGCTTGAAGGCGAAATCCAGCGCGGTCGTCGTTGGCGGCATGAGGAAGCAGTCCGGAAGCGTCCGTCCCTGCGCATCAACGAGGTCCCCGCCTCCGGGGAAGATTGCGATGAAATTCAGGAAGTCGAACACCGCGGCATTGAGGCATTTCTGTATCCCCGTGCCCCCATACTTGTCGCAGACGGCCTTCATGATGGCCATCGCGTTCTTCTGCTGCTCGTTCAGCTCGGATTTCACCCTGAACTCCCTGTCGCCGGGGATGTAGTCTATGAACCCGGCCTTCGCGGCCCCTTTCAGGGTAATCTCCGCCTCGGCCGAGCACGGTATCACAAGGTATTCCGGGAACTCCTTTTTGAGCCGCTGGTAGTTGTCCCAGCCCGTGGATAAGTCGCATTTGTTGGCTGCGATGATGATGGGTTTCCCTATCTGCCTGATTTTCTTGCAGAATGAAAGCCTCTCCGCGTCGCTCCAGTCAAGCAGGCTTTTTTCCTCGAGCTTCAGCTCCTTGAGCACCCGGTAAAGGATGTCCTTGTTCATGCCGAGGCCGCTGAACTGCTCGGTCAAAATGTCCTCGTTCTTCTTCTTGACCAGCCTCGCCTCCCTCTGGAGCTTCTGCCAATTGCCATCCAAAATGCCCTTTATCCAGTAGTCCAGCTCCTGCTCCAGGAACCGCACGTCGTTGCAGGGGTCGTAGCTCCCCACCGGGACCTTCTCGCCCATCTCGTTTGTCGAGCCGCTTGCATCCACGATATGCACGAGCACGTCCGCCTGCCTCAAATCATCGAGGAACTTGTTGCCAAGGCCCTTGCCCTCGTGCGCGCCCGGCACCAGGCCGGCGACATCGAGAAGCTCGACCGGAACGAACCGCCTCGAATTCACGCAGAATCCGGTTCGGGGGTTGCACTGCTTCCCGAACTCCTTGTCAACGCATTCCACTTCGACATACCCGACGGCGCGGTTCGGCTTTATCGTAGTAAAAGGCCGTGCGGAGCGCTCGACCGGGACCGAGGTCGCGGCCATGAAAAAAGTGCTTTTGCCGGTCGAAGGCTTACCTACTATCCCTATCAGCATGGAAATTGCCTCTCTTGAGATACCCTTCGTTCAATTCGCGGTATTCCTCTACGTTCGCCCTGATTCTCTCAATATGTTCTTTGGTGACGGTTTTAACAACCTTGGCAGGAATGCCCATCGCAATAGAGCCGTCGGGTATGGCAGTCCCCTCCGTCACCACGCTGCCTGCGCCTATTATGCAGTTTTTGCCGATGGATGCCCCGCTGAGGACCACCGCGCCCATCCCGATAATCGTCCCGTCCCCGATTTTCGCCGCATGGACGATTGCCCGGTGCCCGACGACCACATCGTCCCCGATGTCCACCGGTATCATCTGCTCCGTATGGAGCACGCAGTTGTCCTGGATGCTTGTCCGCTTCCCTATCCTGATTGCGTTCAGGTCGCCCCTGACGACTGCGTTGAACCAGACGCTGGAACCGTCCCCGACCTCCGCCTTCCCTATGACGTCCGCGCTTGGAGCGACGAAGCAGTTTTTCCCAATCTCCGGCTTCGAGCCCGAATATTCGTATATCATAACGCCACCTGCCCGGGACGCCGCCCGCGCCCTCGTTTTCAGCAATCCCGGCGAGGTATTAAAATAATTGACCACCATTCATACGTTCACCCCGGATTCTGCGAACTGGTGCAAATGGAAATCTCGTACAAACTCAGCGTCATCCGCCATCTCCGCGATTTGAAAGCGGAGCAGTGGCTTGACCCGGACAGGATGGCCGGGATACAGGCGAAGCGGCTTGCAGGCATTCTCGATGCGGCGCGTAATCTCGGCCAATATCCCGCCCTGGGCAACTTTTCCGTGCAGCATCCCGACGAGCTCGCAGCCCTGCCCATAATCTCGAAGGAGGACGTCCAGCGCTTCCCGGCGCGATATTACGGAGCCTCCGACCCATTCATCAGCGCGACGAGCTCCGGCACGACCGGCAAGCCGCTCAAGGTATCGCTCGACCGGGAGATGGCGGCCGAGAACGAGGCGGCGATGTTATGCCTCCTGACCGACTTCGGCCTCACCCCGCTCGACAGCTATGCAGAAACGCGGGTTTCGGCCGGCCGCGCTTCGACAGGCAGGTACGGCATTTTCCGGCGCCTCATCCTCCCGGTCCTCGGCAGGGAGGAGGAGCACATGGAGCTCCTGCGGAAGCACCGCGTGAACGCCCTCCGGGCATACGTCTCGATAGCCGAGGTGCTGGCGGGCCTGAACGCCGAGGCCGCGCATCCACTTCGGATGAAGTTCATCAACTGCGGGGCCGAGACCCTGACCGGAGGCGCGAGGCGCAGCATCGAAGCCTCATTCTCATCAGAGATTTTCATGAACTACGGGGTCAGCGAGTTCGGGTTCGCGGCCTGGGAGTGCAAAGAGCACAGCCTGCATGTGAATTGCAGCTCGGTCATCCTCGAAATCGTTGGCCGGGACGGCAAGACTAAGAAAAGCGGACAGGGGGAAATCCTCCTCACCACCCTCCACAACCGGCTGATGCCGCTGATACGGTACCGGACCGGAGACCTCGGGAGCTGGGGCAAAGAATGCCCCTGCGGCCGGGGCTGGCCCGTCCTGAAATCGCTAGACGGCCGGCTTGCGGACGTCATAGAGCTTCCGAGCGGCCGGCTCTGCCCCTCGATAAAATTCTATTTCCCCTCCAACATGAAGAGCGACGTCTCAGCAATCAGGCAGTACCAGGTGGTCCAGAAGGAGCCTGGCCTTTTCGTCTTCAGGTTCGTGCCTGCCGGAGCCGGGCCGGGCCCGGAGTGCCTGAAGGAAATCCGGGAGAAGATGGTGCTGGCGGCGGGCGAGGAAATCTCGGTCGAGTTCGAGGAGGCGGAAGCAATACCCCGCGAGCCGGGCGGGAAGATAAGGCACGTAGTCCCGCTCAGGCATTGAGCAATAAAGCTATGGCGAGCGCGGAATAGTAATCGAAGCAGGGTCGACGCCCAGAGACCTGAGATGGCGCTCAAGCGTAGCTCTTTGCGCCGTAATCCTGGCTCGCAGCTCCGCATCGACCGAGGTGCTGTTTGCGACGATCCTCAAGACGACATACGCCCTCGTAAGATGCGCCGTCCTGTCCCTTGCGGACTTTGCTCCCTTGTAGAGCGCGATGTTCAGCTCGTACGCGCTGACATATGCGCTCGGGTCCGACGGCCTGAGCCTCATCATCGCGTCATACTCGGCAAGCGCCTCGGAGTTCCTCCCGGATTTCCTGCAGGCATCCGCGAGCGATTTGCGGATGTCGAATTCCCTCGTCCCCTTGGATGCCCTCAATATGGGTATGGCCTGGAGGAGCGAGAGGGCGGCCCGGTAATGTGTAATGGCGCTGGCATAGCGTTTCGCGTCATGCTCCTTTTCCGCGAACTCTTCCACCCTGCCGAAAACGTTCAGCGCCGCCCCTCTCAGGCGTGCGTTGATGAACGGAATGGTCGACCCCAGTGCCGAAGCGTCTGCAAGCGCGGGTATCGCCTGCGCAAACGCAGCGGCGCGCGCCGTGCCGCTTGCTGCATGGGCCTGCGCGTCGAAATAACCCGCCCGGATAACCAGCTGGCCGGCGACGACGTCCGCCGCCGTGGGGAGGAGGACCATCGTGCCGATGCCTGTGAGGTTCGGGCTGTGGTTCGCAGGGCCGTAGGAAATGGACCTTCCGCTGTATAGCCCCCCGATCGTCGCTTCGGAGAAATCCCGGACCGGCGTAGGCGCCTGCTGGGTCATGTCGAAAACGAAATTATGGTTGTTCACGGTGACGAACAGGACCGCGTGCGGAACTGTCGCCGCCGAACCCGGCCGGCCTGTCGTGAAATCTATCCCTGCGAACCGGACGCCTGTCAGCGGGATGCCGAGCCGCATCGCCGCCGCGATGAACGTGGTCGCCAGCTCGTCGCAGTCGCCGCTGCGGCGCGAAAGCACCGCCCCCGGGGCCCTCGGCTCCCGTCCCGCATCTGACAGATACGTGAGGCCGAGCGTTCCGCCGACCCTCAGCACGTTGTAGAGCTGGGTAAGCGCGGTTTCTATCTGGGCCGGCGTGGGGTTCGGGCCGAGCCTCTGGAAGGCGGTCCGGATGCTCTCAAGCTGCTGCGGTAACGGGGTGCCCATGTTGAAATAGTTGTTCATGATTACCTGCTGCGCAGCCTGCATTCCCGCCGGTCCCCCCGCCTGCAATCCCGCCTGCGCTCCCATAAGCGGCATCCCCAGAAAAGGGGGCGGCCCAGCTTGCCCGACTTGCTTTTGTGCCATAAGCTCACTTCCTCAGTATGACTACGCTTTCCCGGGTCCTGACCTTTTGCGGCCGGACGTCCGCGATGCGCTCGGCCCCGACCACGATTTCCGCGTCAGAGAACCCGAGCCGGAGGCCCATCTGCGCTAAAATCTCGTCCACAAGCACGTGCGTTTCGTGTATCACTGAATTGGACACGTTGATGTGGCACTGCCCGCCGGCCTTCAGCACCCGGTGCATCTCCGCCATGGAAAGCTCCATGTCCCTCAGATACGTGCCGACAATCGGTATGCGGGAGCCGGTGTCGCCGGCCTCGGGGGGCAGGGCGGTTTCCAGTTTCCTGTCCCCGGTTCTGATGAAGGAGCGGATGGCCCTCATGCGGACTTCCTCGGCCTCCGCCTTGCTCATCGAAAGCAGGCTCAGCTCGAGGCCATAGACCTTGGAGTAGTCTATGTTGTTCAGGTACGGGGGCGACGTGACTATCATGTCCGCGCTCCCGCCCTCCATGCCAAGCGCCCTCGCGTCCCCGAGGAAGACCTGCGGGGAGAATCCCTGCCGCCTGCCCGCAAGGTCGCGCACCATGCGCTTCACCCTGCGCCTGAATATCTCCCGGGCTGGCATCGCCCTCTTGCGCTTGTCGATTTTCAGGACCCCGCCGTCCTTGACGACTATGCTCGCCTGCGGAAGGACGGAGAGCAGGGCAAGGAGCAGGAGGTTGCGCGTGCGCCCCTCCTCCCCTTCGATTGCCTCCCTGAGCGAGAGTATCTCGTTATAGTTCCTCCTGGGGAAAGCCGCGCGCGGGGAGAACAGCTCGAACTGCCAGTCGGCCTGCGGAACGGAATCCGTCCTTTTCGAGAGGAAGGCGAGCGCGGCCTCGAGGTCGGCCTGCTCATAATCATCCGTCTTCGTCCTGGAGGCGAACACAGCAAGCGGCGAGGCGTCCACGCCGGCGGACATCACCCCGGCTTCCTTGGCTGCAAGGAGCGACGTTCCCACGCCGCAGAAAGGGTCGAGCAGGGTGGCAGGGGCCGCGCCCCTGTCATCCTTGTAGCGGGACATGCACCATTGCACGAGCTCGGGGGCGAATCCCTCCTTGTACCAGAACCAGCCGTGGACCGGCTTCTCCTTCGAGAGCTCGAAGGTCATGAACCTGCCGAGTTCGGGTCTCTCTATTATCTTCAGCATCTCCCCACCGGTCATTTCCCCTCCTCCCTCTTGCGCCCGAGCTCAGCAGCCTCCTTGGAAAGCTCATCCGCCTCGGCGTTCTTCTCGCGCGGGATGTGCTCGAAGCTGACTTTCAGCCCCTTGCAGAGATGCTCCACCCTCTCCTTGAGGGGCCGCAGCTCCGGGTCCCTGACCTTGTACTCCCCGTTGAGCTGCCGCACTATGAGCTGGCTGTCGCTTTTCACGTGCGCCTCCATCTCCCCCAGCTCGTGGATGGTCTCGAGGGCCCTTATCACCGCGGTGTATTCCGCTATGTTGTTCGTCCCCTGGCCGATGTACTCGCTGAGCTCCTCGATGCGCAGGCCGTCCCTGTAAATCACGACGCCTATACCCATCGGGCCGGGGTTTCCGAGCGATGCCCCGTCTGTGAATATGACAAGCATGCGAAATCCTCGGAGCGCAATCATTTAAATCTGCAGCGGCTTATCCCTGCATGGCGCGTTCTTTCCATCCGCACCCAATAGTCGGGGTAACGAAAGTTATCCTCATGGCGCTCATCCTCACCGGCCTGCTCTTCTTAATCCGGGAGTTCCTGGACCGCATATTCGTCACCCTGCTCGTGCTGCTCTGGCTCATGACCTTCGCGTTCGCCCTTCTGGCCTTCCTCGCCTCGCGCTTCCACACCCTCACGCTTGAGGAGAACAGCATCATTTACCACTCGGGCCTCATCTCCACGCGCAACGTCATACTTCCGTACGCAAAAATCACCGAGGCAAGCTACACCCAGGGCCTCGTGCAGCGCGTCTTCGGAGTGGGGACGCTCAAGATAGACACGGCAGGCGGCTCGGACGTGGCGATATACCTGAACGACGTAAAGTACGACGACCTGAAAAAGATACTCGGGGAAGTGAATACGAGGGGCGGCAAAGGGGACGGCACATAAGGGCAGCCGGCATCGGGCACGCGGTTCCCGGCTTCGGTTTCCGGTTTTGCGTTTTGGGTTTTGCTATGACAAAAGGATTTGAGTTCTCGGACATGTTCCTCATAATCAGGGACAAATCCCTCATACTCAAGCTGCGCAGCCTCGGCGCCGGGGTGGAGGAGGAGGAGCAGACTAGGATAACGTACCTGGAGGCGGCATATTTCGCAGAGCGCGGCGTAATCCCGCTTCCCAGGGACGACCTCATAGCCCGCGCCGCGGGCAAAGACGCCCTCGCGCACGAGAAATTCGCAATCATAAAGCACCTGCGCGACCGGGGCTACATCGTGCGGCCGAGCCTGGATGGCACGCCTTATTTGCGCCTGCACAGGAAGGGCCTGCGGCCCGGCGAGGACAAGACGTATTACCTGCTCGAAGTCGTGCCGGAAGGCTGGAAAGCGGGCATCGAAAGCCTTCTCCCTTCCCTTGAAACCGCAGGCAGGCTCAGGAAGGAGCTTGCCATAGCCATCCCCGGCCCGAAGGGCCCGCTCTTCATAAAATTCTCCAGGGCCACTTTCGACTGAACCACTCTATTATAAAATCTCACATCAAATCAGCCTATGTTTTATGGTGATCAGCCATGGATAGGGCATTTGTAATCTCGGGCACATCAGTCGAGGCCGGGCAGCAGAAGCCGGCCGCCGCAGTCCTTTTCTCCAATTCCGCGCCTAAAATGCAGTCGCTTTTGCCGCTCGGATTCCAGGACATACGGTCTGTCGAGGAAGCAAGGCCGCTCTCGAAGCAGCCGACCGAGCCGACGGCATACGTCTTCTCTCCCGGCTCATGCAGAATCGGCATCGTCCGCCTGGACTGGTCCGGCAATATCGTCAGCAAGGCGGCCGCGGCCGGTGAGCCGCATGCGATGATTCCTCCTGTTTCCGGCCCTGCTGCAGACCGCGTCCTCTACCAGCCGAAGGCCTATGTCATCTCGGCGCAGGTCCGGGAGGGGCGGGTGGCAAGGCCGGTCGTGGCGGTCCTTTTCATCAAGCCCGAGCCCGGGGAGAAGGCGATGCAGCCGGACAAGAAGACCCTAAGCCGCATAGGCCTCTGCGACATCCAGTCCGTGGAGCAGGTCTCGACCGGAGCCGACCTCCGCGGCTGCGCGCTTTACGTTTTCGAGAGGACGCCCGCGGCCAGATCCGTCTCGGTCATCGGCCTTGCCCGGGATGGCAGCGAGCGCCAGCGGCAGGAGCGGAGGGGCGAGCCGCACTCAATCATCCCGCCGGTTGCAGGCTCCGCGGCGGAGCGCCTCCTCTACCCGAGAGGCGCGCTTTCGGGCAATGACTTCCCGAGGCAGCCGCAGGGCCAGGCCCAGAGGCGCAGGACCACCCTTTAAAAAGCGGCCCGGATAGAACCATGCCATGAAGCCGCTATTGCTCATCGGGCTCATGGCCATACTGCTCTCCGGATGCATAGCCATCGACTACAATCAGAAGGTGGACCGTGACGGGGGCTCAGTCATCACCCAGAGGATGAACTTCAGCGGGCTGCTCGCGCTCGGCAACGGCTCCAGCGCTTCGATGTCCGACCTGTCCGGCATGTGCGAGAACGTGACGGAAGGGCAGAGCGGCATCGGCTGCACGTACGCTGACGGCGTAGTAACACTTAACAAGAGCGTCGGGGCCGATGAGGGCGTCTATCTTTTCAACCGGAGCTCAGAGTTCCCGTACGTCATCTACACGCTGGAAGTGAGGAAAGCGCCCCAGCTCGTGGAATCCGAGGTGTCGGCGCAGGGAGGGGCGGGCGCCGGCATGCCTGCCGACTCGGACTTCAAGGACCCATCATCCAAGCTCGCGGCCACGACGCTACGCACCGCCGGGGCGAAGATGACATACACGGTCGAGATGCCCGGCGAGCTGATAAGCGCGGAGAACGGCGAGATAATACTGGAACCCGGAACCGGCAGGAAATTCGCCCGCTACGACCTTATCGAGCTCATGAGTGCAGGCAATTACGCGGTCGTAAAATCCAGGGAGCTGGACCTGCTCATGATAGGCGCGGCCGCAGGGGCGGTCGTCCTTTTGATTGGGGCGCTCGCGGTCGCGGCCGTCCTCCTCAAGGCGATGAAGCGCTAGGTTAATTAAGCGGGAGCGAGAAGCCACCGCATGGCCGAATCCTTGGGGACGATTATCACCACCGAAGAGTCTCCTTCGACATCCGAGTTCTATTTCGTTCTGAAGATCGGGGGCGTCCGCAAGGGCCAGTACGTCCAGGTGCCCCATGGCCGGGGGCTTCTCTTCGGGTTCGTGTCCGAGGTCTACAAGTCGAACCGGTATTTCGAGAGGGCCGAGAGCGTGGCCGAGTTCGAGCGCGGCTCCAGCATGTCATCCAATTTTCCTTCATCCTCCTGGGAATACATCCTTGGCGCCGTGAAGGTGCTCGGCGTGTTCGAGGAAGGGCGGTTCGAGAGGGCCTTCAGCCCCCCCTCGCCCGGCGGCCCGGTCTTCATCGCCGAAGGCCCCATCCTGCGCTCGTTCCTCGGCTTCGAGGACACGGGCCTGCACCTGGGCTCAATCGAGCACCATGACGTGCAGGCGAGCATCTCCCTCACGCGCCTCCTGCAGAAGCACATGGCCATCCTGGCCATGAGCGGGGCCGGCAAGTCCCACCTAGCGTGCGTCCTCCTCGAGGAGCTCCTCGGGCGGAAGAGGGAGGATGGCCGCGTGGCCGTGGTCGTGGTGGACATCCACGGGGAATACCTGGGTTTTGCGCACGACCCAGTCTTCGGGAAGAGGACCACGGTGGTAGAGGGAAGCAGGATGAGCGTCCCCCTGAAGAAAGTGTCGCCGGAGACGATGATGGAGTGGCTTCCCCACCTGTCAGCGCCCCAGCGCGACGTCCTGCGGCACGCCCTTTCGCAGCTCCGTGAGGAGAGGAAGGACTCCGCGGGATATTCGTTCAAGGACCTCCTGGACACGGTGGAGAAGGCCGACGTTTCCAAGGACGAGGTGAAGCGCGCGCTGCGGCGCAGCCTCATGGAACTGAAGCGCTATCACTTCCTCTCGCCCGCCGCGGAGAACCCGAAGCTCGCATCCGAGGTCCGGCCCGGGCACCTGCTCGTCCTTGACTTCAGCACGCTCGATTCCATGCGCAAGAAGCAGATTCTCGTGTCGCTTACCGCCCGGCGTCTCTTCAATCTGCGCAAGAAGGGCAGGATACCCCCGTTCCTCCTGCTGATAGAGGAGGCGCACAATTTCGCGAGGGAGAAGGCCGAGGAGAGCGAGGCCGTCTCCCGCGCCATAATAGAGACGATAGCCCGCGAGGGGCGCAAGTTCGGCGCATCGCTCTGCCTGATAAGCCAGAGGCCGGTGAACCTGAGCACCACCGCCCTCTCCCAGTGCAACACCCACATCATACTGAGGGTGACCAACCCCAACGACCTGGACCACATCCAGATGAGTTCGGAAGGCATAGACGCGAGGGTGGCCAAAAGCATCACCGGCCTGAAAGTCGGCGAGGCCATCCTGGTCGGCGAGGCCGTGAACCATCCTGTTTTCATACGCGTGCGAGGCCGGAAATCCGAGAAGCGCGAGAAGGGCGCGCCCCTGCACACTCAGGCAGTGGAGTTCGAGAAGAACCAGGAGAGGAAGGAGAAGAACGCCGAGGCTTTCATCTAGCCTGATTATGGCCGCCTTTCTTCTGCCCCGCAGGGCAGTACATCCGAACGTTCGCAGACACAAACTGCCATTATGTGGTGGTTTTGAGTCCCGGGTTTCCAGTCCCGGACGAAATAGCAGTTTGCAATATTCGCAGCCAAAACAGGAAACTGGAAACCGAAAAGCGCCGTAGTAGTGCAGACGTGGCAGAAGATGTTCGGAACTACTGGCAGGGCGCATGGGAGATACTTTTTAATCCTTGAGAAAGATATAGCCGCATGTACGGCCGTCCGGTTCTGGTCCTGCTTCTACTGCTCTCATCGTCCTTTGCGCTGGACATAGTCTCACCCTCGGTCATCGACGTGGAGGACGGGGACGTAATCGACATCGGCACGATAGGCCCGGGGCAGACGGTTTCGATACTCATCGACCCCATAGCGAAGGAGGGCGGCCTCCACGGGCAGGGCGGGCAGTATGACGAGGCCCTGGTCATGGACCTGCCAAAGGGCTGGACGAGCGAGGACAGCAAGCTCTACCAGAACCCGCTCCAGGTTACGATAACGGCCGACCCGGATGCGCCTGAGGGCAACTACACGGCGCGCGTGAGGGTTATAGACGAGAACAACGGCGAGCTTCTCGGCAACGTCACCTTCGAGGTCAAGGTGCGCGTGACGTGGGACGTCATGGATTTCGACGTCTCGCCCACATACAAGACCGTCGGCCCGGGCCAGCCGGCCCGCTTCGAGCTGAAAATCCGGAACAAGGGCTCGACAAGCGACGTCTTCCAGGTGAGCGCGACCGGGGCAAAGAGATGGGAGTTCGTGAAGCCCGTCTTCGTCCCCGCGCAGAGCACGAAGACATTCTACTACGAAATCGTCGCGGACGAGGAGGAGACGTACAAGACCACCCTGAAGGTCGTCTCGATGGCGAGCGACAACATCGCCGACGAGAAGAACGTCACGCTGTTCGTCCAGTCCAACCTCATGGGGGACTACCGGGCGGCCAACAACGGCGTAATCGTCTTCCCGATTTTCGAGGCCCCGATATATGCCGCGGCCGGCCTGGTCTCCAGCGTCCTGGACGCGACAATGTCCGCTTTCCGCTAATCCTAAAAACCGCTCCGGACATCAAATATGCAATGTCAAGGAGAGAGGCTATAGACTCGGCTGTCCGCAGGCTTATTGCCGGAGAGAGGAACCTGGACAGGATAAAGCGCGACGAGTGCAGGCATTATCGCATCGGCTCCATGCTCAAGAACCCGGAGCTAATCGAGGCGTTCCCCCCCGGGACGCTCACGAGGGAGCTTCACGAGCTCCTGCTGAAGAAGCCCTCGAGGACCCTCTCCGGAGTGACTCCGGTCGCTGTGATGATACGGCCGCAGAATTCATGCAGGTGGGGCTGCGCATACTGCCCCTTCACCGGCCTTGCAGCGAAAAGCTACACAGGCTTCGAGCCTGCGGCGCTCCGGGGAAGGCAGTACGGCTTCGACCCCTCCCTCCAGGCGTCGAGCAGGGTGAGGCAGTTCGAGGGCGGCGGCCACCCGGCCGACAAGTGCGAGGTCATAGTGATGGGCGGGACGTTCCTGGAGACGGAGCCGGCATACAAGCGCGATTTCATCAAGGGCATATACGACGGCCTGAACGGGTTCCGCTCAGCGTCGCTCGGAGAGGCGATAGCCGCAAACGAGCGCGCCCCCACGCACAGGGCGGTCGGCCTCACAATCGAGACGAGGCCTGACGTGTGCGTGGGGCACATCGGGGAGATGCTCTCCTACGGCGCCACCCGCGTGGAGCTCGGCGTCCAGCATCCGGACGATGAAATCTACCGGCTCATAAACCGCGGCCATCTCGTGAAGGATGTCGTGGAATCGACGAGGGCCCTGAAAGACGCCGCCTTCAAGGTGCTCTACCACATCATGCCCGGCCTCCCTGGCTCCGGGAAGGAGAAGGACGTGTCATCGGTCCGGCGCATCTTCGAGGACGGGCGGTTCAGGCCCGACATGCTCAAGATATACCCGACGCTTGTCATGAAGGGCACTGCGCTCCATTCGATGATGGAGCGCGGGGAATATTCGCCATACAGCGCGGAGGAGGCAGCGGACGTCATATCGGAGTTCTACCGCCACATCCCGGGCTATGTGCGCGTGATGCGCATCCAGCGCGACATCCCTGCCGGCCGCATCGAGAGCGGCGTCAAGAAGAGCAACCTCAGGGAGCTTGTGGATGCGAAGATAAAGGAGAAGGGCATCAGGCCGATGGAGATACGCTCCCGCGAAATAGGCCTCCGGGGCGGGGCCAAAGGGGGCCTTGAGATGCGCACGCTCGAATACGGTGCGAGCGGCGGCAAGGAGTTATTCCTGTCATTCGAGGACGAGGAGGACCTCATCGCGGGCTTCCTCCGGCTCAGGCTGCCAGGCGTTGCGGGGACGCGCGCGTTCGTGCGGGAGCTGCACGTCTACGGGAGCGAGGTGCCGTTGGACGGCGAGGGGAAGGTCCAGCACCGGGGCCTTGGCACGAGGCTCCTTGCGGAAGCGGAACGACTGGCCGGGGAGGAGGGGATGAAAGAGCTTGCGATAATAAGCGGAGTAGGCGTAAGGGAATATTACAGGAAAAGGGGTTATTCGCTAAAAGGGCCGTACATGTGCAGGGGGTTGTGATGGATGGGCGATGGTGCGGGCGCGGAACGCGCGAGGCCTCTTCTGGAAGGAATAGAGAAGCGCCTGGAGATGGAGGCCGAGGGCGCGGACGCGGCGAAGGCCGGCCTGCGGGGCTTGCGGAGCGAACTCCAATCCTGGCTGGAGCGCGGCGGGACTGAGGGAGAGTTCCGCAATATAGAGCGCAGGGCCCTCGGCCTTTTCAACGAATTCGACCGGGCGAGGTTCTTCGGGACGCACCGCATCGTGAGGGCTGATTTGCCGACGCCCGAGCGCAGCGAGGAGGCGGTTACCCTCTCGGAATCCGACCGCGTCTCGGGCGAGCGGGCGCTCTACGGGATGCTCCGGAGCGAGACAATGGAAGAGGCATGGCTCTATGTGGAATACACGAGAGGCGGGCGCCGGATGCACGCATGGTACGAGATAGGCGAGCAGGAGACCGCCGAGACGGCGAGGACCGCACTGTCCGACATAGCGGCGATACTTTCAGATATAGGGCCGGAAAGCATCGTCTCCCTGTCGCACTACCACATACACCCCACGGCCATCAAGCGGAGGGCGACGGTCTCCAACAACGACCTTTCCAGCTTCGTATTCATCTCCGAGAATGTCGCACGCAGGTTCCCGGGCCTTGCCGGGAGGATGGACATGAAAATTGTGAACGAGGAGGGGATATACACGCTGCGTGGCTACGACCTCCGCCGCTTCCAGGACGTAACCGGCCGCGTCCTGAGCGACGAGGGCGCCATGATGAAATGGTTCAGCATCCCCTTCAAGACAGGTACGGATTTCGTGCGCGCTTGCCGGGAAATAGGGATAGAGGCGACGTTCTCGCAGCGCGGGCAGCGCAGGCTGCTTGCTGGCGGCCCGCGCACTGTCACGCCCTGAATCAGGGGGCCCCTGCGGCCAGTTTCTCCTCCTCGTGGTAGGTCTTCAGGAGCTCGTCCTGCTGCTTGAGGAGCTCAAGGTATTCCTTCTGGAGGTCGGCGAAATCCTTCTCCTCGTCGTCGCTGAACCTGCTGACCTGCCTGAGGGCGTTCTTGAGCTGGATGCGCGCGTTGAGGTCGGTCATCCTCCTGATGTTGTCCTCCAGGTGCGGCTTCGACGTCTCGCTCACCCAGACGGACCGGTTCTGCAGCTCGAGCCGGACCTCCCTCTCCACGGCCTCTTCGCAGGGCCTCAGCTCGGTTCCGGCAATCACGCAGCGGATGCCGCAGCGGCGCAGGAACCTGGCCAGCCTCTTCCTGTCTTCTTCGGGAAGCGAGCTTATGGAAAGCGGGGCATTGACAGCGCCGGCGGCCACGGCGCCGGCAAGCGCCTTGCGCTCGCCGTCCTCCATGCGCGCCATCAGCACCGAAGCCTTGGCTATCTCGAAGCGGTTCGTGAAATTCCTCTTCACAATCATGCCGCGCTCCTTGAGCGTCTGGAAAGCCTTGCCGTCCCTGACCTTCATCCCTTCCCTCAGGGCGTCCGGCGGGAACGATGCGAGGGCGGCGCCCAGCGCGTCCAGCCCTTCCTGGTCGGGAAAGACCAGCTCCACGCCGGCCGCGCGCGCCTTCGCGTCGAGCTCCGAGGCGCTTGAGCCCACAGCCGCAAGCTCGCCGTCGACGTGCGCTCCCAGGACCGATTTCTGGAACTCCAGCTCAGCCTTTTTCTTTTTCAGCTCTATCAGCCTTGCCAAATCGCGTGCGCTTATCTCCATGCTTTCGCCTTGTCATGAATAATAGCAGAATAAGTAATAAAAACAGTGACAGGGCGGCCGCGGCGCCGAGCAGCAGGGCGGTCCAGGGGGAATCCTGCACCGCAGGCTCTTCCTGCGGGCTTTGGGCTGCAGGCTCCATGGCCTCCCTCATCCGCGCCGTAGCCTCGTCAAGCCCTTTTGCGAAAAGCGCCGTGCCATATGCGGCCTGCGTCTGGTTCTGCGCCAGCAGGAACGCGGCATGCGACTGATAGACCTTTCCCCAGAGGGAGTCCCTCCGCTCGGTCGCGAGAGGACTCGAGTCCTCCTCATCGTCCGGCCGGGCCGAGTTCGAGACGATGTAAACAGAGTCGTATATCGCCGCGCCGTAGCGGCCCTTGTCGTATGAATCCTGCGCAATCCCGAGCCTCTCTTCCAGCTCCCCGCTCTTGCCGGGCGCAGCGCGGGCCTGCGCGAGGTAATCCCCGGCGATGTCCTTCCATGCCGACTCGTCTATGGCGCCGCCGCCCCCAGGCGCCGCCGAGAGCACCTCTTTCGCCACGTGGCACCATGCCTGCGCGTACATAAGCTCGTTGTACCTCACGAAGCTCTCGTCGCGGAGCATCCTGTCGCTCACATTCGTGCGCTCGAGCCTGTCCATGGCCCAGGCCTGCCTCTGGTCGGCCCCCACCACCCACTCGAAGTTGGAGTCGGTCAGCGCGGGCCTCCCGATGCCGGTGAGGCAGATTCCGGCCTCGCCCTTCTTGCGCGCAAGGTCCGGCTCTCCGGAGAGTATCACGCTTATGGTGGAGACGTCTATGTAGTTGAGGAACGCCTCGTTTGCCGCGCTAAAGACATAGCCCTTCTCGAGGATGCCCTCCTGGCGGGCCACCTCGCTCGTGAAGAACTCCCTCACTGCCGCAGTGTCGTTCTCGGCCTCGGGCATGGATGAGACGAGGCTCTCCTCCAGCTCTATCATCCTCTCGGAAACCGGGCGGAACGCCGCGAGGCCGGGCTCGTCATAGGGCGGGACGTCCGGCGTCTTGCGCTCCTCCACAGCCAGCCCCTCCTGGTCTATGCTCAGGTTTTCCGTCATGAACCCGATGACGTCGCCGGCGCTGCGGGCCTGGAGCACCTTTATGCCATAGTCGTCCTCCATGTCGCGCAGCAGGAGCATCTCGTAGAAATTCTCGACCGGCGTCACGAAATACGCCGCGCCCATCCTGGCCGCGCCCCTCGCCTTCTCGTAAAGGCCCCCGACCGGCCCTATTTGCCCTGCCTCGTCTATCGTGCCGGTGATGACGGTGTCGTTCCTGAGGGGCTTCCCTTCGAGCAGCGCGTATGTCATGACGGCAAGGGCCGTCCCGGCGCTCGGGCCGTCCACGAAGCCGGTCCCGGGGTTGTCGCCGAAGCTGACAAGCACGTCGCAGGGGCCCTCCCCGGAGATGCTTTGCGCGTAGGCGGCGGCCTGCTCTATGGATTCCTGCGTCGTCACGCCGGTGCGCGGCTCCACGCTCACGTAGGCGTCGCCCGGGCCCTCGGCAAGCGTTATAGTCACGTTCACGAGGCCCCCGTCGTCGCCTACGACCGCCGGGACGTATCTTGTGATGCTGCCCGAGCACGAGGCCGCGGCGAGCGACGACAATGCCATTAGCAGGAGCAAAATCCGCATGCACCAGTTTCCGCCGCCCCGCATTAAAACCCTTTTGGCCCTGCCGGCTCCACGGCCGGGCTCCTCGTGCGAACCATTCCGTTTAAAACACGTTCTACAACACGCTTAGGATGACGCCCGGAGGGCCGGACAAGGTTTTAATATATGCAAGGGAAAATACCATTCATGGACACGAGTCTCGAGCGCAAACTCTCCATCCTGCGCAAGAGGATAAGGAAGCTGGACGGGGCGCTCGTCGCTTTTTCCGGCGGCGTGGACAGCACGTTCCTGATGCGCATCTGCAGGGAGGAGCTTGGCGAGAAGGCGGTGGCGGTCACCGCGCTCTCGGACAGCTATCCCCGCTCGGAGCTTTCCATGGCCCGCCGCGTGGCCAAGATAATCGGCGTGAAGCACCTGGTGGTCGACCCGAAGCAGCCGGAAGGCGCGGAGCAGCCCCGGCCCTCGGAGTTCTGCCGCGGCTCGAACGTTTATAGCTGCCTGAAAAGCATGGCGATGCGGATGAAGCTCGGCAACGTCCTGGACGGCTCGCACCGCGACGACGCCTCGGAGAAGGGCAGGCATTTCATGGCCGCAAGGCGCGCGGGCGTGAGGAGCCCGCTTCTCGAGAGCGACCTCACCAAGGCCGAAATCCGCCTGCTCGCCAAGGAGCTGGGCCTGCCCAACTGGGACGCGCCCTCATCGGCCGAGAGGAAGAAACCGGCCAGGGAGCCATTGCGCCCCTCCGCAAGGAGGCTCGCCCTGGAATACGTGCGCTCAATCGAGCCCGGGGCGGCCCTCATCGTGCGCGGAGGAAGGGTGTTCATCTCGGTCAGCGAAGCGTCCATGGGGCGGTTGGCAAAGCGCATCACCGAGCTGCAGAAAAGGCTGCGGGCCATGGGGTTCTCGGAAGTACTGCTGAAACTCTCGTCCTGACTCATGGGTTGCGGGTTCCGCGTTTTCGGTTTTGGAAAAATGCAAAACCCTAAACTGGAGACCCGAAACCGGCTGCCGGCTTCCCTAAGCCACCTTCTTGAAAGACAGTATCCCCTTCTCGGTCCTGATGAACTCGTAGCTCTCGGAAAGGTACAGCTTCTCGAGCGCGCTGCCCGCCTCGGTTATGTAGTCCGCTATGCTGCCCTTGGGTATGTCCTCGTAAAGGTATCCTATGGTGTATTTCAGCCCGGTTGACGCGGCCTCCTTCTCCCTCTCCTTCAGGAGTATCCTCCGGACGCCCCGGCCCTCGTAGGCGAGCAGAACGGCCGGGTCCTCAAGGTAAAGGGCGTTAGGCTCGCCGCTCGTTATCCGCTTGCTCTCAAGGTCGAGCTTGGCAGGCCACGCGAGTCCCACGCCGACCAGCATCCTGTTGACGGTCGCGCCGAAGCTCTTCCCGTAGGACACGATGTTGTTCACCTCGACGTCCGTGACGTCGAAGGCGCATTTCCGCATGACCTTGACGCAGTCCTCTATGTCCTCGGCGGTCAGCCTCTTGACCTCCACCTCTTCCTCGTCAAGGAGATGGATGAACTTGGGTTTGGCCGCTTCCTGCGGCTCCGCTTTTTTCTCGCTCTGCCTGAAAGATTCGACCATTTGTGCTCACATGAAACGCGTATTGCAGGACGGGCACTGCGTCAGCATGGCCTCCATCTTATAGCCACAGATAGGACATACATAGAAGGTTTTATTAGCCCTTTCAAGCTCCGCCTCGAAGCTGAAGCCGCATTTGGTGCACTTCTTCGCGTCCAGCTCGACCAGCGTCTGGCACTTGGGGCACTTCCTCCTGAACATGCTCTTTATGCGCACGCCGCATTTCGGGCAGCGCTCCATGGCCAGATTGACCTTCTCCCCGCAGTTCGGGCAACTCTGCGTCTGCCCCTTCCTAGAGGATGAGGGGGGCCCGCCCTTGAGGGCATTGCCGAGGAGGTCTCCTAGTCCCATGTAAATCAGCTTATCGTGCAGTTGATGTCATAGTCGCGCAGGGGGAGCTGGATGCCGCAGAAGCTCCCAAGCTCGGATATCGTGCCCGTGTCCCCGAGGCCGCAGTCGACGTTCGGGTCGCCGGTCCTGGGGAACACCACCGGCTTGTTGATGGAGTTCACGAACGTGTCCTTCACGTACGTGTATTTCTTGCCGTTCGCCCCGGCGAGGCAGCATTTCTCGGGCTTGTCGAAGCCGGCGATGACGTCCATGTAGGCGTCGTTGCTGACCTCGCTCATCGTGAACGGGCCGATGTCGTCCACCGTTCCGTTCGAATACGACAGGGTGCAGGTGTAGCTCCCGGCCGTCATGTTGCAGAGCGCGCATTCGTCCGCTCCGGTATCCACGACCGTGTCGGCCGGGCACTTGGCCTCGTCCTCGTCCATCCCGTCAGGCACGGTGCAGAGGAAGCCGTTGTCGCACTTCCTCGGGTCCATGAGCGCGCGCGAGTATTCCGAGCACGGCCCGGTCCCTATCTTGTCGATGCTCGCGCATTTGGTGCAGTTCTGGGCATCCACGGCGCCGACGCGCGTGAAAAGGGCGACCGGATATCCGGTGGACATCTTCTGCATCGCACCCTGGAAGGCGCAGAACTTCGGCGTCTTGTAGCCGATGCTCCCGGTGATGTCCACCAGGCCCTTCCCGCCTGCGCTTGACCTTGCGGGCGAGTAGATGATGCCGGTCACGCCTGCCTTGACGAGGTCGTCCTGCTGGGTGACGATGGTCTCGAAAAGCTCGTCGTAGGTGTTGGAGTTCCAGTACCCGTCGTTGCTCTGCACGTTCAGGCCGACCACCATCGTCGGCTTACGCCTGGACTGCAGGGCGGTGCGGCCGTAGGACGCTATGTCCTCGGCGATGGCGATGCTCCTGTTCTTCACGTCGCTGATGCCGCCCAGCACGGACGAGTGGCTCGATACCGGGTAGTCGAATGTCACCATGTCCAGGCTGAAGGTCGCGCGCGGGTCGGAGAGGACTGAATTTATGGAGTCGTTGAATGACGCGATGCTCGAGGGGCTGTCCACGTGGAACGCGGTCAGGCAGCCGAAGCATTTCTCCTTCACTATGTTGCTCCGGTTTATGATGGTCTCTATCTTGGTCTCGTCGGCCTCGCCGCTCACATGGTCCACTATGACGACCGAGGCGCCCATCTCCCCGAAGAGCCTCTGGAAGTCGTACTGCTGGTAGTAGTCGTCCGAGCCCGAATCAAGGTAGAACAGGAAGAAGCTGCCGTCCCCTGCGTCCGGGTTGTTTATGTTCCAGTTGCTCGCATCGCTCATGTCGAATACCGGCATCACGCCTGCCTTCATGTAATTGCCCAGCCTCTCCTTGAGGATGGAAGCCTCCGGGCTGGTCCTCGGGGAGCCGACCGAGCCCAGGGACTCCTTGTAGTCGTTGATGTCCGTTATGTGTGTGTTGAAGCAGGAGACGTTATCCGTCACCCTGAAGCCCATGAACCCTTCCCAGTTGACCTTGTACGAGGGCTGGCAGATGGACTCGAGGTTGCTGTAGGAGCCGCCCTCAACGTTAGCGGTGTAGGCCGGCATGTAGACCCTGCTGTAGGCCGTAATGTTCTGGAACGCCAGGGTGGAGGTCGTGCACGGCTGGCACCAGCCGTAAGTCCTCACCTCGGGCAGGTACGTGCTGTCGTCCACCGCGCAGTTCCCTATTTTCCCGTTGCCGGGCGTGTACTTGAACAGGTAAATATAGCGGCTGAAGGCCAAATCGTAATACATGTTCGGGCTCTCGAAAAACCACCACGGATAGTAGTCCCTGCGCACCTCGCAGCTGCTCGTGCCGGGGGTGCTCGTCATGTACTCGTCGTAGATGTTGCGCTCCCTGAGCGCCTGGCCCGCCGTAGAGGCGATGTGGTATCCTATCAGGTCGAAGTAGTTGTGGCCTGTGAAGTCGGCATCCGAGAATCCCTTGGAATACATGACTATCCACGGGATGGACGATACCACCGCGTCGTAAGACTGGATGGCGTCCCCGCAGCCGTCGCTGAAGCCCTGCGTCTTGATGGCCTTCACCCTCTCCTGGAAGTACGGCTTGAAGGAGTCCATGAGGGCGCTCCAGTCCGAATCGCTCATGCTGCTCAGCTCGACCTTGACGTAGTCGGTCGCGCCTATGCTGCAGTTCTTCACGACCGCCATGCTGTTGAACTCCGAGTCGCTGCCCGCAAGCGCATAGCCGATTATCGTGCTGCCGCCGTACTGGACCTCGTCGTCGCCCTGCTTGCCGAAGAACACCGCGCCGCCGGCCGGGGGCCTCGAATAGTCGTAGAGCGAGGAGCACAGCACGGTCGTGCTCTCGTTGTTGGTTCCGTAGTCGAACTGGCAGTATTTTTTCTGCGTGTTGTAGAAATAAGTGTACACGCTGTTCGTAACGGTGCGGTTCGTGCCCTGCCTCGTGTTGCTGAACAGCGATATGTCGAATGCGTCCCAGTACGGGTCCATCGCCGCCTCATCCTGGGAGAGGGTGTTGTACGAAATCCCCGGGTTGATGCTTAGCGGATACTCCAGGTGCACCGGATAAGCCTGGATGGACGCGTAGGTGAAGGTCGGGGTCGCGCCCCCTCCGGGTACGGTCACGGACTTGGTCGGCGCGCACACGACCACGGTCTGGCCTACCTCGTTCTGCACCCTGTTGCAGTCCGCGACCACTTCGTCGCCGTCGCCAGCCAGGCCGGGATACTCGAGGAGCACCCCCCTGTTGTACACCTGCGTGTCGCACGCACCCGAGTAGCAGTCGTTCGTCCTCGCATCGCACTCGAAAGGCGCTCTCGTGGTGCTGGCCGAGGTGAGCCCGTACATGGTCGAGGCATGGGCTATCGAGAGCTGCTTCCTGTAGAACGCGTCGTCTATCTTCTTGTAGATGCCGTCCTGCCTCACGAACGCATCCTCGTATACGTAGCCTCCCCAGTCGCTCCAGTACGCGTTCCAGTCCTCCCTCGCGTGGTGGGCGAACTTGTAGTTCGACGCGTCAGGCACAACCGGGGTGAAGGTGAAGCCGCCGGCATATGGCATGCCGCCGGTTTTCGCAGCCGCGCTCTCGGTAAATCCGAAGGGGTTCGGGGTGCCGAAGGGGGACGTTGCGCTATCGTCGAGGCAATTGACGTTTATGCTGGCCCCGGGGTTGTATCCAGTGATTGAGCTCGTCAGGTAGTTCATGTACCTGTCCACCCTCTGCGCGCCCGAGGCGCCGGAGTTGATGTTGCAGAACTTATCCGAGAGCGGGAAGAAATACCTGTACTGGTCGAATTCGTCGAATGAGCCGCCGACGCCCACCCTGAACACGTTTATCGACGACTTGCTGCTCCTCATTATCTGGCGCAGCTTCGCGTCCATCGTGAGGAACCGGCACTGGGCCTTGTAGAAGTTCGCCGCGCCTCCTTCTCCGGTGTCCGGGGGTATGTCGCCCGATGAGCCCTCGACGTTCCCCTCGGCGCTGCTCGTGTCGTTGCCGCTCGTCACGAAGCCGGGTGCGAACTGCGGCTTGAACTTGAAGTCCCCGCAGACCATCGCGGTGCAGTTCTGGGATATGCACGGCACTATCTGGTCCTGCGTGCAGACGGGTATGAGGTAGGACTTCGTGCCGACCGAGACGTTGCAGTGGCCGGTCGTGTTGGTGGCGTTGTCGTCGCAGAGGCCGTTCGTCTGGGAGATGAGGTTGTACGTAAGGAAATCCGTGGTGTTGTAGAGCATGCAGCCCTCGCTGATGTTCTCCTTGAGGCAGCACCCGAGCTTCTGCACGGGCTGGATGCACCCTGCGGCCAGGAGGGCCAGGACGACCGCTGCAATTACAATCGGGGCTCTCATCATATCACTTTGCTTACCATCTTGGTGAGTTCGAACGTGTCTCCGCCCAGCACGCTCATCATGTACCTTATGAATATCATGGTCATGAAGAACGCGACCAGCGGGTGGAGTATGAGCGAGATGTAGGATTTCGCGAGGTCGTTCCTCACGCTGTCCAGGGTGAGGCCCGCGCTGCTGCCGAATCCGGCCGCCTCGAGCGAGTTCAGCACCGACACCGCGTTCGTCATCGTGGCGTAGCAGTATGGCGCCGCCTGGGTGGCGATGTTCGGCGTGGGCGGGATAGGCGAGGCGACGAACCCGGGGTCGAGCAGGACGAAGAATATCGGGAATATGAAGTACATCCCCACGCCCATGGCTATGAACAGCGCGCCGGGCCCGCGCGTTACGTAGAAACTGCGCAGGAGTATGCCCACCGGCACGAAGACGTGCAGCATGTTCACCCGCAGGTACTCCAGGAGGGACGACTGCGCGTTGAGGCCGATGAGAAGGACCGTGGCGAGGTTATTGACTATCCTGGCCGTCTCCGTGTCCCGGTAGAGCCCGCTCACCCAGTCCCCCTTGAAAAACGTCATCCCGAATATGCTCGCCTGCATGTTGAGTATGTAGAACTCGGCTATCAGCCAGCCCGAGGACGTCGTCGCGTCCTGGATCGCGGCGACCTCGCTCGCCCTGGTCTGGAGGCGGCACCTTATGGCGCTGTACGCCTCGTCCATGGTGGTCTGGTTCGTGGTGCCGATGTGGTATGCCGTGCCCCCGCAGTAGACGTCCCCGTGGATGAACGAGCGGGATATCCCCATTGCGCTCTCCACCATGAGCACGAGGAAGATGGCCATGAACCCGGTCGCCGCGGCCCGGAGTATCTCGCTCGACGCGAAGGCCTCCAGTTCCCTGATTGAGAACGCGCGCGCCGCCATGAGCATTATCGTGTGCGCGAGGATTGCCGTCGCCACTGCCAGTATCGACAGGGGGAGCCAGTTGGCCCATGCCCCGTAGAAGCTGCTGATGGAAAGCACCGGCATCATCATATCTACACCAGTTGGGTTATCCTGCTTAAATCTATATCCTCTCCGTAGAGGCGCGCTATATAGCTCACGCTTGCAATCGTCGCGAGCAGGGCTATGCTCGGGAAGAACACCGCCGCGACGAAGGAGTTCGACGCGAACATGATGGCCCCGGCGGGGTTCTCCAGGTCGTTCGAGCCGAAGCCGCAGCCTCCGGAGCTGAAGTAGCACGCCCTCAGGTAGTCCTCGCCCATCATGCTCTGGGCCACGCCGCCTCCTCCTTCCCGGGCCGGGTATTTGTCCTCGTTGTAGGCGGACATGGGCTGCGGAAGCGGCGTGAAGCCGGTCCCTGCATCAAGCAGGGTGTTCCTCATGAGGTAAAGGATGCTGAGCAGGAACGGATAGACCACCAGGAAGGCCATGGCGAGAGCTATGAAGAGCGAGCCGAAGGAGCGCATATACGGCATGGACCGCATGAAGACGCCGAGGGGCAGGAAGAGGAAGACGAATCCCTTGTACACGAACAGCAGGATGAAGAGGAAATTGAGCACCATGAAGTGGGAGATTATCGCGCCGTTGAAGAAGATGTTCATCGCCGCCATGTGGGCGCCGTATCCGCCGAGGGGCTGCTGGGTGTCTCCCGAGTAGCCGAAGAGGCAGCCCCACCCTATCCTGCCTGTCGCGAGGTCACAGATGAAGGCGTTGAAGAACGACAGCGTCGTGTACGCTTCGAGGTGGTATCGCACGACCGTCAGGGCGTTGTGCGAATAGAGCGCGGTCTCGTTCAGGTAGCTCTGCGCCGCGCTGTAGATGTCCGGGTTTCCGGGCGGCGCTGTCAGGTCGAAGAGGCCCGCGACCTCGTCCATCCTGATGGCGCAGAACGTGTTCATGATGGTAAGCAGCACGAAGACCGTGGCCATGGAGATGACCAGCTGGACGGCCTCGGTCCTTCCCCACAGCGTCAGCTTGGGGTTCGCGAGAGCGGTCCCGGCCATATACGCGCCCCCGATTATGAGCGACGTGGTGACGCTCGCGACGGCCAGCAGCGGCATTATCGTTGCGCCAAAGAACGCTCCGAACTCAGGACCGCAGATATTGACCATTCACACAAACCTCGATACCGCACTGACGTCCACTTCTGCCCCGGCGAGCGATGTCAGCGCCCTTAAGCTCGCCGCGAACATGAGCAGGCTTATGACCGGCCCCAGCGTCGCCCTTATCATCAGGTCGTATAGGAACTTCCGGATATTGGCCCTCATGGTGTTGTATCCGTCTATCGCGTCGTTCTCGTTGTCCTCGTCCGTGTCGCCGGCGTTGCAGTCGAGGGATACGCCGGAGGCGGTACCCCGATACGGAGTCGAGAGCGACTCCGCCGGGTCCAGGAACGTCGCGCCCATGGACTCGTTGAACACCACGCCGAGCGGGAGCATTATGTGGAGGGACACGCCGAGGGCAATCAGCAGGCCGCCCGCCCCCCTTGTCAGCTTGAGCGTGCGGAGGACGATGCCGAGGGGCAGGATGAAATTCAGCGAGAACTCCTGCGACAGCTGGATGAGCCTTTTCATGGTGAATAGCTCGCCTATGGCGAAGCCGGTGATGCCCCCGGCCATCGAGAGGGGCGTCGCAAGCATCGTGTAGCTGCCGCACCCGCTGACCGAGTATCCCATTCCGAGGATGCTGCAGGAGCTGGCCTTCGAGCCCTGCACCGCGACGTTCTTATCGTAATCCGCTACGGTGGACATGACGAGCTGGACCTCGTTCAGGTTGTCGTCTATGCTGTCAAGCGCCGCCTCCTGGAGCGAGGCGGCCGTGGAATTGACGAATATCCCTGATACATAGTTGAGCATGGAGTCCGTGCCTGTCAGGAGCACAACCATAAGCAGGACCGCAATCACCTGGAAGAGTTCCTCCTTGGCGACCACCTGGAGCTCGTTCGCCCCGAGGCCCGTTCCCACCATGTAGAGGACGCCGAGAACCGCGACCGAGGTCACGATTGCGACGGCGGCCACGCCCTGCCATGCCGCGAAGGCGGCCGGGACAATCAGCAGCAAGAGCAGGAGCATCCTCATCAGAACACCTTCGCAAGGCCCGGTATCTCTATGTCTCCTCCCAGGAGCCCGGACAATCCCTTGATGAATACCAGAGTCGCCACGATGTTGAAGAGCGGGAGCAGGTAGGCCGGTATCATCAGCTTGGCCACGTTCTGTATCTCGACCTTGCCGACCAGGCCCTCGCCCCCGATTTTCGTGTATTCGCCGGAAGACTTGACCGGTGCGTTGTTGGTCGGCCCGCACAGCTCTGCGCACTGGGTGTTTATCGGCGGGCTGTAGACATAAGATTCCTCGGTGAAGAGGCAGCTCTCGCACGTGTTGCGCGGGATTGCCACCCTGTAGTCCTTGGAACAGGCGTCGACGGAGCATCCCCCGGTTATATAGTCGTTCGGGAGCGACGATGATACGAGGCGCTTCTCCACCGGGCAGGAGTCGCACTGGCCGGCCGGCGGGTTCAGGGAGGTTATGTCCGAGAGCCTCACTGTGCAGCTGTCATAGTTCGTGATGCACGCGATGCATGCGCCTTTGAGAGCCGCGCCGTCCTTGCACTGCGCGGGGAGGTCGGCCGGGTCCGCGTCGGCTATCCTGCACTCGGCCGGGCACGCGTCTGTGCAGAGCTCCTGGCAGTTGCCGGTGTCAGGAATCACCCACACGCAGTTCTCCGAGGCCGTCAGGCTCGCCTGGCAGTTGGACGCCTTCACGCAATCGGCGTAATTGCTGCCCTCTATGTCCACGGTGCTCGGCCTCCAGTCCAGGTCGCTCCTCTTTGCTATCCTGCAGTCGAACCTTGACTCCAGGCACTGGCCGGTGCTGCCGTCGGTATCCTCCGTGCAGTCCGGATTCAGCGGGGGCACGACCTTGCACGAGGCCGGGCACCTGTTGTATTCCGCCAAATCAAAGCTCGGGGCCGTGGTATTCACGAGGCGCGCCACCTTGCATTCGGCAGGAACCTGGGCGCACGCCTGCTGGACCTCCAGCACAGAGCAGTTGCCTGCTGATGGGGGGTACGGCAGCTCCCTGCACGGCACGGGGCAGTCGGCCATGCTCCCGTAGTAGCACGAGATGACGTCCTTGTTGTATGCGGGGCTCTCAGGGTTCGAGCCTGTGGCCCGGTCCAGCGTCCCGGCCAGGAGCTGCTGGACGGTCCCGGAATCGGCGTCCGTGAATGCGCCGTAGACGTCGAAGGGCGATACCAGGTTGCCGCCGTCGTAATATGCCGTGGGGGCGGCGATGGAGCATTCGTTGGGGCATAATGGCACGTCGTCGTTCATGAGCTTGTCCCCGTTCACGGCCATGTCCAGCGTGACCCAGTCGAAGATGTACATCCCCGGGAAGAAGAACATTATGCCTGCGGCGACCGCTATCAGGAGCCCACCGATTTTCCTCGTGAAGAAGAAGGAGCGGGCGACTATCCCTATGGCGAGGATGACCGGGCCCATCTTGAACGATATCTCGTTCACGAAGAACCGCTGGGCCTCCAGTGTCGAGAGGAGGTTCGTGTAATACTCGAAGAGGATGGCGTACATGTCCTGGTCAAGGACGTAGTGGCCCGCGACCGTGGTGCCGATTCCGGCCTGCAGGCAGATTAGCGGAAGGAAGGCGGTCGTGCAGTAGAATCCGAGCCTCTTGCCAGCGGCGCTCCCTGCGTACATGTTGGCCCTGAGGATGTCGCGCGCCCCGACTTCCGCGGTGTCCACGTAGTCGTTGAGGTACGCCATCGTCACGTTCTGGAGGCAGCTCTGCCCCACGGTGTAGCAGGCCGGCACGAGCGTCGGGTCCAGGCCGCTCCCGATGGCCATGCCCATCACTATGGCGTCTATGAAGGAGATGGTGGCTATGAGGACGACTATTATGAGGGCGTTCGCGACTATCTGCACCAGCTCGTTGCTGGCCCATGCCTTCACCTCGGGCATCTCCAGCCCGATGCCGACCGCATAGCCTATGCCGACGAGTATGACCGAGAGCATCAGCGACATGACGGCGAGCGCCTGCCAGTACTTGACGATTTCGAGCGGGGAGCCCCCGGTCTGCGTCTCGAACTGCTGCTCGCTCACGCTCTCCGTGGCAAGGAGAAGGCCGGAAAGCAGGACGAACGCCAGCATCAGTTTCATCCGACCACCCTCAGGGCCTTGTGCACAGAGCCAAGGAACGTTATCAGCACCGCTATCGTGAGGTTCGGCAGGAAAATGGCCTGCGGTATCAGGCGCGCCACGTTCCAGAATCCGTTCGGGTTGTAGCATGTGAGCAGCGGCCCCTCCGCGCAGCTGTAGCTGTCTATGGGGTCGTCGCAGACGCCGGCCGCGAAGCTGCTGCAGTCGTCCAGGACGGCGTCATACATCGCGAGGTTGAAAACGTACATGAACGGCACCACCACGTAGAGGCCGAGGGCTAGCGCTATGAGGATGTTGCCCATCTGCCGCGTCGGTATGAAGAACCTGAGCACGAAAGCGCTCGGGAGTATCCATTTGATGACGTTCTCGTTTATAAAGTCCAGCGCCAGCTTCTGCATGCTCACGCTCATGAGGGCCGGGACCAGGAACGTGTTCAGTATGATGTCGTACTGGTTCGATATCACCCTCTTGTAGGCGCCGGGGGTGGCCGTGTAGGAATTGAGCAGCGGTATGGCGAGGCTCCACGAGAACGTGGAATCCATGAGGTAGTCCAGGTAGTTCTGGATGTAGCTCTTCGAGAGCGTCGTCGCATCGTTCTTGACCGCTTTCACGTAGCACGAGGCCACGCTGTTTATGCCTGAGCCCGGGCTGTAGCAGTTCGAGGGAAGGGTGCCGAGGTTCTGGAACGTGGTGTGGTAGAAGAAATCCATGAGGTTGCATGAGAATACCAGGATGCCGCTGAAGCCCAGCAGGAGCAGGATGGAGAACCCGAAGTGGTAAGCCTCGTCCTTCGCGAAAACCACGTAGTGTGTGTTGCCGATAACGCTGCCGACCATGTAGGCGGCGGCGAGCACGACTATGGTCAGCCCTATTATGGCGCCGAGGAGCATGCCCTGTTCCGAGAACACGATTTCCGTGGCATTGGATATGCAGGAAGCCGGGAACGCCAGGCCGGCAAGCAGCAGGACTATTATCGCGGCTCTCATATCAGCCTCTGTACCCCCGCCATGTACCATTCGCCGCCGAGCGCGGTCGAGAGGCTTCTCGCCCCGACCACCGTCACTATCCCTATGAGTATGAAGTCAAGATACGACACCAGCACGAGGTTGTTGACCGCCTTCAGGAAGCCCATTACCTCAGTGAAAACGCCCTCGGCGTAGAAATCATACGGGCCTGCCGAATAGACCGCCTCCCAGATGATGAGCAGGACCGTGTTTACTATCTGGAAGATGAGCTGGATGAGCGGGTACACCACCTGGTGCATGAGGGGCTCCCTGCACGGGGCCTGGTAAAGGCCGGCTGTCCATGGCGTGAGGAGGAGCGGGAGGCAGATGATGGCAGAGAATATCTGCTCGGTCACGAAGAGCAGGCTGCGCACCGGCACCGACTCGCACAATGGCTCTGCCATCACCATGGCCCACGGGTTCGCGGAGAGCCTGCTCAGGTCCATGGTCGGATTCGGCATGGTTATCGTGCCATTCAGCGCGTCCGCGAAGATTATGGACACCGGAAGGAAGACTATGCCCGCTATGGAGACCGCTATCAGCGTGTTGCCGAGTCTCCGCGTGAAAGGTATGAGCCGTGCGATGAACGAAAGCGGCAGCAGTATCTTCGGCACCACTACCTTCAGGAAGACGAGGAGGAGCATGAGGCCCTCGGAGAGGAAGATGGAGTTCGTCAGGCCCTGGGCAGCCATGTTCAGGGGCCCCAGCATGATGGCTATCCCGCCCAGCGTGTTGGTCGAGTAGTTTATGGAGAAATACCAGATGGGTATGTTCAGGTACGGCGCGTACGTGGCGGCGGTCCTTATCCTGCCCGCGGCGCGTATCAGGTACTCGAAGGAGGAATCGAACGTGCCGAGCCATCCCTGGACGATGTTCTGCGCCGCGGTTATGAAGTCGCTCTCCCCGGTCAGGGCGAACGTGATGCCGTTGGAGCTGATAAGCCCGCCCGTTATTACAGCTATCAGTATGAGCGCGGCCAGGAACTCGCGCAGCTCGGTCTTCACCCACGCATCGAACTTCGGGTCCGAAATGGAGTGCGAGAACATGTTCGCCATGCCAAGGAAAGCGCCGACCACGAGGGCCACAGCCGGGACCGCGAAGGTGAGGTCGAGGGGCTCCGCGGCGAACGAGAGGCTGGCTAGCAGCACTAGTAGGACGCCGGCTCGCCTCATCGTCATGCCTCTAATTCTTAGGAATGCCTTTAAACGTTTTCTATGGAAGCTATATCATGAGAGCCCTCGTCTTGCTGCTCCTGCTTGTCCCGGCCGTCCTGGCAGTCGAAGAGTGCATCTCCTGCGAGGAGATGCAGGGCACGCCGCCGGCGCGCATCCTCAACATCCTCGACAGCTCGAACCAGACGATAGAGATTATCGCCTATTACGAGAACTACAGCGCGACGCCTTCGCGCCAGTACATCAACGATTCCATCATAATAATACACATGACGAACGCCACCGGCCTGGACCAGCTCTACAAGACCTACACGAATGCGGAGGGCAAGGCGTACTTCGATTTCGGCTCGTGGAAGGACGGCTGCGCTAACTTCAAGATACTCTACTGCCCCTTCTGCGCGCCCGGCTCACCGGCATGCGGCTTCAAGGCGTGCCTTGATTACGCGCAGATAAACACGACCGCGACCAGCGCGGACGATATCACGGCCGGTCCGGGCGGCAACCCGGTTCCCTCTCCGATAAATCCCGCGCGCTACCTGGCAACCGTGGACCAGGCATCGTACTGCCCGCCCCCGCCGTCGCTCGGCGAGACTCCGGGCCTCTGCCTTCCCCTCCTGATAATCTTCTCCCTGCTCTCCGGGGCCCTCTACCTGACAGGCAGAAACCCGTTCGCGGCATTCAACATCGGGGGCGCGCGCATAGGCCGGCACATCCGCTACCAGGCGAGGGGCAGGGGCTTTGCCATGGACCTGAAGGCGATTGCAATGTCCATCCGCAGCGCGGCCGGGGAGATGGAGGCAGCGACGGACGAGAAGGGCAACGTCGTGAAGGACGAGAAGGGCAACGTGGTCAGGAAGGGTTCGCTCTCAGAGCCGAAATGGTTCCTATTCTCAAACATCCGCGACCTTGGGGACGTAATCGGGGGAACGCGGGGCGGCGTCACTGAAGTGAGGACCGCGGACCTCAAGACCGTCCAGCTTGCCGGCGGAAGAAGGGCAAGGCCTGGCATTTCCAAGGCGTTCAGCGAGGCCGGGAGGCAGGCGCGCGGCGGCTACGTCCGCGTTTTCGGCGCCGAGCAGAGGGACAAGGAAGGGAAGGTCACAGGAAGGGAATTCGGGGCGGGGAGGGTGATGTCGGAATGGGGCACCGAGCTTCTCCACGGCCTCGGAAGGATTGTGGCGACGGCCTGGGACAGCACGTGGCTCTCATATCTTACTACGCTCAACGCGGGAAGCGCTCTGGAGCGCTCCATAACCGGCACGGAAAGGCAGACGAGGGCGGCGTTCCTTGCCGATGTTGAAATCATGACCGACCGCTACGGCCGCGACGTCCGGGACATGGGCGTGCGCATGCGCGAGACGACGGTCGACACCGACGGTTCCCTTACCGGAAGGGCAGGAGCGAGGTACCTTGACCTTGGCGAAATAACTTCTGCCGACGGGACGCGGGGCAGGGCGATAGTCGTCGAGTTGCCGGCGGTAGGCGAGAACGGGCAGTGGTCGGCCACGGTTTCGGTCGTCGTGGGGACCGGGGCCGAGCGCAGGGTGACGAATTATAGCTTCGAGAACGGCCGCGTGAGCGGCGTCGAGCAGCTCATGAACGTCGGCACTCGGAACCAGGTGGGCATGAGCTTCAGGGTGGGCGAAGGGGGGACGGTCGTTGCCTCGGGCCTTGTAACCTACGGGGCGGATGGAGCGCGCTCGGTAATGGAAGTCCATCGCGACGCGGAGGGCCGCATCGACCGGGTGGGCAACAACATCGTCTTACAAAGGAACGAGAGGGGCGAGGTAACAGGCGTATTCGATTCCGCCCAGGCCGGCCAGAGGGGCCAGCCGGGCCTTGCGCTCCAGCAGGGAAATGCGACCTATGACGCGGTCAATGCACTCATCAACAGCGACGGCCGGAACATCAACTCGATAGCCGGCGTCTTCGCGCTGAACGACGCGAACATGCGCGACCTAACAAGGAACACGATGAACACCCTGAACTCGCAGTGCGAGCGAACGCGGCAGGTGTACATGGACCAGTTCGGCCTCGTTCAGGTGGCGGAATCAAGCCTCCTAGGGACAATGGATGAGAACGGCCGCGTGAGGGCGCCGGATGCCGGCTCTTATGATGCCAACATCCGGGTTGTCGATTCCAGCTATACTCCTTCCGGAGAATCAAGGGAGCGGGGGCTTGCCGCTGGAACGACGATAACCGTGCAGGACGGCCAGTACCAGCGCGTGACCGGGGCAAACGGCGCTGATATCCCCCTCACGACCCGGACGATCCAAGGCGATGTGGTCGAGACCAGGATAGGGAACACGAGCGTCGTCCTCAACTCCGGATACAGGGAGAACCGCGACGCCGGCGGCGTCCGGGAGCACATGGGCGGCGTGAGCGAGGCCGCGGCCAACGTGATGCAGAGTTACTACTCATACCAGCCCCATCTCCAGGAATCCGCTGGTCGCGCTTTCCTGGATGCAAATCCGGCTGTGCGGGAAGCAATGACGGCCGTTGCGCAGCAGAGGGCGCAGGCTACTGAAAGGTTCGAGGCCGCGCTCGACGCGCGCGGGGTGAGCGGCGGCACCCGCGAGGCGGCCACGGCGCTGTTCTCCTCCGTAACCTTGGGCGGTCAGGAGCTGAGGCTGTCCGGTGAAATCGAGCTTGCCGAGAGGCAATTCCAGAGGGCGAGCGCGAGGGGGGCGGAGGGCATTGCCGGCCTGAGCCTCCGCGGCCAGGCTTATGCTGCCGTCCTGTTGTCCGGCGTCCCGCCAGACTCTCCGGAAGGGCAGAGGCTGATGCAGCCCCGGCTGGAGGAAATCGGAAGGCGCGAATACGCGGCCCTTCAGCAGGCCAATTCTCCGGACCCCGCGACACGCGCACAGGGAGAGCAGGCGCTCCGTGACATGGGGTACCGGCCAAGGGAAGGGCAGAGCATGGTTGATACCGTGGTCGCCTACCGCGTCCGGGCCGATGAAGTCGGGCAGAGGCTCGTCATCCAGGAGCGCGTCGATGCGCAGGTCGGCGCCGCGATGGCCGGACGGCCGGGACTGCTCGTCCCGGGAAGCGTGCTCGGCGACCCCGAATCCGGCCCGCTGGCATCCAAGGCCGCCACCGCAGTGCTCGGCCTTGGCACATCCCTTATCGGAATGCCGGAGGCCGAGGTCCGCGAGCGCATCGCGCAGCGCGTGGCTGCCGAGCCTTCGATACGGCCTGAAGACCGCCAGCGCGTCGTCGAGATGGCGACAGAGTATATTCCAAGGGCGACTGAAGTGGCGAGAGATTACTCTGAAGCGGCCCGGGTGGTGACATCCGAGGTCAGTTCAAGGACGTACGTCTACGCACCGCACGATGCCGATATGGCGCTGGCAAGGGCCGCAGGCTCCATGACCGTCGGCCCGGGCGGGCCTCCTCCGGAGGGCAGCGACGAGCAGCGGCGCATCCTAGCCCAAGGCAACCAGTTCCTGCTCGATGCCAGCCGCACGCTCACCCGCCTCGGGCCCGATGCATCGGCCGAGGACCAGAACAGGGCAATGGGCGGCCTCCTCATGAATTATGCCAGCCAGTACGCCGCCCAGCTCACGCCGCAGCCCATGCCACAGGCCGGCACGCCGCAGGCGCAGGACTTCCAGCAGAGGAGCGGCGTCGCCATCGATTCGCCGGATGCAGCCTCCAGATGGGCAGCAGCCGAGCAGCAGCGCATCCTGGAAGCCAGCAGGACGCCGCCTTACGGCATGAGCGACGTCCAGGCATTCCTTGCGCTCGCGGCCGGAGGGCCTAACATGAACCAGGCGGAAGCACTCGCAAGAGGCGGCATGCAGACCGTATCCATGGGCCCAGTGGACCCGGCACATCCGCCTCAGCCGGTCGCATCGCTCAACCCCGCGGCGGTCACAGGCTTCGTGGTGAGTACGGATGCCGCGGTGGCCGCTGCGCGGGAGCAGGGCTGGAGGATGCCCGATGAGGTCTTCCAGTCCGGAATCCGGGGCATGGCCGCTTACCATCGCGGCGATGATGCGTATGCCCAGCAGGAGCTCACAAGGACCGCAGTCCTCACGAGTGTCTTTTCAGACGAGCGCGTGAGGGACGAGGAGAGGTACCGGGAAATGCGAAGGTACGGCGGCGAAGATGTCGGTCCATCTGACGAGTTCATGGAAAGGTACCGTGCGGCGCGGAGGTCTGCCCGCGAAGCGACGGGCATCGACATCGGCGAATACAGCCGTACGCCGCGTGCGCCTTCGCCCCCGCCCGCTGAAGGCCGGCAGCCCCGCGGGAGCACCTGATGCGATGGAACGCCAGCAGACCGCGCCCATAAAGCGCCTCAGGCACCTTCTCACCTCGGGCAACCTATGGCTCTATCTCCTCTCGCTAATCAGGAAGGAAGGGGAGCTTTATGCGTATTCCCTTGATGAGCGCATAGAGAAGGAGTTCCTCTTCAGGCCGAACAAGATAATGGTCTATGTCGTACTTTACCGGCTGGAAGGCGAAGGGCTTATCTCGTCGCAATTCAAGGAGCGGCGGAAGTACTACCGCCTGACCGGCAAGGGGGCGCAGGCGCTGGGCTCGGCCCGCGAATATTTCAAGGCGCTTGCCGGGAAGCTCTAATTATATTCCTTTGCCGATATACTATCCCAGCATGCGGAAACAGATTCATCATGCTGATTCGCCCGTCGGCCTCTCCAGGCGCGATTTTCTGAGGGCCGGGGCCGCAGGGCTTGCGGCGCTGGCCGCGGGAGGGTGCGGGGCGGCATTGAGGAGCACTCCGGCTTCGTCGGCATACTCCAGGCACGATGATTTCCACGGCCGCTACCCCGCAAGCTTCCGGCCCGAATACGGGAACCTGCGGCAGTCCCGCATGGTGCGGCTCGCAGGGATGGAAGTGCCCGTGCTCTTCCTTGACAAGACCCTGGCGGAGCTTGATGCGTCAAGCCGGGAGCTGCGCCGCCATTCGGAGACGCCTGATGGGAAGAGCGGCGAAATCCTAACCTTGCGGAGGGTGCGCCTGAGGTCCCCTGACGCAGACACCCTAGTTGGCGACCGCCTTCGCGAACTCACGGCCAGCATGCTAAAGCAGGATGACGGACTCGACTGGACCCCGGAAAACGGCGCCATGGCGCCGCTTGGAGACGTTAGCGCCGGATATGCGATTGAGGGCGGGACCCACAGCCTCGGGCTCTTCTTCCCTCCCCTACTGGATTTTCCCGGAAGCGGCGGGACCCCCGGCATGCGGCTCTTCGACGCTGCGGCGTTCCCGGAAATAGTCAGCTCCGTTGCCGGGCGTGAACTGCGGCGGCTGCTCGCCGTTGTCGAGAGGCGCCCAAGCCATATGAACTTCCACTTTCTTGCAGCCGATGAAAGCGGCAACCCTCTTCAGAGGCACATAGGGGGCTATCTGGCATGCGGTATCACGTTCTACCCCCGCTCGCTCGGTCTGAGGGCCGGGCCCGGCCTCCTTATCGAGCGGGGCGGCAGGGACCCGGTCGACGGCCGGCCCGTCCTGCCCTGAGATACGCTTTAAGGCTTTGCCCGGCCAACTTGCGCTATGGCCAGAATCGTCATCACAGGCTCGCCCGGAACCGGCAAGTCCGTTATATCGCGCGAGGTCGCGCGGCTTCTTTCGCTCGAGATTATAGACCTCAAGAGAATCGCCCGCGGCCGCGGCCTCGTAGGGAAGGGCCACGAAGTGGACATCCGGCGCCTTTCCCGGGCGCTTTCGTTCCTTTCCGGGAAGAGGGATTATGTCGTGGAAGGGCATCTGGCATGCGAGCTCCGAATTCCAGCGGATTACGTATTCGTCCTCCGCGCCCATCCATCAGTCCTGCGCCGGCGCCTTTCCAGGCGCGGCTACGGGCATAAGAAGCTGGAGGAGAATCTCATTGCAGAGATGCTCGACTACTGCACCCAGAGGGCGCGGGCGGTCTACAGGAGGAAGCCCCTGGAGCTCGACACCTCTCGCAGGACGGCCAGCTCATGCGCCAGGGAAATCGCGGAAGCGATAAAGCAAAAGAAGAAAAAACTTGACATGGTAGATTACACCAAGGACCTACGCAGGCATCTGGGCCTGAACAGGATGGGGGACGGATGACGGCCCGATATATGGGACGGAATCCGGATGAAAACCCCACTTTGAAGACGTAGGGGGTTTTCAATGAAGGAGGAAAAAAGGATAATCGAGGCAGCGCTCTTCATGAGTTCCCGCGCCATGTCGCTCGAGGAGTTCCGCACGCTCACAGGCATCGGCGCCCTCGGCTACATCCAGGGCGTGCTGGAGGAGCTTCGGAAGGACTACGACGAGCGGGGGAGCGCGGTCGAGATTACCGAGGCGGACGGGAAATACTCCATGCGCGTCCGGGGCGAGCTTCTGCCCCGCGTCAAGCAGTTTGCGCAGGACACGGAAATCAGCCGCAGCGCCCTGCGCACGCTCGCGTACCTCTCCAAGCACGACGGGATGCTCAAATCCGAACTGGTGAAGAGGATAGGCACGCACGTGTATGCCGACGTGAAGGAGCTTGTCGAGAACGGCTTCCTCAAGCCCCAGAAATCAGGCCGCTCTGCAAAGCTCACGCTCACGGACAAGTTCAGGAAGTATTTCGTGCAGGAGAAGCAGGAGGCCCCCCCGGAATCACAGACCACCCTGCCGACGCAATGAACATTGTTTTGCTCGTTGCTGACGTCGCATAACCTGGTAGTGCGCCGGTCTTGAACGGTTTCCGGCACCCAGTTCCCGGTTTCCGGTTTTGTGTTCTGGAAACGGGAGACGGGAAACCGGAAACCCGCGATAACCGGTCCCCTGTGGATTGCAGGTTCAAATCCTGCCGTCAGCGATTTTTGTTCACCTGCCTCGCCCTCCGGGCTCGGCGTGAACAACCTCAAGATAAATCGCTGGACTTGAACCGCAGTTCAAGCGCCCAGCGATTTTGTTAAACGCCCCCGCTTCCTCTCGGGAAGGCGGTGCCGGGCAATAAAATTGGCCCGCAGTTAGGGTCCCCAACATATTTAACTTCTCTATCCCCTATCCCTGCATGCAAGCAGACCAGAAAAAACCGAGGCTGCTGATTAGCGAGAAGGACATCGACAGGGTTGAGAAGGAGACCCTGGAGCTGGTCATCAGAATTTTGCCCGAGATCGAAAAAAGCCTCGCGAGCTGGGACGGCTTGAAGCACAAGCCCCCTGCCCTTAAGAAGAAGTTCGACACTTACAGGAAGCTCCACGGGGACCTGAGCGCATGGGCAAGGAAAATGCTGGTCCCCTCGGGAAAGGCCGGAAGTTTCGACGAGAGGGTGGACCGGATGTGGGCGTTCATTTCAGTCTCCAGGGCCATAAAAAAGGTGGATTGATTGGGCGTATTCAGGGAGCGCCAGCCGGTGGATGAAACGCAAAGGCTGACCCAGCTCCAGGCCGAAGGCCCTATAAGGCAGCAGCCGCAGCCGACGCCTGGAGCGCAGCAGGCCCAGCCCGTATCGCAATACCGTCCCCCGGAAACCCCCCAGGTCCAGGATGCGAGGCAGGCGCAGCAGTTGTCTTCAAGCCTGTCGCAGACCGGGCAGAGCCTGACACGACCGGCTGAGACCGTGGCATCCCAGCTTCCGTTTACTGAAAGGGCGGCGCAGCAGAGGCAGGAGGAGATCACCGAAGGCAGGAAAACGGCCGAAAGCGAGTTCCCTTCGGAAACGGCCATCGTCAAAAGCCTTGGCGACAAAGCTTCCGAAGAGATGGGCAAATCGAAGGAGGCGCGCGCTGCAGGTGACAAGAGGGGCGCACTCGATCACGCGGAAAAGGCGTGCGCCCTGTACAACGAGGCGGCGGAGAAAACGTCCGCCCTGGAGAAGCTTAGCGCCACCGTAAGCGAACTTAAGTCTGAGAAGGCCCTCGAGGAAGTAATCACCGCCCTGAAAGCCCCCGTTCCGCTCGACAAACTCACCCTCTCATCCGCCCGGGAGGTTTCGGAATACGCGGCATCCGCTTCGGCGGATCTTAAGACGGCGGCTCTTAAGGACAAGGCCGCTATCGGCGCCATCCACGCCCGGGGCATCGCCGCGCTGAAAGCAGGAAAGGCGGATGAGGCATCGCTCCATAAGGAGCTCGCAAAGGCTTATCCACGCGCCGGCCCGAAAAACAGGAAGGTCATCGAAAAGGCCAGTTCGGAATCGGCAAAGGGAAGGATGGGGGCGGCAGATGTGCTTGCCATGATGAGCATGCTCCGGAAGTCCCCATCGGGAGCCGGCATCCCCCCGGGAAAAATACGGGAGCGCATCGTTTTATTGCAGGCAAAACTAAAAGGGCTTTCCTCCCTTCCCGGCTTGGCTTCGCGACTTGCTGAAATCGAAGCGCTCGTCGGGCCTGCACTAAGGTACATCGCAAAGGCCGAGGAGATGCGTAAAACGGGCGACGATGCGAAAGCCGGGGAATACGAGGACCTAGCCGTCCGCCATCTTGATGAGGCGGAGTCTCTGGTTGCCGGGCTCGAGAAACCGGGCGCCGTCCCATCACCGCCGCCGGCAGCGCATGCAAAGCCTGAAGCCAAAGCACCTGCAAGGCCGGCGCTGGGCATGCCCGAAGCGGCGCCGCCAAAGCCTGCGGAAATTCCGGAAGAACCCGGGACGCCGCCCGGACTGACAGCATTCCTGAACGCGGAATTCTCAGGACGGGATGGCGAGCTGAAAGGCTTGCTGATGGCCACCGGAGAGAAGCCGGAGGATCTGCTGAAATCCCTGGGGGGCATCTATGTCGAGAAGATAGCTGGCGTCATGCCGAAATTGAAGGATGACGCTCTTGCCGCCGCGATGACACACCTGGTTTCCATGGCCAAGCCGACCTTGGAGGACCTGGAGTCCGCGAGGGATTTCTATAAAAGCGTGACGATGGTCGCACCTCCAAAACCCGAAGCAGCAAAAGCCGCAGAGGGGGCAGAAGAAGCGGAAAAAGGAATACCGGCAGACCTCATGGGATTCCTGAAGGCAGAATATGCGGGGCGGGAAGGTATGCTGGAAGACCTGCGCCGGGCGGCCGGAGAGAAACCCGAAGGCCTGCTTAAGGCGTTGGGAGGGATTTATTCTGAAAAGATAAGCCGCGTGATGGAAAAACTGAAAGAGGACCACCTGATCGTAGAGGCGATGAGCCACCTGACCTCGATGGAGAACCCCACCCTCGGAGACATAAAACTCGCCCGTGAATTCTATGAACGCGTGGCGCCTGCGTGGGAGGAAAAACCGCGGGTAAAACTGAAAGCTGAAATCGAATACGCGTTCGCTCCCGCCGCAGCGAAGCCTGCCCCGCCGACCGGTGCCGTGACCACACCAGCCGAGGCGAAGGTCCCGCCGGCGCCTGTACCTGCGGCCGGAGCAGCGAAAGCGGCAGAAAAACCGGCTATCGCGGCGGGGCCGTCGTCTCCGGTCAAAGCGTTCCTGGAAGAAGCTGAAAAGCTCGGAACTGCTCTTGCGAAAGCAAGCCCCTCGCTTGCAGCGCAGCTTGATTCCATGCTCGCCCCCCTGCGGGCAAGTCCGTCTCCGGAAGAGGCGAAGCGCGCCCGCGCGGCTGCGGCCCTTTCTGAGTTTTATCTCGGGACAAAAGACCCTGAGAGGCGAAAAGAGCTCGAGGCCGTCCTGATGAATCTGGCCGGGGGCAAAATAAAAACCGAGAACGCTTTCCAATACCTCCTCATATTTTCCGAAAGGGCCGAAGCGGAGGCGCTGGGGAAATCCGACAAGGGCAGGGAAAAGGCGGCTTACGAAATTGCAATTGCTGAAATGGGCAAATTGGCCGCAAGGACGGCAAAAGGAGAATCTATCGGTGCTGACGAACATGGGAGAGCATCAGCGCTCGTGCTTTGCGCGCGGGCCTTTGCGGCAGGCAAAAGCAAGGTTGACAGGAATTACGCGCTGAGCCTGAGCAGGCGGCTTTCGGCCGGCGAGATAGCCACGGATGACGCGATATGGCTCGCAAATCTCCAGCTCACGCGTGCCGGGACCCATTCGGCGATAGTTGATTCCCTCAAAGGGAAAGAGGAGAAAAATGTCCTGGTCAATGCCAACGCATACTACGATAATGCGGCGATGCTCTTCGAGCGCGGCGACAAGAGGGGCGCGGAAGCGGCGCTGGGGATGGCCGCGCTTTTGGCGGGCGCCGCGGCGCACGGAGACAAAGGTGCTGAGGCCGTGGCCTTCGTCTACTCGGTCATGGGCGACTACAGCGGGAGCCCCGCCGCCAGGGAAAGGATTCTTGGAAAGGCCCCGGACGAGCTGGGATCAAAGATTGCTCCGGTGCCGCCGGCCGCCCCGCTTTTCCGCGCGGCCGCGTCTCCTGGCTCATCTTTCGAGAAAGAGCTTGGGGCCGGCGGATCCTCGATGTCGCTCTTTGCCCTTGATCTTGCCCGCCACTCTGAGAAGGTAGAAAGGCTGGACTTCGAATCCGATGCCTCTTTCATAGGAAAACCGCATGCGAAGAAAAAATTCGACCATGGCAAATCGCGTCTGGAAAAAGCCTCCGTGAAAGCCGGAAAGGCAGGAAAACCGGATGAAGCGGCCAGGCTTGGGGAGGAGGCGGAACGATGCGACTACGAAAAAATGAAAGCAAGGGCCGACGACTCCCGGAAGCTTTATGATGAAGGCGCAAAGGAAGTCGAAAAATCCCTGGAGATCATGCGAAGGGCCGTCTCGCTTACGGCCGAAGCCGGAAAGGAGACCGATCCGAAAAAGGAAGCGGAACTTCTCTCCGGGGCTGAGGCGCTTTCAAAGGAAGCTTTCGAATTGAACGCGAAGGGGATGGCAATAAAGAACGCCGCAAAAAGCGGGATCGATGCGCTTTCTGCGCTTGGCGACAGCATAACCGGCGTGAGCACCCTGCATCGCGAGAGAGGAAGGAGGGAGCTCGATCTTGCAGCGGCCGCATTCCACGATGTCGGCCTGAAGATCGCCGGGACAGGGGCAATAAGCGCCGCCGACGTGGCACGCATGGAGGCCGCGACCGATGCCGCGGCAGCAGGAAAGCTTGCCGTGGAATTCGAGAAAACGCTGACCAGGGTGATCGCAACCGAAACGGCAAAGTACAAGGAGCTCGTGGCGCGGGACGAGGAAAATGCCGGGAAATACTGTCCGGACGGCAAATGCATCCTGATGCCGGTTCCAGAAGGAAAAAAGATACTCGCGAAAGACTCCGAAGGCAGGCCGATCACAGGGAAAACAAGCGAAGGCAGGGATATAGTGTGGACGACTCCTGCCTACAACGCCGCCGATATGAAAGAACGTCTTGCGAGGGGCAAAGCCGCGCTTGCGAAAGAAGACGTCGCAGGTGCCGTGAAGGCAAGAGCCGGGGCTGCGGCGGCGATGGCTCTGTACGAGCGCAGGACGTCCGTCGTGCTTGCAAGCCGGGGCCTTCTGGCGGACTCGGGAGACGTGGAGATGGCAACAGGCGTAATGAACGAGTTCAAGACATCCGACCTGCTCGCTTCGCTGAGCGAGGCCAGCGGGTATATGGGATCTGGAGACCTTGACACGACGATGAAGAAGCTTGCCGGATTCGACTCGGAATTCGAAAAGATGCTCGTCCTGCAGTCCGCTTCGAATGTGGCCGCAAAATGGGACAAAATAGCCTTCGCGTACGAATTGAGGGCGAAGGAATTGCGCGGCTTCGGCACGCCGACGGAAGAGGAAAAACGGGAAGACGAGGTTCTCAAAGCGAAAGGCATTGAGCCGGACAAGCGTGCGAAGGATGAGCACAATGCGCATCTCAGCGCGGTGAGACTATTCATAACCGCTCCCATGGCCGCGGGCGCGGAGGTTGCGGGGACGGAAGCGCTCATGCATGCCGCTGCGGCCAAAGCGGAACTTGAGAAGATGAGGGGAATGGGTTCCGCAGAAAGAAGAGCCGGTCTTGAGAAACTTGCCGGTGATGCATGGGGCGGGGCCGGCGCTTTCGCAAGAAGAGCCAAAGAGTTTGAGCTCGGAAAATGGGCTGCCGATGAAGCCCTCAGGGGATTCGATCTTGCTGCAAGGCATGACTGGGGCGAAAAGTTCCGGAAGCCGGCCATGGACGCCTTCCAGCTCGGCATGCTTCTTTCATAGTCTAGGACAAAATTAGACGAACTTTTATAAATTGTCCTCCGTAGATACTATCTATGGTCTGGCATCTACCAAAAGGAGATGAATTCCTCCCCAAAATATCCGTTGAAGAGTTAAGGCAA
>JBFMCO010000032.1:0-66864 GCA_040754495.1 Microcaldota archaeon
CACCTGGTACCTGGCGCGCAACGCATCGCCGCCTTATGTCGACCTTCTGGACAACCGCAGCATCCGCGGCTTCGTCGATGCGATATATCTCAACGACTCGTCCTGCGCGGACTGCTTCGATGTGGCATCGCTGTCGGACTACATATCGCAGTCGGCCGGGCTTGCGGTCGTAAACAGCACATCGTACGACATCAACTCCAGCGAGGGGCAGGCGCTGGCCTCGAAATACAATATCACGGCAGTCCCGACAGTGCTGTACTCGCCGGAGGCTTCCTACTACCCGTCTTTCACAGGGCTGTGGGTATCGCAGAACAACACCGTGGAGAGCGACGGCTGGTTCGTATTCAGGGCGTATCCGCTGCTGAGCGGCGTCACCTACCGGAATATCACCGGATGATTTCGGCCTCAAGGAGATAATCCGGGCCGATTCTTGTCATCTTCATCCGCCTGAGCCTGATGGCCTCTCCTATCCTCCCTATGCCAATCCCGCCTACAACGCCCTTCGCTTCCCTTCCCCCGATTACCATCGGAGCTATGAACAGGGCGAGCCTGTCCACGATGCCCTCTTCAAGCGCCTTCGCGTTCAGCTCGCTGCCGCCCTCGATAAGTATCCTTTTCATCCCCATCGCCCCGAGCGCATCAACAAGCTCCCCCAGGCCGACAGAATCCTTTCCGCATACGAACACCTGCGCCTCGCTATTGCGCGCGAGCTCCCCGACCTTCCTCCGCGGCGCAAGCTCAGTCGTAGCGACTATCGTCTTCCCGTCCGGGTTGGCGAGGACCTTGGCGCTAACCGGAATCCTGAGCCTGCCGTCCACGACGATGCGGAACGGGTCCCTCCCCCGGCCATGGGACGTCAGCCCGGGGTCGTCGTGAATCACTGTCTCCGCGCCGACAACCACGGCGTCGCACTCAAAGCGCATCCTGTGCACGAGCGCCCTTGCCTCCGGCCCGCTTATCCACTTCGAATCCCCGGTCCTTGTGGCAGTCTTCCCGTCCGCGCTCATCGCCATCTTGAGCGTGACAAGCGGCTTTTTCGAGATGTTCGCTGAATACCTCCGGTTGATGGCCGCCGCTTCAGCCGCCGCGGCCGGCCCATCGACCTTCACGCCGGCATTCCTCAGCACCGCAGCGCCGCTCACAAGCGGGTTCGGGTCGTCCATGCCATAGACCACGCGGGATATGCCGCAGCGTATTATCTCCCCGGTGCAGGGCGGAGTCCTCTTGATGGTATGCGAGCAGGGCTCGAGCGTCACATACAATGTCGCCCCTCTCGGCGCTTCCGGGTTTCCTGTCCTCCGTTTCGCGTCCTCGATTGCTTCTATCTCGGCGTGCGGCCTGCCCGGGGCCTTGTGGTACCCGCTTCCCAGCAGCCTGGTCTCCAGTTTCCCGTTCCGAGTTTTGAACTCCTTTACCAGCACCGCACCCACGCGCGGATTCGGGAAAGGATTCGCCCGCCTCGCAAGCGAGAGCGCCATCCTCATGAACCTGTCCATGACAGTAAGAGCGCCCCAAGGCTTGAAAGCTTTTTGCTCGTAGATAGTGCATGCCCCGCTACAAGGATACGTCCGGGCTTTTCGATGCGCTGAAGATAGTCGCCCTGATGGCGTTCCTTGTCTTCATGGCAGCCCTCATCCTGCTCGGCCCGATTCTTCTCGAGCGCCTCCGGCCGGCCCCGGAGCAGGCGCCGGTGGAAGTGCCGGAAAACGCGACGCCGCAGCCCCCTCCCGGTGCCGCGCTTTATTACAAGCTGAAGAACAAGTCCTGCAAGACGCTCTCGAATGATTTCCTGATAGAGACGCTCGACGTTTCGGACGGCTATTTCTCCGGCCTTATGAATCCGTCCGAAGAGGAAAGGTACGCTGCGGACCTCGTCGCATCCCGGTACGACTCGAACCAGACCACCCGGACGTATGTGCGAGGGGCCGCGATGAAGAAGGTCATCATAACCCCGGAGGGCAACCACACGACCATATGGAAGGACGGCCGCATCTACCAGTGCAACCCTGAATGCACGATGCATCTTCTTGGCGATGCCGGCTGGCAGGCCCACCTGGACGAACTCGGCAGGATTCGGTCCGGCTGCGCGTATTTCGGCCGCACCGCCCTTCCGGACGCTGTCAACATGAGCCGGCTCATCTCAATCCGGGCCCTCGGGATTTCGCAGATGAACGGCTTCAGGTGCGAACGCTTCAGGATTTACGGCAACAAGACGTACGCGCAGTCGCTGCTTTCCAGCATGAGTCTCTCAGCGGGGCAGCGCGACCTCCTGATAGCCATCAGCCACATGCACGGCCCGGCCGAGGAATGCCTGGACGACGGTGCGGGCCTGACGGTGTACCGGAACATCACGCTGGATTTGAGCAATTCGTACCGGCTCGATTACGTCGCCGGAGGCGGCATGTTCGCCACCCAGCAGACCGATATGACCTATTACACATCGAGCGTCCCGGAATCCTTCCTCGCCCTGCCGAAATAATCAGAGGATGTGGTTCATCTTCTTCCTTTTGGTCTCGAGATACCTCTTGTTGTATCTGTTCACCTTCGTCACGATGGGAATCCTTTTCGCCACCCTTATGCCGTGGCGCTCCAGGTCCTTTATCTTGGCCGGGTTGTTGGTCATGAGGGCTATGTCGTTCAGGCCGAAGCTCCTGAGTATCTCGGCGGCGACCGAATAGTCGCGCTGGTCCTCGCCGAATCCGAGATGGACGTTGGCCTCCACGGTGTCCATGCCGCCGTCCTGGAGCGAATACGCCTTTATCTTGTTGGCAAGGCCTATCCCGCGCCCTTCCTGGTCCAGGTAAATCAGGATGCCGCATCCCCTCTCCTCCATGTAGCCCATGGCGGCCTCGAGCTGGTCCCTGCAGTCGCACCTGAGGGACGTGAGCGTGTCCCCGGTCAGGCACCTCGAATGCACCCTCACCGGGACCTCCCCGTGCGGCGGGTGGTCGCATCTAGTCAGCGCCAGGTGCTCGCCCCCGTTTCCGTCCAGGAACGCATGAACCGTGAACTTGCCGAACCTCGTCGGGAAGAACGCCTGCGCTACCTTCTCCACCATGATTCATCCCTCCAAGGTCTTAAGCATCCCGAGCGCGGCCTCGACCGCACGCTGCGCGTACTCGTCCGCCCTGGCCCCGGCGTTCTCCCACGACACGCCATGGCCGATTATTCCGAGCGTTACCGGCTTGCGGAATTCCAGCGACAGTTCCCCCAGCCTGCGGGCCGCATCCTTGGTTATCACTTCGTCGTGGGCAGTCTCTCCCTTGACGACCGCGCCGAGCGTTACTACGGCATCAATGCTTTTATCCATGAGCAGCTTCTTGGCTACGAGCGGGACGTCGAACACCCCCGGAGCCTCGAGCACCCTGGCCTCCGCGCCCATGGAGGCTGCCGTCTCGAGCGCCGTCTTCCTCATCCTGCCGGTTATCTCGCCGTTGAACATCGCGACCACGATTCCGAGCGTGGGCGCCTTGCGCCCCGCCAGCGTCCCTTCGTCGCCTTTGCCCTGCCTGACGCCGCGCCCGGCATTCGCGACCAGGGTTTCGGGTTTTGTGGCAAGCATGACTGCGTTGCGCACATGCTTGCGGGTTCGGTCCTCAAATATCCCTGCAAGCTCGGCCGCGCTCCATGCCTCGTTCTCATGGACGAACACCTCGATTATGTGCTTGCCGGTCATTAGCTTGGCCTGCTGGATGCCCAGCGACGCCTCGTGCGCGCACTGCGTGTCTATGGGTGCGCCTCCAACCATGCCCAGCGCCATCGCTATGTCGCATCCGGAGTCAAGGAGCCTCTTGCATTCCACCGCGAGGTCCTTGATGCCGGGCACCGTGCGCCTTTCCGCCAGGACTTCAGGAAAACCCTTCCTCAGCTCGTCGAGCGCGATTGCGCCCATGTCCACCCTTGAGAATGTGGTGTCGACTATGCCGATTTTCATGATAACGCCTCAGCCTGACGGCTCCGGCTGGCCCAAAAAGTGCGCCACTACGTCCTTCCCCTCTACGAATGCGAGCCCGCGCTCCCGGGCGTAAGACGCCGCCTCTTCTTTCGAAAGAGCCCTTCCGGGACCAAGCATCTCGCACAGCACCATGGCGCCATCCAGCCCCGCGCCGCGCCCAAGCTCAAGCGCAAGCTCGGTGTGCCCCTTCCGGTTCCCGATTCCGCGGCCTATCAGCAGGAACACATGGCCCGGAGAATAGAACTGGGCGTGGAAATCCTTCATCCGGCCCCTTATCGTCTCGTCGAGCATGCGCAATGTGAGCGAGCGGTCGTTGTCTGTTATCCCGGTATAGACGTTGCAGTGGTTTATGGGGAGCGAGAACGCCGGCTTGTCGCCGTAGGCGGTCTTGCGGCAGACAAGGCTGCTGAGCCGGACATCCGCCTTCTCGAGCATGTCCGTGAAGAATGGGAGCCCCGCCTCCTTCGCCTTCTCAAGGCTGATTGCCGCGCATATCAGGCCGCCCGCGTCCTTCCTCAGGGTTTCGATGGTTTCGGGTTTTGCGTACCGCGCGCTGAGCACGAGGTCGGCCTCGCCCTCGCGCTCGTCTCCGTCGTAGACCACGACCATCGAGCCTTTTGCGAGCTCGGCCATGGCTCTTTCTGCAGGATTCATGCTATCAGCACCATTTTGCGGTCCTACTTATATATAGGTAACTACCATTTATTTGGTAACACACGTTATTTAAAGGTTGGACACAATATAAAAGGGGATGATAATATGGCGAGAGGCAGTGCAGCCAAGTCAAGGGCCGGAGAGGAGAACGAATTGCTCAGGCAGCGCAGCGCCGTGAAGCCACTCGGCTCCCACACCGTCGTGGGGCACCTGCACGAACTCGGCAAATGGAAGGACATCCCGTACCTCCGCGAGAACAACGGCATGCTCCCGCCGTTCATCATAGCGGTCGGCAGCAGGGTCCGCGTGATGAAGGCGCAATCCCTCCTGAAGCTCAAGGACGCGGTGATGATTGACGAAGAAGCACGCGGGCGCTTCGGCCTCTCCTGTTACGGCCGCGTGGCGATGCTTGTAGGCAAGATGAGCTATCGCGGCCTTGATGTCCCCCTTGCAGTCGTCGAGACGCAGATGGGCTGCTCGGCCACCCAGATAAACCTCAAGGAGACGCTCTATTTCGCGAGGCATGACGGGTACCAGACAGATACTGGCGGTGTCAAAAGCGATGCCGCTTATGTGATACGCGCCGGGACCTGCGCAGGCGTGAACAGCTTCGCCCCGAGCGAAGTGCGGGTAGGCATCGGCGACATCCTCATCGCCACAGAAAGCTACGGCTCGATAGGCGCGCTCATACAATCAACGATGCAGTCCCTGAACTACACCGGCATCAATATCGCGGAGAAGGCGGACCTGCTCAGGAAAATGATATCCCAGTATGGTGCGTTGCGGCTCAGCCACGACGCCCAGAGCCTCGCGACTTCGTGCTCCACCCGCCTGGTCCTCAGGCTGCAGGAGGCTGCTGATGTCATGAACATCAGGAACTTCGTCGGCCCGAACTTCACCAAGGACTCGCTTTATGCCGAGATAGGGGAGGACGGATTCGCGATGCTTAGGGACACCTACGGCATAATGAGCACCGAGATGGAGGAGCCGGTGATAGACGTCCTTGCCGGGGAATTCCGGAAGGCCGGCGTGCCGGTTTACAGCGCGCTCATCTCGGCGGCCATAGGCGCGATACCAGGCAAATCATTCGCCGAAACGCCCCAAGAGAAGAAGATGGCCGCGGATGCCGAATCGAACGCGGTGAAAATAGCGGCAAGGGCCCTGTGCAATGTTGCCCTCTCTATCCATAAATCAGGCATCCGCGAAGGTCCTTCGCGCTAAAGCGGCCTCTCGAACTCTGCAAGGCTCTGCCTGGTCTCCTTCTCCATCTGCGAAATTACGTCCCTTGCCTTGCCATCCATCCCAGCCTTCTTGATTTCCTCTACGAACTCCAGGAACTCGTTGTAATGCTTGAGCGGGTTCTTGCACCTTGTGCCCCAGTCGAAAACCGCGCACTTCATCTCTTTGGCGAGGAACGGCCCGTAATCAGCCAGCACCCGCTCCCGCGTCTCGTCCGGGATGATGGCATCATCGTAAAGGAACCTCAGGTCCGTCCCGTCGGGCATCAGGTGGAACAGCTCCTCTGCGACGAAAAGATGGACCTTCGCGCCCGGGAAGTCCTTCTGCACCTTCCTCTCGATTTCCTTCATCAGCCTGGCGCCGTTGATTGAGCAGGCGAGGGAGCACACTACAAGGTTCTCCAGCCGGTAGCCCTTGGTTTCCAGCGCGTCCAGCAGGTGGTATATCCCCTTCTGCAATGTCGCGCCTGTGGCGATGGTGTCCCCGATTATTACTGTCGCATTGTCCGGAAGCGACTCGAAATTCTCGTATGTCGCCACGGCAGTAAAGGCGCCCTCCGAGCCCTCCACCCTCTGCCTCTTAATGCCAAGGAAGCACTGCGGGATGGCGAACCCGAAATTCCTCTTGAAGCCGTGGTTGAGCTGGTAGTACAAACCGCCAGCCAGGAAGATTAGCTCGGTGATGTTGGCCTGTTTCTTGCCCTTGAGGACGAGCCTGCCGACGGCGTCCATGAATATCTCGGCCATCCTGCCCATCCTGTCCTGAAGCTCCCTGCCGGCTATGTGAGGCCTGAGCAGGATGCCGCTGCCCGCGTCCGAGCATATTATATAAGTGTTCTCCGGGCATCCCTTGTCCGCCACCCTGTACATCCTGTATCCGTTGCTGTATATGCGCTCCATACTCCCGCCCTCACAGGTTCTTCCCAGCCTCCTTTAAAAACACTTTTACACTAATATACACATTATGCCAGATTCTACCAGAGCAGCCCGCGCCCTCGCGAGAAGGAGCGTCGCTGAGCGCGACGGCCCGGAGTTCCCGTCATCTTTCGCCAAGACGCCCGAATCGCGCAGGCTCATGGAGGAGATGATTTTCCACGACCGCTACTTGGACGGATATTCTGCAAGGACAGTACTTGCCGGCCTGAACGAGGCCAGGGCGGTTTCCGCCAAAGAAGAAAAGCACTGCGTGGGGACGACCTCGCTCCTCTGCTGCGCTGGCATAGCCATCTACGACCCGTCAAGGAAGGTCGCAGCGGCCGCGCACCTGCTTCTCCCTGCCGCGATGCCCCGGGAGCCGAACCCTGTCTCCGGGCTTGCAAAAATTCTTGCGGATGCCATCTCAGCCGCGGACGCCCTCGGCGGCTCGGCTTATCTCCTTACGGCGTTCAACTTCAGGGGAGGGGCCAGGGACGAGCAGCTCTCACGGATGCTCTGCCGCAAGGCTGAAGAGATAGCCGCATTCCTGAGGAGGACCGGCAAGCTCATCGGTGTCAGGCAGCGCCACGAGAGGCAGTTCGTCTTGGATTCCCGGACAGGCGGGTTCTACACCGGCTCTGAACAGTCCGGCTCTGCGGGGTAGTGTATCATGGTATCACTTAAGCGCCCTGAATTCCGGAGCACTCCGAATTACGGAGCGCTGGATGAAGAGACATATAAGGCAAAAATCAACACGCCTGCGAAAAACCCGCTCTATTTCGAACGCTTCCACAAGCCGCTTGTGGACCGCGCAGCGGGTGCATCACCGTCCGGCAAGGTCGTCCTTCTAGATGTCGCTTGCGGCCATGCGCTCGAGCTCGATTTCTTCAAAGACGATTTGCGCGTATCGCTGGTCGGGGTTGATATGGACACAGCTTCCCTGGCTTCGGCCTCAAGGCGCCTGCCCGGCGCCAGGTTCATCGCTTACGATGTCAGGAACGCGCCGCCGCTTCCGCTCCCGTCCGGCTTCGCAGATGCCGGCATTGCCCTTAATGCTGTCGTCTACGTTCCGGAGCGGATGCTTGCCGCACTTGAGTGGGGACTCAAGCCCGGGGCGGAATGCTCGGTCAATTTCAGAATATACGGCAACCCGTTCAACCGGCGCTTCTATGAATATTACACGGAGCGGGGCGCAATCATCCGCGACGAGGCCCTCATCGTGAGCTCGGGCGGCCGCTTCTGGCATTTTACGCTGGCCGCCCTTGATTATTCGAAATGCGATGACCAGGATATCAGGAATCTTGCGGTGCAGCTCTATTTCAAATCAAAAAAAGACGCGGAGAAGCTCGTGGCCTTGGCTGGACTGGAAATCGTGAACGTGGCGGCGTTCCATTTCGCATCCCCTGTCAACCCTGATAACGAGATCGAGGTATATGCCCTCAGGAAATCCACGGCTTAAGCCCGGAAAGCCGGTCAATCACAGCTTGTGCGAAAGTCCCGCCGCGTCCCTGTGCGACGAACCGAACTCGGCAAGCGAGAGGGCCTCCTCCCCGCTCATGACCGGCCCGTCCACGCACGCGAACCTTCCGTCAATCGCGCACGAGCCGCACACGCCCATGCCGCATTTCATGTAGCGCTCCACGCTGAGCTGGCACGGGATTCCATGCTGCTTGCAGAGTTTCGCCACGGCCTCCATCATCCTCTCCGGCCCGCACGCATATACGCAGTCCACGTGCTTGCCCTCGACCAGCCACTGCACCTCGGCCATGACATTCCCCTTCTTGCCGCGCGAGCCGTCGTCCGTAGTGATGAAGACCTCCTTGCAGACAGTGAACAGCTGCTTCTCCCAGACGATGTCCTTTTCGCTGCGTCCGCCTATCACTGCCACGGACTCGATGCCCTGCCCCTTGGCCTCCTTTGAAAGGAAGTACATGGGCACCACTCCGTAGCCGCCGCCCACGCACAGGATGCGCCTCCTACCTCCGGCCTCCGGTTTCGGGCTATTGGTTTCGCGTTCTGGATACTGTGTGCCCGATGCGGGGTGCGGCAGCGTGAATCCCTTCCCGAACGGCCCGCGGTACGAGATGACATCCCCCTCCTTCAGCCTGCAAATCTCCGATGAGACCCTGCCGACGCCCGCGACCGAAATGGTCAGGGGGAGGTTGTTGCCTATGCTCATCGGCCGCTCGCCCGCGCCCGGCACCCAAACCATCAGGAACTGGCCGGGCATCGCGGAGAGCATGTCGTGGTCTATCTCCAGCGTCCTGACGCGGTAGTTTTCCTCTATGACCTTCCGCACCCGGCTAGTATATATCGGATTTGTGATCCCGAACCTTTTCATGCGCAGCACCTATTACGTCCCTTATGTCCTTGCAGCCTGTTCCGTCCATCCACGCTCTCATCTCGTCCGCAATCATCCCAAAAGCCTTCGGCCCGCGGTAATACGCCGCGGTGCCCACGCTCACCCAGCTCGCCCCGGCCATCATCATCTCTATCGCGTCATCGCCGCATGTGATTCCGCCGGTCCCGATTATGGGTATCTCCACGCTCTTGTATATGTCGTATACGGCGCGGATGATGACCGGCCTGATGGCAGGTCCTGTCAGCCCGCCCACCCCGAAACCAAGGACGGGCTTCCTCCTCGCGATGTCGATCTTCATCCCAGGACCCAGCGAGTTGCCCATGTTGATTGCGTCCGCGCCTGCCTTCTCGGCCGCCTGCGCAGCCTTCCCCTCGCCCGGCACTGAAGGGGAGAGCTTTATTATGAGCGGTAGGGAGCACGCGTCCTTTATCGCCTTCGTAATTTCGCTCACGGATTCCGGCGTCCCCTGCCCGGCCATGGTTCCGTATCCTGGAGTGTGGGGGCAGGAGATGACGGCCTCCAGGGCTGTCGCCCCCAGTTTCCGGTTCCCGGTTTCGGGTTTCGGGTCCCGCGCCTCCTCGACTTTCGTCGCGAGCAGGCCGAACTCGTTCGCGTCCTTCCCTACTATACTTATTATGAGGGCCTCGCTCCGCGTCCATCCGCCGAACTCTGCGAGCCCCTCCCCTATGCCGGGATTCGGGTAGCCCATGGCATTCAGCATCCCGCATTCGGTCTCCACGATGTTCGGGCCCTCGTGGCCCTTGCGCGGCTCCATGGTGAGGGATTTCGCTATCACCGCCCCGCAGCCGTTCTCGCATCCAGCCTCGAGGCTTCCCTTCGTCATGCCGAGTATGCCGGATGCGAGGATTATGGGGTTCTTGAGCTTCTTCCTGAACAATGAGCACTCCAGTCCTCCCATAAGCTGTCTCCGGTTCCCGGTCTCCAGTTTCCGGTTTTGATTGCCTGTCTGCGGATTCGGGCCGATAAAATAAAAACATGCGCGAATTGCGCAAGATGGTCTTTCATGTGCGTTTCCATCGAGAGGGAGGCACCACACTTTAAAAATGTTAATCTTGATTGCAAAACCATGAGAGAGGCGAAATTCGTTGCGGCCATCCTTGTGGCCATGCTATTTGTATTCGGTTGCACGTCTCCACAGCCCCCTGCCGGGGCCGGAGGCCAGAACAACACGTCCGGGGGAGGGCCAACGGCCCCTTCCGGCGCCGGAGCAGGCGCTGAGACCGGCGCGGCTGGAGGAGCTGGTGCGGAGACGAACGTTTCCGGCGGAGCAGGAGCCGGCACCAATGTGTCCGGCGGCGTCGGCACCGGGGGGAGCGGCGGAACCGACTCTTTCACGGGCAAGGACTGGGCAGGCCTCATGGCGCTCGGGGTGCCCATGCAGTGCGATGTCTCCGCAGACGGCTCCACCACTACGATGTACGTGGTCGACCAGGGCAGGAAAATCCGCATGGAAGCGTCCAGCGAGGGCTGCTCCCAGACCGTCATAATCATCAAGGACCAGAAAATGTACATGAAATGCGTAGACGAGCCGATGTTCGAGGGCTGCGACTGGATACAATACGACGTGTCCGCGCAGGGCCCGAGCGGCGGAACGGGCCAGGGCTCGCAGGTGACAGACTACGAGAACGCTCCTGCGTCCAGCCTGGACTGCGCCGCCTGGGTCCCGGACAACTCGAAATTCGACACCCCCGGGAATGTCTGCAACCTTCAGGACATGATGGGCGGAGGAGCATATCCCGGAGGATACAACTGAAGCTCATGGCGGGGAACCACCATTCCACCCACCCATCCCTCCTTCTGGTTGGTGGCAATCCCCCCATTCTCTTCATCTTATACCTCTCTGACGCGGTTTTGGGTTCCCGGTCACTGGTTTCGGGTTTTGGGTTTTGAAATGAAGCTTTTGGCGCTTGGCCTCTTTGCAATCCTGCTGCTCGGATGCGTTTCACAGCAGCCTTCATCTCCACAACAGAACGCCCCTTCGGCTCCGGCGATGCAAGGTAACGCAACCGAACCTGAGGGGCAACCTCCTGCCGGCAATGCAACACCCGCGCCGGCCCAGATGCCTCCTTCCCCACCGCCCCAGCCATCAGCTCCGAATCCATATGCCGGCATGACGCTCGAATCAATCGCCGCATCCGGGGAGCCGGTGGAATGCAACGTCACTTTCACATACCAGAACAAGCCCGCGCAGGCCCGCTTCTACATGAAAGGCACGGCTGAGATGCGTTTCGAGGAAACGGCGTCCGGCCTCGCGCAGTGCTCGGGAAAGACCATCACAATCATCCGGGATACGAGGCGCTACGCAGGCTGCGACGGGAAGACGATATTCCCGGGCTGCGACTGGTTCCGCTCCGACCATTCCGGCGGCCTTCCGTCCCAGTTCAGGGACCTGCCGGCAACGGACGTCGGCTGCGCCGCCTGGCCTTACGACAAGGCGAAATTCCAGACCCCTGGGCAGTCGTGCAGCATGAATTGATGAAAGCCGTCCGGTGCCGGGGAACGCAGGGCATCCGACAAAGGCGGCCGCCGCCATGTTTTCCACCTCGACCAGCGGGCTATATATTCTTTTTCTTAGTATTACCCAAGAGGGAACGAGCGACAGGGTGATTCTGATGTTCGATGACATCATCAAAGCCGCCAAGGACGATTTGCCTGCGACGGCGCCGGCCGCGGACTTGGACAACGCTTCCATACGGATATCCGTCATAGGGGTGGGCGGCGCAGGCTGCAACTGCGTCAACAGGCTTTACCAGAACGGGATAAAGAGCGCGAAGACCTTCGCCATCAACACCGACGGGAAGCACCTGAACATGGTCGGGGCGCACAAGAAAATACTCCTCGGAAAGACCATAACCCGGGGCCTCGGCGCCGGCGGGGACATGGCAATAGCGAAGAAATCTGCGGACGTCGACCGCGACATGCTCAAGAAGGAAATCGGCGAGAACGAGCTCGTCTTCCTCTGCGCGGGCATGGGCGGCGGCACAGGCGGCGGAGCCTCGCCGGCCATAGCACAGATAGCCCGGGAGCAGGGCGCGATAGTCGTCGCGATGGTCACATACCCCTTCGCCCTCGAGCGCGTGCGCCTCAAGAAGGCGCAGCAGTCCCTGCACGAGCTGGTCAAGGTGTGCGACACCGTAGTCGTTGTGGACAACAACCGGCTCGCCTCTTACGTGCCGAACCTGCCTGTCAACAAGGCGTTCGAGCTGGCCGACTCCATCACCACCCGCGCCGTTACCGGCATATCCGACACCATCATGTTCCCGAGCCTCATCAACGTCGATTACGCCGACGTGAAGGCCGTCATGGAGGGCGGAGGCCTGTCCATGATATCCCTCGGCAGCGGCAATGGCCACAACAAGGTCGAGGACGTAGTCAAGGACACCCTCGAGCACCCGCTGCTGGACGTGAATTACGAGGGGGCGAAGGGATGCCTCATCCACCTCGAAGGCGGGCCGGACCTGAGCCTCGGGGACGCCATCAGGGCCGGCGAGCTGCTCACGCAGAGCTTCGACGAGACTGCGAACGTGAAGATGGGCGCGAGAATCAGCCCGACGCTCAAGGATTCCGTGAGGATAACCGCGATAATAACCGGGGTGAAGTCCCCGTACATACTCGGTAAAGGCACCACGGATGAGCCCTCATCGTCCGGAGGGGGCCACGGCGAGCTCGAATACCTTTGAATTGGTGAAGATGTGTTTGTATCCTTCGACTTAGCTGCATTCCTGGCATGGCTATTCATATCCACGTTCCTCCCCGGGGCGCTGCTGTCCCTGGCAATTTTCCGGAAGGAGGAGTCGTTCAACCTGCTGGAGAAGGTTTTCATCGGCTTCGCGCTGGGGTTCTTCCTCCTGCCCATGCTGCCGTTCCTGCTCTACCTGTTCCTCGGGGTGAAATTCAGCAGCTCCATCGCCCTCCTCTCGGTCGCCGTTCTCTATGCAGTCGCCGGCGCGGCATTCGTCGTCTCGAAGGCCTACGAGGACCTCAAGCTCCCGAAGGAATTGCGTCCGGAGCTCTCGCCCGCATCAGCGGTGCCGGCCCTGCTAATCCTCCTCCTGGTGTTCGTGTACCTCTCCAGGATAGGCTCCTACAGCCCTGTTTTCCAGGAACTCGACCCGTACTTCTACACCTACCCGGCATACCAGCTCCTCACGCTGGGCGAGAACCCCATCAACGCGCAGACCGCCTGGTATCCTGAGGTCAATGTCAGCCACCGCATAGTCCCGGCCCTCTCGTACCTCGAGTCGTCATGGTATTCCCTCTACACGGGCGGAGGGGACGCAAGCAACATGCTGCTCGCAATCATCGCCTCGATGTATCCGCCGGTGGCCGCGGTCCTCGCAGTGTTCTTCGTCTATCTCTTCGTGTCGGTTGCGACAAAGCGGGAATGGGGGCTCCTTGCGGCCGCGCTTGCCGCATTCGTCCCGGTCTTCGTCTACAAGACCGCCGCGGGCGAGCAGGAGGTCCAGCCATACGCGTTCTTCGCACTCTTCTTCTTCTACTCGATGTACGTGCTCTCGCTGAGGCGCAGGGACGTCGTCTCTTTCGGGAAGGGCGGCCTCGTCATAGGAAAGGACATCGTGTTCCCGCTCATGGCCGGCATCGCGTTTTCCGCCCTCGCGCTCGGAAGCGCGTCCCAGATACTGGCCGTGGTGTCGCTCGTCATATTCATCATCTCGCTGTCCATCCTCTATTTCCTCAGGGACGATGACGGCGAGGAGCTCAAGCACCTCCTCGTCTCGAACTCCATCATATTCGTCATCGGCCCGCTGCTTGCGAGCGCGATTATCAAGCCCATGTTCGACTCGGGGGCCCCGTCCTTCAGCCTGGCAATCGCATACGCCCTCGCGCTGGCCTTCTGCGGCGTCCTGTACGCGATGAAGTCGAAGGTTCCGGACAAATCCATGGGCGCGGCGCTCCTTGGCGCGATAATGGTGCTCGGGCTGGCCCTTTATGTGGCGACGCCAGCAGGCGACTACATAAGGAGCGTCGGCAGGTCCGGCTTCGAGATAGCCCAGTACAACCAGCCCCTCGACCGCACGATAGCCGAGCAGGGGACCGCCGCGACGACATTCGATGGACAGATGGGCTTCATAGCATCGAGCTTCTTCATCCCGCCGTCCCTGGAGCGGGCCGGGGATTTCATCAGCATCCTCATGTTCGTGCTCCTGCTCCCCTTCGCCGTGCTGGGGAACCTGCTGCTCGGCATCTTCGTGGGCGCAGTCAACCTCTTCCTCGGCACCGAAGTCGAGTTCACCGAGAAAGCCGTAAGCTTCCTGCTTTTCTGGGTCAGCCTGCTCTGGCTGGCAGCCGCCTACGGCCTCTGGAAGTTCGTGAAAAAGGAGGACGACGGGCTCTTCCTGCTTCTCCTGGCAATCGTCATGCCGCCGCTTGTCGTCGGCCTGATAAAGGCCAAGTTCACGATATACGCCGGCATGATGCTCGCGGCCGCGATAGGCTTCACCTTCGCCCAGGCCGATGGCATCTCCGGGCTCCTCAAGGACAAGGGCGTGCGCATGCTCATTTTCCGCTCGCTGCTCCTCCTCGGCGTGCTGTTCGCGCTGCTGCAGTTCTTCTACCAGGGCTTCGCCCCGTCACTGGTGTGGGGCTCCGCCCTGACATTATACCAGAATAACCCCGCGGCGCTTGCGCCGAAGTTTCAGGCGTTCTGCGATTCGAGCGGCGACGCATCGGTCTGCGCTGCGGCCGCGGACCCGGCCGGCTTCGCGGGGAAGGGCACCAACTACCAGTACGATTACAAGCTCTGCCTGCTTTCCGTTTTCTCGAAATACGAATACATCCAGAACCCCGGCGCGGCCCCCGGATACGAATCCCAGGCCGCGTTCTTCAGGTGCCAGAGGCTCTCCGACTACTGGATAGACTCCATGGAATGGGTAAGCCAGAGCACCGAGCCTGGCGCGCGCATAACGAGCTGGTGGGACTACGGCCACTGGATAAACTATTTCGGATTGCGCAACGCGGTCATCAGGAACGAGCACGCGTCCAGCAAGATGATAGGCGATGTTGCCCATGGCTACACGGACGCCTCGCCTGCCGAGCTGAAGCAGTGGATGGAGGAGCACGGCAGCGAGTACGCGCTCTTCGACATCGAGCTGATTTCGAGCGGTGACGGCCTCGGGGGCAAATACGGCGCCCTCAACTACCTCTCCTGCGCAAGGGACAACGACACCAGCGTGGAGAGCGCGCCGGGCGAGTCGCAATGCGAGATGGACCACCTGTGGGAGACCGTTTTCATGACTGCAAATCCCTGCACGATATCATCCCTCACGAACAAGACCGGCTACACCGCATACAAGCTCTATTCCGGGGCGTCCTACCTCACTGACTATCCGAGCTACTGCATCGCACCGACCGACCCGAACGTGGTGGCCTTCTGCCGCGACGGAATCAGGGCCGTGCCGGCCTACTGCGTAGGCAACGCCACCCTCGCGACCGGCGAGACCATATACGGCACGTACTACCTCAACCAGACCTATCCCAACGGCGACCTGAAGCTGAACAAGGGCGTCATACAGCTGCCCTACACCTACCCGACCACATACAACTTCGGCCCGGCCACCCGTCTGACGCTCTTCTACACCGAAGACGCGGTATGGCTCGAGAACGGTCAGATAAAGAGCGGCTTCGAGGACCGCAAGGGGAAGTTCTACGACTCGGCCATCTACAAGGCCATATTCCTCAACGACCTGCCGGGCTTCAGGCTCGTCTATCAGACGCCGGGCGGGGAGGTCAAGATATACAAGATAGAGTGACCTCTTTTCGGATTTCCGCTCCGCCCTAAACAGCGCGCCATTTTTAAATAAAAACCAGCAGATTATCCACAACGACCAAGGGTGCGCGGGAGCCCATGCTTTCAAGCGTGGGAGAAGCGCACCCGACTCGGCTTGCGGGTCCCCGCCTAAAGCGGCTTCCGCAAGCCAAGGGCTTTAGCCCTTGGTCGTTGACAAGGAGAGGCCATGTATTCCAAGCAGACGCTCGAGGAGTTCGCGAAGAAAGGCATTGCCATAGGCGACAGGATACGCGTCGTATCGTCCGGCTCGGCATTCGAGGGCCTGCTCATGCCCAGGCCCTACTCGGGCGACCCGTCCATCGTGGTCCTGAAGCTCGACAACGGCTACAACACCGGCCTGAAGGCCGACTCCATAGAGCTTGTGGAGAAGGCCGTTCCCCGCCCGCCACAGCCAGGGGACAAGGAGGCCCAGAAGAAAGGCGGCGTCGCAATCCTGGGCTGCGGCGGCACCATCGCATCCAAGATAGAATACAAGACCGGCGCGGTCTACCCGTCCATAACCCCGCGCGAGCTGCGGACCGCGTTCCCTGCACTCGAGAGGTGGAGCATACACTCCAGGCAGCTCTTTTCGCTTTTCTCCGAGGACATGAACGCCACGCACTGGATGATGCTCGCCGACGCCATCGAGGATGAGATAAAGGACGGCAGCGAGGGCATCGTCGTCATGCACGGCACCGACACCATGACATACACCTCGGCCGCCATAAGCTACATGTTCCAGGGCCTTCCGGCGCCCGTGATATTCGTAGGCTCGCAGAGGAGCTCGGACCGGCCCTCCAGCGAGAACGAGATGAACCTGCTGAACGCCGTCTTCTCCGCTACGCAGGACATGGGGGAGGTCGCGGTGTGCATGCATGCCGGCACCGACGACTCGTCCTGCCACATCCACCGCGGCTGCCGCGTCCGGAAGATGCACACCTCGCGCAGGGACGCCTTCCGCTCCATGAACTCCCTCCCGCTCGCCGCTGCCGACTACCGTACTGAGCGATTCGAAGCCCTTTCCCAGTTCAGGGGAAGGCAGAAGAGGATGGAGGTGAAGAAGGCGCTCAACGACAACGTCGCTCTCATCTACGTCCATCCGAACATAAAGCCGGAGCTCATATCGTCCCTGGACAAGTACGACGGGGTGGTGCTCGCGGGCACCGGCCTCGGGCACGTGCCCACCGACGCCTTCAGCGACAAGACGGTGAAGGGCATTTTCAAGCCCATAACAGAGCTCATCTCATCAGGCATACCTGTTGTGATGAGCAGCCAGTGCATGTCGGGCCGCGTGTGCATGCGCGTCTATACGAACGGCCGCCTGCTGCGCGATGCAGGGGTAATCGGGGACGGTGCTGACTGGACGCCCGAGGCGGCATACGCCAAATTGTGCTGGGTGCTCGGCCAGACGAAGGACATGAAGGAGACGGCCCGGCTCATGATGACGAGCGTCGCGGGCGAGATAAGCGAGCGCTCGGTCCTGGAAGACTACTGACGAGGGTTTCAAATGAAAATCGGCATAGAGATTCACCAGCGGCTTGATTCGCACAAGCTGTTCTGCGACTGCCCATCAGCCCTGGCTGGCGAGGAAGATTTGCCCGTGCTGACAATCACCCGCAGGCTGCACCCTGTTTTCAGCGAGCTGGGCGAGGCCGACGAGGCGTCGCAGGCCGAGTTCGCGAAAGACCGCGTCTTCGAGTACCAGGCATTCAAAAACAACTGCCTCGTGGAAACCGACGAGGAGCCGCCGAAGCTCCTCAACCGGGAGGCGCTCCAGATATGCCTGCAGGTGGCAGCCGAGCTTAACGCCGCGCCGGTGAACGAGGTCCAGGTGATGAGGAAGATGGTGATAGACGGGAGCAACACGTCCGGCTTCCAGCGCACGGCGATAATCGCCATGGGCGGCCATCTTGAAAGCTCGAAGGGGACGATCGGGATACCGCTGATTGCGCTGGAGGAGGAGAGCGCCGGCATCGTCTCGGCAACTGAAGGCAAGGCGACATACAGGCTCGACCGCCTCGGCATACCGCTAATCGAGATATCCACCGCACCAGACATCAAGGACGGGGCCCACCTCTCGGAGGTCGCTGAGAAAATCGGCCTCATACTGAGGGCGACCGGCAAGGTGGCCCGCGGGCTCGGGACCATCCGGCAGGACGTAAACATATCCACGGAAGGCGGCGCGAGGGTGGAGATAAAAGGCGCCCAGGACCTGAAGCTGCTCCCGGCTTTTGTCGAGAACGAGGAGAAGCGCCAGCTCGCCCTGCTGAAGCTCCTCTACGAGTTGCGGCGCAGGAAGGCCCTGCCGGTGAAAACCCACCCCGCGGAAGTCACCCAGGTATTCAAGGTCACGGGCGCGGCCCTCATCTCGGCCGGGCTCAAGGCAGGCTCAATAGTCCTTGCGCAGAAGCTCCCGGAGCACAAGGGCATTCTCGGGACCGAGCTGCAATCCGGCCGCCGCTACGGCACCGAGCTGAGCGACTATGCCAAGCGCGCGGGCGTGAAGGGAATAATCCACAGCGACGAGAACCTCTCGAAATACGGGATAATTCCGCAGGAGGAGGAGCAGGTGCGCAAGCTCCTGGATTGCGGCCTCAATGACGCGTTCATCATGGTCGTGGCGCAAAAGGACCCGGCCAGGAAGGCGCTCACCTTCGCAATCAGCCGGGCGAACATGGATGCGGTTCCGGCCGAGACGCGCAGGGCGAATCCGGATGGCACGTCCTCCTACATGAGACCGCTGCCGGGAAGGGCGAGGCTGTACCCGGAAACGGACGTGCCGCCATTTCCCATAACCCCGGAACTCCTCTCCTTTGCCGGCAGCGCCGAGTCGCTCGAGGACAAGAAGGCAAAACTTGCAAAACTCCTAAACAAGGAGATGGCCGGCCGTATGCTGAAATCCAGGAACCTGCACATTTTCGAGAAACTCGTTGAGGAGGGGGCCGACCCGATGCTGGCCGCGACCACGCTCGAGGACACCCTGGTCGCGCTCCGCAGGGAAGGCGTGGAGTTTGCCGACCTGGAAAAAGCGCTCACGGAGCTCTTTGGCGAATACCGCAAGGGCAGCTTCGTCAAGGCCGCTATCCCAGATGTCCTCAAGGGCATGGCAAAGGGCGCCCGCGTGGAGGCGGTCCTCAAGGTCTTCCGCCTGCAGAGGGTAAGCGGGGAGCAGCTCGGGAAGCTCGCCGAGGAGTGCGGCTACGATATGAAGACGCTCATGCAGAAATACCGCCTCCAGGTGGACCCGCAGGAGGCCGCAGAGCTCCTGAAGAAGCGCAAGTCGTGAATGTTCTTTCTCACAGTTTTCTTATCAAGCTAAGGCTATTTTTGTGAAAATTACTTAATAACCAAAAAACCCGATGGCACGGAACACAAATTCCTTATTTTTCGCTAATTATGTATAAATGTGGTAAATATATAAACTTTGACTGCGCAAATAAGGCATGGACCAGGCCAGGCCTCAGAACAGCCAGAGAACGGCTTACCTCCACTTTGCGAGCCGCTTCCCGTTCCCCGTGAATCCTATATTCTTCGGGCAGACGTTCGTGATAGGCAATCTCACCGCCGCCACCCGCTACGCCAACCCCTACACTGAGAAGCCCGCGAGTCCTTATGCGGCAAACCCCTACAAGAAAAGGAACTACGTCTTCCTCCGCGATGCCGACCCGCTGTCCGAGCCGCTCCTGGGCGAGAAGGCCCAGAAGCTTTCACGGGCCAGGTTCAACGCCACGCTGAAAGTCGGCTACAGCATCGAGGCAATAGACCAGATGGCCTCTTTCGTGAGGAAGCAGGCCGAAGAGGGCTACCACAGCGTGATGCTCTTCCACTTCCCGGTTAGCCCGGACACCGAGTTCGCCTACGCCCTGCGCAGGGCGCTTGAGGCTGGCGGCCTCTCCAGGGAGCATTCTGTGATATTCTACCTCCACACCAACGCCGACAGCCACTACCACCGGCCGGAGGACGAGGCGTTCTCCAGATACCACCTTGCCATGTGCAGGGCCGCAGACGGCGTTATCGGAGTGAGCCAGGCCGTCCGCGACAACTTCGTGAAGATACGCGTCCGGGACGGGGAGGGCGAAGTGTCTCTCAATCCGGACACGTCTCTCGTTGTCAGGAACGGCATAGACCCCCACATTTACACGATAAGGGACGAGAAGGAGATATGCGAGGCCCGGCGCGAGCTCGGGCTCGCCGACGGCCTTGAGAAGGTAGTCTCCTTCGTCGGCAGGATGGACAGGCTCAAGGGCAGCGATTACCTCATCAAGGTGCTCGAGCACTTCGAGGCGAGCACGGACCAGGCAGACGCCAAGGTCGGCTTCGTCATAGCGACCCCGCATGTGCTCAACATAGACATGGCATCAAAGCCGTTCAGGGGCCTTCTCCGCATGAAGAGGCTGATTTCCGAGAACCGGCTCAAGGTTGTCCTGGACATATCCAAGTTCACAAGAGGCGACGAGCGCTTCAGGGACGACGTGGAAGGCATCCTCAGGGGCTACGCCGAGAAACGCGGCCTCTCATCCGCGCTCGGAGACCCGCTCTTCAGGAGCCTTTACGGCGGCATGACCAACATCCCCATCCAGACCATCTCGGACGTCTACCTCCACCCGTCAAGAAGCGAGGCATTCGGGCTTGCCGTCCTGGAAGGCGTCTTCTCCGGCGCGTACGTAGTCTCTACCCGGGTGGGTGGCATCCCGGAAATCGTGGTGGACCCGCGCCTAGGCACCCTCGTGCCATTAGATAGCGATAAAAACGTTTTCGTAAAAAAGCTGATAATGGCGATTTGTGGTGCGGAACCGCCGCGGTCATTCGACAGGGCCGGTCTCGAAGCCTACTTCGCGTCATACACCGACAGGAGCATGTTCGACGGCTTCGAGTCTGCCGTATCAAGGATAAGGGGGGTGCGCTCATGAAAGCCGCTCTGAGGCCGCACGATTTCGACAGGACCTGCAGTCTCGTCCGCCTCCGCCTGCGTGGCGACAGCATATCCTACGAGGAGAAGCTCGCCATAGTGGGCGACATCCGCAAGGCGGCCAATGACAGGAACGTTCCCTGGGGCAGCTCCAACCGGGTTATAACCGACCTGCTCGCGATTATTAACGGCCGGCGCATGCGCGATGAGAGACCGGACATGGACCAGGAAGACCTTTTGCGCGCCACCGAGCTCTATCTTGCCGGGAACCGGAAGGACCCGCGGGTGGAAGAGCTTCTCGACGCGCTCTCGAACCTGCGCGAAGCCCGGCTCGGCATAAAGAAAGTTCCCCTTGCCGAGGATTTGAAGAGGACCGCCTGATTTTTTTAAACTGTCCCCAGCTATTCTTTCCGTGCTCAATCCCTGCTCGATGTGCCCGGCGCACTGCTGCAAGAGCTACACCATCACGCTGACCGCCTTCGATGTCCTGCGCGCGATGCAGGCTACTGCAAGGCCGTTCTCCGAATTCGCCGTCCTCCACCAGGCCCGCCTGCTAGCCTTCGACCCGGACACCACGCTCGACATGGAAGACGATTCCTGGGTCTATATCCTGGGATTCAAGTCCCACCCATGCGTCTTCCTCGGGAAGGACAACCTCTGCACGATTCATGAGAACGCCCCGATGTCGTGCCGCCGCTACCCCTTCCAGCTGGACGGAAAGCTCAACACCCGCTTCTGCCCCCTGCCTTCACAGCTCGTTTTCAGGCTAAAGGGAGCCGACATCCGGACGGAGCCCCTCGTGCGCGAACTCGAGGCTTACAAGAAAATAGTCAAGGAATGGAACAGGAAGCCGGGAAAGCTGGCCGAATGCATCCCGTTCCTCCTCAAGATGGCGGAAGCGGCCGAGGCCGGCCTCCGCTCCTCAGCCAGTCCCCCCGAGGAACGTGGCATATAAGAGGTAGGCGTTGAATGCGAGGATTATCAGCGCGAAAAGCGTTGCCACCACGGTCGTAAGCTTCCTGTTCGCGAACTCGCCCATTAGCTTCTTATCCGAGCTGTAGTATATCAGCGGAATCAGGGGGAGCGGTATGAGGAGGCTGAGCGCGACCTGGCTGTACACGAGCACCTGCAGCGGCTCTATGCCGAGCACGATGGCGACAAGGAGCGGTATGACGTTTATCACCCTTGTTATCACCCTCCTCAGCGTCGGGCTGAGCTTGAAATCAGTAAGGCTCTCCATAATGCTCTGCCCGGCCAGCGTGCCGGTGATAGAGGAGGAGATTCCGGCCGATAGCAGCGCCACGGCGAAGACAATTGAGGCAAGGGGCCCAAAGAGCGGAGTGAGCGTCCTATACGCCTCGTCTATGGTCGCAACCTGGAACCCGGAGTTGTAGAACGCCGCAGCCGCCATGATGAGTATCGCCGCGTTTATGAGGCCCGCGATGAACAGCGACATCACGTTGTCGACGATATGGTATCTCAGCGCCGTCTTCTTGTCCACTTTCCTGTCGTTCTCCTCCATCTTGTTCTTCAGCAGCCAGGAATGCACGAAAAGCGCGTGGGGCATCACGGTTGCGCCTATTATCCCAACCGCGAAGAGCACTGTTTCCGGAGTCAGCTTCGGCGTGATTGAGCCCGCGGCGAGGAGGCCGAGGTCCGGCCGGGTGATGAAAAGCTCGTAGACGTAACCTATGCCGATGACGGAGACAAACAGTATGAACGCGTACTCGAGCGTCCTGAACGTCTTGCTCGCGAGGAACAGCAGGAGAAGCACGTCGGCTATAGCGAGGAACGTGCCAATCAGCATCGGTATGCCGAAGAGCAGGTTCAGCGCTACCACTATCCCGAGGAACTCGGCCAGGTCTGTTGCCAGTATCGCTATCTCCGCGAGCAGCCAGTAGACGAAGACAAGGCCCTTGCTCTTCCATCTGGAGCGGACCGCTCCCGCGACCGTGTGGCCCGCTATGCCCATCTTTCCCGAGAGGTACTGGAACAGCATGGCCATGATGCTGGACAGCCAGACCACCCAGAGCAGGTCGTAGTTGAACGAGGCGCCGCTGCTTATCGAGGTGCCCCAGTTTCCCGGGTCCATATATGCGACGCTCACGATAAGGCCGGTGCCGAAGAAGGCCCAGAACTTCCGGTCCGTGATGTGCTTCGCAGCCCCGATGACGTCTTTCAGTCCATGGATTGGCATGTTTCCACCTATGATATGGCCCTTCCGTGAGGGTCGGTCTTCGGCTTCCCGATGAACAGGTAGAGCCTCCTTATCATCTCGTCGCTCGCCCAGTGCTCCATAGCGCATGCCTCGCCATGGACCTTGTCCCTGCCCATCTTCAGCTTGTCCACGAGGAACGCCTCTATCACGCGGTGCTTGAAATTCATCTTCCTCGCTATATCCGCGCCCTTCCCTGCAAGATGCACCTTCCCGTAGCGCTCCATCTCGACAAAGCCCTCAGAGGCAAGCTTGCGGAGCGTGAGGGCGACCGTGTTCTTCGACAGTGCCAGGGCCTTGGCTATGTCCACAGACCTGACGCCATCCCCCGCGTCCATCTTGTCGATGGCGCGGCAGTAATCCTGTATCGTCTTCTCGTGCATAGAGAACAAAAGTTCTATGCATAGAACATTTTTAAAGGTTTTCGGCGAGCCGAAAATCTTCCCCGCCCCACGCCGATAACCATGGTATTCTGTGTTCAAAAATGGCTATTTATAAATAGTTCGCGGCTTATATGGGATTCTAATGAATCAGCTTCAACATGAGCGGCTGCATGCTCCTGCAGTACTTCCAGCCATCGCCATGGCACAGGGCAGGTTCGGCAAATACAAGAAAGAGGATTCGCACGGAATTCGGCAGGCAGAAACCAGCGGCGGCGAAATCCAGCGCCTGAGGCAGCTCCGGGAAATGCTCCGGAGCATGACCCCGGGGCAGGCGATGCAGGTAATGGAGTTTTACCTCGGATTGAACGTGTTTGAAGCCTTGGCCCTTGCCAAAAAAGAAGGCGCACTGATAGTTCCGAATTACGTTCATGACAGGATTCTGACTGAGAGCGAGGACAAGGCATTTGTCAGGAATTGCGCGGTTTGGACAGGAACCGCGGTAATTCATGAAGCCAAGGGGAAGGCATTTGGGGAAACGGCCGTTTTCCGCTGGAACTATGCAGATGCTGCCCAACACGCCATATCATTCGTCGTCCCAGCCGCCTTCAGAGGCAAAAAAGACTGCGCGCTTGTAGTCGAGCATCCTGATTTTGATTTCATCTCTCTCGGAAGCCGGAGCTACGGACTCCGGGTCTCCGATGAAGGCAGGATTCATTTGCTGAAAAACTTCCCGCGCGAATACGGATGGTACCACTACGATGAAAAATCCAGAATACCCGCAGGTGATCAAGTCCGTGCTGGGGGCCGCTACCTTCGGAGAAATAACGGTTCCTATCTGGGCCTTGTTGCCCGCGGCGACTGGGGCGGCGACGGCAACGGGCGGGACGTCCTCCTCGGCGCCGAGCCGTCCGTCGGTATCAGGGTGGCCGTCGTTCGCTAAGCTCACTCATTTCCATTTCTTATAACCATTTATAAATTCTTCCAGGCACAATATGTTCATGACTCACAGGCTCAGGCATTCCCATGCCCCTTCGCGTCCCGCCCCGTACTCGGGCCCGCTGGAGGAATTCCGCAGGCATTTCGATTCAGACGTGAGTGCCCTCGGCCTCCCATCCGTTCCGGGATACAGGCTGCACCGTGAGATAGGCAAGGGCGGCATGGGCCGGGTGTATCTCGCCAGCGATGAGTCAGGCCGGGAATGCGCGCTGAAACTGTTCCCGAACTTCCCGGAGTGGGACGAGAGCGCGTATCTGAAGGAGTGGTTCCTGAGGGAGTGCGCAGCGCTTCTCGCGATATCGCACCCCAACGTGGTTTCGAGCTTCGAGGCTGGCGCAACCGAGGATTTCCTCTATCTTTCGATGGAGGTCGTCCGGGGCAGGACGCTCCACCGCCTGCTCCAGGAAGAGGGGCCCCTGCCATGGCCGGCTGCCAAATCAGTCATGGACGGCGTCTGCGCAGGGCTGCACGCCGCGCATGAAACCGGCGTGGTGCACCGCGACATAAAGCCCGAAAACGTCCTTGTAGTCGAGAGCAACGGGGGCATCAGCGTGAAGGTGATAGATTTCGGCCTGTGCCACATCGACGGATACGAAGAGATATACTCCTATGTTCATTCGCTGGAACATCCGTTCGCGCCGCAGATATCCCCTGTGGACGGCGACTTCGGCACGCCGGAATTCCGCCCGCCCGAGTTCGATGAGCCTGGCATGAACAAGCGCAGGACGTTCGACGTCTATTCCGCAGGCGTGCTCCTCTTCGAGATGGTCTGCGGGCGGCACCCCCTTCACCCGGGCTCGCCAGGAGGGGCAGTCCTCCCGGGTTTCCTCCGCTCGCTCCAGTTCAGCGGCCTGCACAAGAACGGAAAGGTCCCGAAGCCGTCCGAGCTGGGCATCCGGATGCCGGAGAAGGCCGAATCAGCCCTCATGCGCTCTCTCGAGAAAAGCCCAGCGCACCGCTTCGCGTCGATGGAAGAGATGCGCGATGCCATGGCGCTTTAGCCCCTGCACCGCTCCAGTATCGCGATTGCCTCCTCGTCCTCGACCTGCGCGAAATTCTCGTAGAACTGGCCTATGGCGAAGAACAGGTCAGGCGTGAGCAGGCACACCGTTTCGTCGGCTTCCCGGGCTATGCGTGCAACGCTGTCCGGCGGCCCGACCGGCACTGCCACCACCACCTTCGCGGGCTGCTGCTTGCGTACGACGTGGATGGCCGCAAGCATGGTGCTCCCGGTCGCGATGCCATCATCCACGATGATGACCGTCTTGCCCTTGAAATCAGGCTTCGGGCGCCTCCCCCGATAGCGCACGTATTTCTCCTCCACGGCGGCCTCGAGCCTCTTCCTGTGGCCTTCAATATACGCCGGCGGCACGTCTGCGGAGGCGAGCGCATCCACGAAGTATTCCCCGCCCGGTCCGACAGCCCCGATGGCGTACTCTTCGCTCATCGGATGCGGTATCTTCTTCGTGACGATGATATCCAGCGGCGCGCCGAGCCTCTCATGAAGCACCTGCCCTATCCGGAGCGCCCCGCGCGGTATGGCTAGTATTATGACGTCCTTCCTGCCCGCGTACTTGACGAGCGCCCTGGCGAGCTGCTCCGCTGCATCGTATCTGTCCCGGAACACGCTCCATACCTACCGCTTCACCCTTTTATCCTTTCCCTGCCTGGCCAGGAGGGCGCTCATGGCAAGGCTCAGGATGAATACATATACGGGATATGACGCTATGGCGACGGTCCATTCCCCTATCGCAAAAAGGTTCAGCGTGTTCGCGGCCAGGAACATGAGCCAGGTGAGCCTGTCCTCGCTTTCAGGCCTCTCGTGAGCCTTCTTCAGCGTCGGAACCCCCCCGAGCGCATCCACCGCGATGGTAAGGTATAGCGCGAAGAGCGGCTCGCTTGTCAGGGCCCAGAGCAGGAGCCCTATGGCCGCCCCGGCCAGGCAGAACAGGTCCAGCGGAGTCCATCCGCCTTCCCCATACCTCAGCGAAAGCCCGGCCACGAAGACGAGCCCGACGGCGTAAGCAATCGGCACCCACGCGCTCTCCCTTGCCCCGGCAGAGTAGTAGCTGGCGGCGATGATGATGCCGAGCACCGCCCAGATGAGCCATGTGGCGCGGTTCGGCGTGGTCTTTTTCGCGAGGATGGATTTGATGTAGGGGGCGAAGGCAAGGAAGCCGATGGCGCCTGCTATGAGGCCGAGCATGCAACTGATATAAATCGCGCCGCTTAAGAAACCAATCATGGTGCGGCTCGCATTCACCGGAGACGTCATGCTCGGAAGGCTCATGAACGAGGCCGCAGCGGTGAACAGCCCGGAATACTTCTGGGGCGACACGCTCCCGGTCCTGAAGGAGGCGGACCTGCGCCTGATTAACCTGGAGTGCGTGATTTCGGACCGGGGCAGCGAATGGACCAGGACGCCGAAGGTCTTCCATTTCAGGGCGCTTCCATGGGCGATAGGGGCGCTGAAGGCGGCCAAAATAGATTGCGTATCGCTGGCCAACAACCACACGCTCGATTTCAGCGAGGAAGCCATGCTCGACATGCTTGAGAGGCTTGACTCTGCCGGGATAAAGCACGCCGGGGCAGGAAGGGATATGGAAGAGGCCCGGGAGCCGGCCATGCTTGAAGCCGGCGGCCTCAGGTTCGGCGTTGTATCCGCTTCAGACAACGAATCTGCGTGGCTGGCAGGAAAGGAAAAGCCGGGAATAAATTTCATACCCACCCTCATGCGGCCCGAAGTCCTCGAAAACGTCGCCAGGCAGATAAAAAAAGCCCGCGACAAGTCCGAAATCGTCATATTCTCGGACCACTGGGGGCCCAACATGCGCCAGCGGCCGGTTTCCCTGTTCGTGAGCTTCGCCCGCCAGGTAGTGGAGCTTGGCGCGGACATCTTCCACGGCCACAGCGCCCACCTTTTCCAGGGGATTGAAGCATGGCAGAAGAGACCCATCCTGTTCGACACGGGTGATTTCGTCGACGACTATGCCGTGGACACCGAGCTCCGGAACGACTGGTCGTTCATTTTTCTTCTGGATATAAGCCGGAGGTACAAGCGGGTTGAGAAAATAACCCTCGTCCCGACATACATCGAGCGGTTCCAGGCGCATCTCGCTCCGGATTTCCTTGCCGATGCCATATGCGAGAGGATGCGGGTCCTTTGCGGGGAGATGGGAACCGGGACAGTGCGGGAGGGGCGTAATCTTGTCATTCATTTATAAACATGTCCATACACACCTCTTTCCATGGCAGGAGCAGCAATGGGGGCCAGGCAGCCCGGCACGGCCCTTCCTCATTATGAGACTTTCGACGCGGTCGCGTCATTCCGCAAGATGGAGTTTTTGTGCACGCGCTACGGGCTGAAACCTGAAACCATCCGGAAAGTGGTGCTGGAGCCTGTCCTCCGAGATGGGGAGGTCGTATCATTCCGCGGCGACGGGCCGCTTTTCGCCTATGCCTGCTCCAAGTCGGCGGCCGAGATTGGCATGCTTGCAAATTCGGTCATTGCCGAGGGCGGCATTTCCGGAAATGAGGCCCACCAGGCGAAGCAGGACCTGTGGGCGATTCTCAGGGACTTCTCCATGGGATACTCCCCGGTTGCCGAGGAGAAGCTCGGCCTCGTCTCCAGGACGAGGCTCAGGGCCTGGCTCAACCTCCAGGCAGTGAACGCACTATACACCGGGGGCCTCACATGGGACCTTTCGGCCATGCTCGCGCAACCCCAAATCTCCTCAGCCGCGAAGTCGCTGCTGGGCGAGGTGAAGGATGCGGGCTTCCGCATCGCGCCTGCCGAGCAGGGGGAAGGGACGTTCAAGGTCGCATTCAGCGTGTCCCTGCGGGGGCAGGCTGCGCAGATGCGGGAGGATGGCGCAGTCCTGTGGAGCTTCCCGGTCCATTCGCGCACGCTCCTCTCGCCCGCGCTCAAGCCCGACATGCCTTACGTGGTCTCCACCGCTGCGGCCGAGAGCGTGCTTTCGATAGCAGACATCCTTCCGGACTTCATGCGGGGAATGAGGCGGGACTTCATAGTAATGCACAAGGAGAATACTCTCATTGTCGCTGATGTTACGGGCTCGTTCGGGTAGATCGGATGAGCCAGCTCCATCATGCCCGGCACGCTCCTTCAATCCCCCCGGCCATTACCCTCGCGCAGGGCAGGTTCGGCAGATACAAGAAAGACAACGCACAACCGATACGTCAAGCGGAAACCAGCGGCGACGAGCTCCAGGAGCTGAGGCAGCTCAGGGAAATGCTCAGAAGCATGACGCCGGAACAGGCTATACAGGTGATAGAGTTTCGCCGCGGCCTCAATGCGTTTGAAGCCTTAGCCAAAAGGGAGGGCGCGCTGATAGTGCCGAATTTTGTGCATGACCGGATTCTTACTGAAACGGACTATGCATTTTTATCCAAAAATTATCCATTGTATCCCGTGTGGACAGGGACTGCCGTCCTCTACAAGCCGGGCGGCAAGCCGTTCGGGAAGCGCTTCGTTTTCAGCTGGCGGGAAGATGATGCCAGATACTCGGTCTCGTACAATGTCCCGCACCGGTTCCAGGGCAGGAAAGACTGCGTGCTGGTCGTCGAGCACCCGGATTTCGAGCTGGTGCCGATAGGTAACAACCGTTTCAAGTTCATAGCCAGCCCTGATTCGGTTCATCTGCTGGATGATTTCCCTCCCAAGCCGGTTCCCATAGGCAGCCTGCACTACTTTCCTTTCGATGAACGTTTTCGGATACCTGCCGGGACCGAAACAAGCCTTTCAGCCTATTCGCGGTGCTTGTCTAGGCAAAATGGCGGCTATATAGGCCTTATAGCCAGGAGATACGCCGGCAGGGACCAGTCGACAGTCGGGCTTGGCCTCGAGCCTTCCAGCGAATGCGGCGTGGCCCTCGCCCGCCTGAAATGAACCGGGCTACGGGGTTTTCCGTTCAGTGTTTTGGGTTTCCGGTTTCGGCTCTGCCGGCTCGCTCTTGGGCACTACCGCGAAACTGGCCACCTTCTCGCCCTCGCCGAGCCGGATTATCGTCACGCCCTGCGTGTTCCTGCCGATTACCGATATATCCTTCAGGTAAGTCCGGATGGCCTGCCCCTTCGAGCTCATGACTATGATTTCATCTTCATCGTCCGCGGCCCTGATGCCGACAACGGCCCCGTTCCTGCCCTCGGTCTTGATGTTTATCACTCCGGAACCACCACGACCCTGAACACGATACTCATCAATGTGCGTCCTTTTCCCGAATCCGTTCTCGGTGATTGTCAGGATGGTGGGCTTGCGGCAGGCGGCTATGCCTACGACCTCGTCCTCGCCCTCCTTGAACCGGATGCCGATTACGCCCTGGCCGGTCCTGCCGATTTCGCGGGCTTCCTCTTCCTTGAAGCGGATGGCCTGCCCTTTCCTCGTGGCAATCAGCAGCTCCTGTTTCCCGTCGGTCTTGATGACCTCGACGAGCCCGTCGCCCTCCTTGAGGGTAATCGCTATGATGCCGCTCTTGCGGACGTTGCCGAAGTTCTCGAGCGCGGTCCTCTTTATGGTGCCGTTCCTTGTCACCATGGACAGGAATTCGCCGGAATCGAAGCGGTCCACGCTTATCCACGAGGTAACCTTCTCGTCCTTGAGGTCGAGCAGTGAAACAAGCGTCTTTCCGGTCGAGTAGCGGCTGCCTTCTGGCGTGCGCCAAACTTTCAGCCAGAATGCCCTGCCCTTGTCTGTGAACAGCAGCAGATAGTTGTGGTTTTTCGTGACGATGACGTCCTGTACGAAGTCCTCTTCCTTGGTCTCAGTCCCTATCACGCCCTTGCCGCCGCGGTGCTGGGAGCGGTATTCGTCCAGGCCGACCCTCTTGACGTAGCCGCGCGAGCTTATCACGACCACCACGTCGTCGTTCGGTATGAGCGACTCGATGTCCAGCTCCCCTTCCTCGCCGTCGGTTATCTCTGTCCTTCTCGCATCGCCGTACTTCTCCTTTATCTCCGTGAGCTCGGCCTTGATGATGTCCAGTATCATTTTCACGTCGGCGAGCACTTCCTGGAGCCAGGCTATTTTTTTGACAAGCTCCCGGTATTCACTCTCGATTTTCTCGCGCTCAAGGGCAATCAGCCTTGAGAGCCTCATCTCGAGGATGGCATTGGCCTGTATCTCGCTCAGCGCATACCTCTTCATGAGGCCGGCCCGCGCCTCTTCGACGTCCTTCGACTTCCGCAGGAACTCCACGATGGGGTCTATGTTCTGCAGGGCGATCCTCAGCCCCTCAAGCACGTGCGCCCTCTCCTTGGCCTGCTTCAGCTCGAACTCGCTCCTTTTCCTGACTATCTGCTTGCGGAACTCTATGAACTCGCTTATCATGCCATGCAGGCTCATGACCTTCGGCTGCTTGCCAACAATCGCCAGGTTGATGATGCCGAATGTCGTCTGGAGCTGGGTGTGCGCGTATAGCTGGTTCAGGACGATGTCGGCGTCGTAGCCCTTCTTCAGCTCTATTATGACCTCCATCCCGTCCTTGTCCGAGCGGTCGTGGACCCCGTTTATTCCATCGACCCTCTTGTTCCGGACGGCCTCGACTATGGATTCGATTATCGTGGTCTTCGTGACCTGGTAGGGGATTTCCCTTATGATAATGGCGTTCTTCTTTTCGTCCTTCTCGGTCCTGGCCCGGACCTTCAAGGCGCCCCTTCCGGTCTTGTACGCATCCAGTATGCCCCGCCTCCCGACGATTATGCCGCCTGTCGGAAAGTCGGGCCCGGTGACCAGCCTGATCATCTCCTCCTCGCCGGCCCCGTCTATGAGGGCGACCGTGGCGTCTATGACCTCGCCGAGGTTGTGCGGCGGCATGTTAGTCGCCATCCCCACCGCGATGCCGGACGACCCGTTGATGAGGAGGTTAGGTATCTTCGCCGGAAGCACGGTCGGCTCCTTGAGCGTGCCGTCGAAATTGTCGGTGAAGGAGACGGTCTCCTTGTCTATATCGGAAAGCATCTCCGCGGTGATCTTCGCCATCCTCACCTCCGTGTACCTCATCGCAGCAGGCGAATCCCCGTCTATGGAGCCCATGTTGCCCTGCCCGTCGACCAGCGTGTACCGCAGCGAGAACGGCTGTGCCATCCTGACCAGCGCATCGTAGACGGCGAGGTCGCCATGGGGATGGTATTTGCCCAGCACCTCGCCGACTATGCGCGCGCTTTTCTTGGTGGGCTTGCCATAGACGTTGCCGAGGTCCTGCATCCCGAAAAGTATCCTCCTGTGGACCGGCTTGAGCCCGTCCCGCACATCTGGGATCGCCCGCCCGATTATGACCGACATCGCGTAATCAAGGTAGCTCTCCTTCATGTCGGCTTCAATCGGTCTGTTGGTGATTATTTCAGGCATATGACCACTAGATATCCAGGTTCTTCACGGTCGCGGCGTGCTGCTCGATGAAATTCCTCCTCGGTTCGACCTGGTCCCCCATGAGGATGGTGAAAAGCTCGTCTGCGACCATCGCGTCCTCTATCGTCACCTTCTTAAGCGTCCGCGTCTCCGGGTTCATCGTGGTTTCCCAGAGCTGCTCTGCGTTCATCTCGCCCAGGCCCTTGTACCTCTGGATGTTCGCCCCTTCGCCCACCTGCTTCATCAGGCCGGCGAGCTCCGCGTCGCTGTAGGCGTAGTTCACGCTCTTGCCCTTGGCGACCCTGTAGAGGGGGGGCTGGGCGGCGTAAAGGTAGCCCTTCTCTATTACCTCCTTGAAATAGCGGTAGAAGAGCGTAAGGATGAGCGTCCGGATGTGCGAGCCGTCCACGTCGGCATCGCTCATTATGATTATCTTGTGGTACCTCACCTTTGCGATGTCGAAGTCGTCCTTGAAGCCGGCGCCGATGGACACCACGATGTTCCTTATCTGCTCGCTCTCAAGCACCTTATGCATCGGGGCCTTTTCCACGTTCAGTATCTTGCCGCGCAAGGGCAGTATCGCCTGGTGCTGGCGGTCGCGGGCCATCTTGCTGCTCCCGCCGGCAGAATCCCCCTCGACGAAGAATATCTCGGATTTGGCCGGGTCCTCCTCGCTGCAGTCTGCCAGCTTGCCCGGGAGCACCGAGCTCTCGAAGACGTTCTTCCTGCGTATGAGGTCCTTGGCCTTCTGCGCAGCCTCGCGCGCCTCCATGGCATTCACAATCTTGTCCATGACGCGCTTGGCTTCCGGCGGGTGCTCCTCGAAGTACGTCTTGAGGGCGTCATAGATTATGCTGTCGACCTGGCCCCTGATTTCGCTGTTGCCGAGCTTCGTCTTCGTCTGGCCCTCGAACTGGGGTTCGGGAACCTTGAGGCTCAGTATCGCTGTCAGCCCCTCTATGGAGTCGTCACCGGTTATCTTGTGGTCCTCCTTGACTATCTTGTTCGACTTCGCGTAGTCGTTCACCACGCGCGTGAGGGCGGTCCTGAACCCGACCATGTGCGTGCCGCCCTCGATGGTCTTGATGTCGTTCACGAATGAGTATATCATCTCGTTGTAGCTGTCCGTGTACTGGATGGCGGCCTCTATCTCCACATGGTCCGTCCTCTTTGAGATGTAAAACGGCTCGTGGAGCTTGTTCCTGGCCTGGTTGAGGTACCCGACGAACTCCACTATGCCGCCTTCGTACCGGAACTCCTCTTTCTTCCCGTCCCGCTCGTCCTCCAGCGCCATGCGCAGGCCCTTGTTCAGGAAGGCCAGCTCCATTATGCGCTCCTTGAGGTATTCGTAGTCGAAATCGGCAGACTGGAATATCTGGGGGTCCGGCTTGAACGACACCACCGTGCCGTGGGACGGGCTGTCCCCGACGACTTTGACCGGCTCCTTGACCTTTCCCCGCGCATATACCAGGGAGTGCCTCTTGCCGTCCCTGTTGACCTCGATTAGCATCCATTCCGAGAGCGCGTTCACCACGCTCATGCCCACCCCGTGGAGGCCGCCGGAGACCTTGTACGCCTTCTTCTCGAACTTCCCGCCGGCGTGCAGCGAGCTCGAAACGACCTCCATGGCGGATTTCCCCGACGCGTGCCTGTCCGTGGGTATGCCCCTGCCGTCGTCGGCCACGGTCACGGAGCCGTCCTTGCGGAGGGTTATTGTTATGCTCTTGCAGTAGCCGGCGAGGGCCTCGTCTATGGAGTTGTCGACGATTTCGTAGATGAGGTGGTGGAGGCCCCTCTTGTAGGTGTCCCCTATGTACATTCCGGGCCTTCTGCGGACCCCCTCTAAGCCTTCAAGGACCTGTATCTCCTTGGCCGTATAACCCGTTTCGCCATGCATATTACTACCACTAATCCACGGTGCTAAATCCACGTCGTAGAGGAATGAGTTTTTTCAGTGAAAATCTATTGCTCAAAAGGCTTTAAATTCGTATGTTTTGGGGCGCCTAGACGGCCCTTGCGCAGGCCATCCGGATGGCCTCGGCGGCCCTCAGCATGACCACGCTGTTCTGGTCGGAAACGAGCCCTGCAACGGCCCCCATCTCGGCCGGGGAAGCCCGCAGTATCCCTGCGACCTCTTCGAGCCGGCCCTCCAGGAGCATGCTCCGGTAGGCCGGCACCCTGGATATCGTCTCCTCGAGCGGCGCGAAGCGGCCTGTAGCGGGCTCTTTTGGCGCCTCCGGGGCTTTCAATGCCTGCATGTCATCCTGCCTCGAAAAGCTTCATCTTGGCCTTCCACTGCTCGATGGCGTCCCTGAACTTGTCCTTGCTGATGAAAAGCATGGATTCCACGGTGCGGCCCTTCATCATCACCATGACGTTTTTCTCCCCTACCGCCACGAACGACTGGGGCGGGTGCTGCCCCAGGTTCTTGGCCATGGAGCGCAGGTATGCCGTCAGCTTGAGCGTGAGCGCGGTCATGACGGTCCCGCTCCCCTCTGCGAACTCTGTGAGCACGACCTTCTCCTGCTTCATCACGATGGCGCCCTTGAGCAGCCCCTTGCGTATCATATCCTGCACGAGCTGCTCCGGAGAGACCTTCCGTTTCTTGACCGCGTCCCTCTCGAAAACCAGGTTCTCGGCCCCGGCCTCCTTCACATAGCGCCCGAGGGCCCACGAGCGCAGGGAGGCCGGTATGGTCACGAGGGACGACAGATATACCTCGTCCTGCTCGTCGAGCATCTTGCCTATGCTCTCCTTCCACTTGGGCCAGCTCTCGTCAGCCAGTTTCTTCCTCTCCTTCACGCTTCCGATGGCGGTCTCGACCTTGGCCAAATGATCGTCTACGAGGGCCTTGCTCCTTGCCGTCATCTCCTTGGCGAGCGTGTCGACCTTCTCGGCCTTCATGGCGGTCAGGATGTCGTATTCCTTGCTCACGTCGAAGTCGTCCTTGGTATATTCCTCGAGGAGCGCCTCCAGCTCCTTTATCCTGTCCTTGAGGGAGGCCGCCCTGGCAAGGAACAGGTCCTTCTCCTGCCTTATCACCATGCCATAGGCCTTCTCGAGGATGGTGATTTTGGCCATGTTCTCCGCGGCGAAGTACGCCATCACGACTCCAACCAAGGTGAGTGCGATGCCGATTATTCCCATGTCGCTCTTGAGCAGGAAATCCACGGACTCGAGGAGCGGGGGCGTCGTCGTAGGCTGCGTAGCCATCGCGGACGACACGTAATAGCCGGCGCCGAGGAAGATGATGGCCACGACGATGTCCGTCTTCCAGCGCACATCCGTCCTTCCGAACGCCTTCCTGAACCCTGTCGTGATGCTTGCGCCCGCGGCCCGCTCGCTCACCATGGTGAAAAGCAGGACGAGGACGTTGTAGATGAGGAGGAGCACTGCCAGCGTCAGCCCGAAGGCCGCGCCCATGGAAATGAAGTAGTTGCCGGTCGCCCCCTGCATGATGCCTAACATCGCGTTCGTGGGGGCGAGGACCGCGAGGTTCACGCTTTTGACCTTCAGGTCCGGCGTCCTCATGGCCGCAAGAAGCGCCTCGGGCGGCTGGTCGGATTCGAACTCGTAATAGAACAGGTAGCCCTCCTTGCTGGATTTGGCCGAGCTCCAGTTGATTGTCACGTAGCCGCCGCCGGTGGATGCGGAAAACGGCTGGATGGAGGAGATGTCCTCGCTCGGGTTAGGGAGCGCGGTTGCGGCTATCCTGTCCGTGAGGCTGACGCCCGCCACTTCGGTCCCTGGCTGGCCGCTTCCGCCCTTCTGCACGGGCTTGGCCGAGAGCGTCATCTTGTAGTGGTAGCTCGTGTTCTGGACCTCGTATCTGCCCACCTTCCTCGCCGCCTCGAGCAGGTACGCGACTCCGTAATCGGAGTGCTGGCAGAGGGAAAGGTCGCCGTTCGTGTAGAGCGGGTTCGAGTTTATGTCCGCTATCGCGTGGATAATCTCGCGCGTCTTTCCGAGGAATATCGTCCTCTCGTCGTCTGTGGCGGTCCTGAGCCCGAGCACCATCCTCCTCGCGTCGAGCAGGAGGTTGCGTATCTCCCCGTTCGATGAGACATAGGATATCATGGAGCCGGCAAGGGCATCGCCGTTGACGTCCGCGATTCTCCTGCATTTCAGGGAGGCGGCCGAGCAGAGCCTGCTGCACGTGCTGACATCCGAGCAGACGACGTTGCTGAGGCCTATTGCCTGGCTGCATGCGGCATCCGCCTGTATCCTGGATTTCGAGAATTCCTCGAGGTTCTGGTCGGCAACAAGCATGTCCACGTCGGTCAGGTTGGGGTCGACCTCCGTGTAAGCGCCGCTTGTCACGACAGAGACCGTCATCTGCCTCTGCACGCTCATGCCGGAGGCCTCGTATGAAGATGGCGAGAAGTCGTACACGATGTAGTCCGAGGAGCCGTCCTCGTCAAGGTCGACTTCGAGCGTGTTCGTCAGCTGCTCGCTTTTCGCTCCCTGGAACGCCTTCTCCTCAAGGCAGCCGAACCCCAGAAGGAATATCGCTAGCAATATGACGACGTGCAGACGCATGAGGGAGATTCAATCAGAAAAGTTATAATATCTACTCCGCTGGCAAAAAAGCGAGAGGACCGCAATCCCCGTGGTCATTCATCCCGTAGTGAACTCTTTTGGTCGGTTCGTTTCTGCGCAACTCCTCGCCTTTAGGCATTTAAATATTGCCTGGGACGGCACAACGACCGCATATGAAAACCATCCTCTCCCGCGCCATAGCCGCGATCAAGCCGACGCAGGAGGAGCTCTCGCGCGAGCTCGGCTTCGCGGACCTGCTGATTGCGCACGTGAGGGAGAACGCCCCGGCAGGGTGCGACGTCGTCCTCACCGGCTCCATGGCCAAGCGCACGTTCCTGCGCGACAAGCGCGACATCGACATCTTCGTGCTCTTCGACCGCTCCGTGCCCAAGGAAAAGCTCGAGCCTTTCATGAAGGACGTGATGGAGGCCGCGTTCCCGGGCCTGGGCTACCAGCTCAGCTACGCCGAGCACCCGTACGTGCGCTTCCATTTCGAAGGCAGGCGCATAGACCTGGTCCCGGCTTACAAGATAGCGGACGCGTCAGAGCGCGTGAGCGCGGTCGACCGCTCGGTCCTCCACACGAGATTCGTCCTCCGCTCGCTCAGGAAGGGCATGGTCGAGGATGTCCTCCTGCTCAAGCAGTTCCTCCGGGCGAACTCGCTTTACGGGGCCGAGATAAAAATCGAGGGCTTCTCGGGCTATCTCTGCGAGCTCCTGATTATAAGATACGGAAGCTTCCCGAAGCTCCTGCGCGCCGCATCGAAATGGAAGCAGCCGGTTTTCATCGACATATCCGGCCATCATGCGGGGAAGAAGGCGCAGGCCGAAACCCTGAAGCGGTTTGGCAGCGGCTTCGCGGTCGTGGACCCGACGGACGGGAACAGGAACGTGGCGGCTGCCGTTTCCGAATCCAATTTCAGGCGTTTCGTTTCGCTCTCAAAATCATTCCTCAAGAAGCCCTCGGAATCGTTCTTCTTCCGCAAGGCCGAGACGTTCGAGGAGCAGGCAGGGAAGGCCTCGCGTAAAAGAAAGCTTTTCATGCTCTCGATGCCCCGGCCCGACGTGGTGGACGACATCCTCTGGGGCCAGCTCCACAAGATGCTCGGCCAGCTTCGGGCGCACCTGTTGGAATTCGGGCCCAAAGACATCATTGCCGACGACAGCAGGCACCTGGTCCGCCTCGCAATCATACTGGAAAAGGACCGCCTCCCGGAAAAAATGCTGGTCGCCGGGCCTCCCCTGGAGATGAAAAAGCACGTTGCTCAGTTCAAAAAGAGCCACAGGAAGGCGAAGTTCATAGTCAAAAAGAAGAAGCTCTTCGCGGAGGTCAAGAGGCCGGTCTGGAGGGCGCAGGACGCCATGCGCTCCTTCTTCCGCGCATACGCGGCCACTCGCTCGCACCTTGCTTATCCGGAGGAGATGCTGGTCCTCGAAACCCCGAAGATGGCTGTCAAGCGAAAGGCTTATAAGTAAGAAAGTAAGAATATCTTACTATGTCCGATGTCGAGATAACGCACATGACCTCGAAAGGCCAGGTCGTAATCCCCTCAGCTATCCGCAGGGAAATCAGCGCCGCTGAAGGCACGGTTTTTGCTGTGTTCGGCAGCGGCGACACCATAGTCCTGAAGAAAATCCGCACCCCGAGCGCAGAGCAGTTCAAGAGGGATTGGACCGCCTTGGTCCGGGAAGGCTCCGGGAAGGTCAAAGCGCTGGGCATTCATGAGGCCGATGCCGCGAAAATCGTACGGAAGCGTCGCGCAAAAAGGCGCGGCTAGCCGCAGGCAGATGGTTTCCGCGGAAATCCGGCCTCCATCACCTTAAAATGGCCAGTGCGCTCTCCTTCTCGATGCCGCGGCTTTTCCTGGATACCAACGTGCTCATATCAGCGACTTTCTGGGAGGGCAGTTCGTATAATCTGCTGCTCAAGATAGCCGATGCCGCAGCATCCGGCTTCACGACCCGCGACGTCCTCCAGGAATACCGCATAGTGCTCAAGCGTGACTTCGCTCTGAGCGAGGAAGGAGCGGACACCCGTATTGAAATGCTGCTCCGGATTTTAACCGTCGTGTCTCCGCACGATAAAATAGATATGATACGCGAAGACCCATCAGACAACAGGATTCTGGAAGGCGCGCTGGAATCCAGAGCTGACTTCATCGTCTCTTACGACGAGCACCTTCTGAAGCTGGAATCCTTTCGGGGCATGGAGGTTGTGAAACCCGAGGATGCTTTGAAACGGCTCTAGAGCATCACCCTCCCGCCAAGAAGCGGGGCGGGCGTTTAAGCATATCATTTTAATCGCATTGCACCATGATTTAACATATGGATACAAGTGCAAAAACCGGGCAGCCGAAGGTTGCCGATGCCCCTGCCAGGAAAGGCAGCGGAAGAAACCGGTTCCTCAGCGCCACAGTCCTCACAGCATCCATTTTCGGCTCATGCGCATCAGGAGTGAGCCCCACTATAAGCTGCACGAATAATCACAGCCTCAGGAGCGCCAGCCTGACCCTGCGGCTTCCTTACGGACGGGCGGCCATGGCCAGCTGCGGGTATAGCGGAATCAAAGATCCGGATTTTGTTCAAGGGGAATACTGCAGTTTAGGGATAGGAAAAGCCACGGGCCATAAGATAGCAGGCACTCTGGATGGGCGCATAGAGAAACGGGAGATTTACGATTTTGGCTTTTTCCATACCAGCAATTTTCTTTCAGGCTTCCCAAAGTTCGGGAGGGATAACGCCTCCCTGCCGCTTCGAGAGCGTTAAAGCATTACCCTTTCCCCTGGCAGCGGAGCCAAGGCATCAAAACCATGCTCCTCCCCGAGCTCCTGCGCGAACTCCTCGGGCTTGTCACCGTGGACGAGCAGGATTCTCTCAGGGTTCGCCTTCTTTATGAAAGAAAGTATGTCGCTGCGCCCGGCATGCGCGGAGAAATCCAGGTATTCCACTGGCAAATCAATCTGCAGCTCCTGGTCGTCCTTCATTATGCATCCCTTGTTCTGGAGCAGCCAGCCGTTCGTGCCTTCCACGCAGTATCCGGTGAATATCAGCTTCGAGTCGCTGTTCGCATTGAACATGTAGTTCAGGATGGGGCCCCCGTTCATCATGCCCGCGCTGGATATTATGACCGAGGGCTCCCTTGTCGCCGCCTTCTTGTCCGCCACAGAGCCGACCATGGTGACGCTGCGCACGGCCTTCCTGAACGATTCCGCGTCCCGAATGTACTTCGGATACTGGAGATACACCTTCGTGATGTCCCGCCCCATCCCGTCCACGAACACGGGGACCTCCTTGTCATAGGCGCGGATGAGCGCTACCAGCTCCTGCGTGCGGCCGAGCGCGAACGAGGGCAGGAGCGCGTTGCCGCCGCCCTCCAGCGTCTCGTATATCTCCTCCATCAGCTTCTCCTCTATCTCTTTTCTCGGCGGATGCTCCCGCTTCGAGTAGGTGCTCTCCATAACAAGGATGTCCACTCCGTCCGGGGCCTTGGCGCCGCGGTGCATGAGCGTGTCCTCGCACTTGAAGTCTCCGGTATAAAGCAGGCTCTTGTTGCGGTATTCCACCTCGACCATGGCCGAGCCGCTGATGTGGCCGGCGTCATGAAGCGCAATTGTCGTCTCGCCGCTCCGTATGGGGTGGTCATATAACAGCGGGTCCCAGCTCCGCATCGCCTTCTTCAGGTGCGGCAGGCGGTAGGGGAGCCCGTCGCCCATGATTTTCATGGAATCCGCCCAGAGGATTTCGCAGATGTCCTTCGTCGGGGGCGTGGAGTACCAAATCAGGTTGTTGTGGGTTTTGGGTTTCGTGTCCTGGTTGTAGAGCGCCGGGAGGCATCCGCTGTGGTCGAGGTGCGCGTGCGAGAGCACCATCATGTCGGGCTTCAGAGGCGTCTCAAGCGGGAACTTCGCCTTGCCGCTCTCGTCGAATATCTTTATGCCATAATCGAGCATGACGTTCCTGTCGGTGTGGAGAAGGAACGCGCTCCGCCCCACCTCGCGCGACGCGCCCAGGCATTCGACGAAGAAGTCCATGGGGCGGAATCACATATAAGATTAAATAAACGTATAGAAAAAAACAGTATTCATGCCGAATTCGACGACCAAGCCGCTCATCATCCCGCTTGTCATACTGTCGATAATCTATGCGGTTTCCGTCCTGTTCTTCCATTACGTCGAGGGCTGGAATTTCCTCGACGCCGCCTATTACACCACGGTAACGCTGGCCACCGTAGGATATGGTGATTTCACCCCCAAATCCGACCTGGGCAAAGTCGGGACTATAATCCTCATTTTCACGGGCGTATCCACCGCGCTTTATGTCATAACCCACCTTGGATTAATCCGGGAGAGGACAATCGACCCGCACGTCCAGCGCAGGCTGGAAGTGCTCCGCAACCTGACCGCGCTCCAGACCGGCGGCGTGAAGAAGGAGGAGCTGAAGAAGATACGGGAGAAGATAAACGCCAAGGACGAGCCTGCCCCGAAAGAGAGGGACGCGCGCTCGCAAGGGTTCGGTAAGCTATGAGCCTCTATGGGGAGAAATTCCTCAGGAACCCGCTTTCGGAAAGGGAGCAGGCCAGGATAAGGAAGGCGCGCTTTGCAATCGTCGGCCTCGGCGGCACCGGCGGCTTCATGCTCGAGAACCTCCTGCGCATGGGTGCGGAGCGGCTTCTCGTCTTCGACCACGACCGCTTCGAGCTCTCAAACTTCAACCGCCAGCCCCTGGCCACGGAGGAATTCCTGGACATGCCTAAGGTGCATGCGGCACTGGCGCGCGCGAAGGCCATAAACAACGGCATACGGCTCGAGACGCGCGAAAAATTCGACGAGAGCTCCAGCCTGCGCGGCGCGGACATCGTGCTTGACGGGACGGACAATATCTGCTCGAAGCTTCTCATGGCGCGCGCGGCGAGGAAAGCCAAGCTCCCCTACGTCTTCTCCTCGGCGCAGGGGAGCCGCGGCATCGTCAGCGTCTTCACGTCCTACCGATTCGAGAAGGCTTTCCAGCTTCCGCCGGACACGGGCGCCCTAGAGGCTTACGGGCGCTGCTCGAGCATCATCTGCCCGGCCGCGTCCCTTGCCGGCACGCTTGCCGCCTCGCAGGCCGCGAGCGTCCTTCTAAAAAAGCCGTTCGTTAAGGCGCCGCAGGCGCTATTCTTCGACCTTTTCAGGAAGGACGTCTTCTGGAGGGCGAAGCTCGGATGAAATACTACGTGGTCGAGCCCTGCACGACTGCCGGAGGCATAGAGATAAAGCTCCAGGATAAGAGGATAGACCTGAAGAAGGCCGAGAAGGCGTTCTCCAGGCTGGGAGAAGTGGTGGGCAGCAGCGCGGTGGTCCTGCTCGTCCGGCTCGAAGGATGCTCCATAAGCGTTTATGGTAGCGGGCGCATGATGGTGAAGGGAAAAATATCGCAAAAAGAAGGGCAGAAGCTTGCGGACAGGCTGATTGAGGCCCTGGAAAAGGCGGGTGCCGTATCATGAAAATAGACCTCCACGTCCACACGAAATACTCCACAGACGCGCTCATCGAGCCGAAGGCCCTTGCCAAAAAATCCCGTGAGTGCAGAGTCATCCCGGCGATTACCGAGCACAACAACATGGATTCGCACAGGGAGCTGCGCTCGCTGAAAACCGACTTCATACCTGGCGAGGAGATAAGGACCGACAGGGGCGACCTCATCGGCCTCTATCTTTCAGAGCCGATAGCCAAGAACACGCCCTTCATGGAGGCAATAGACAAAATCCATTCACAGAGCGGCCTCGCCTACCTCCCGCACATGTACGACAAGTCGCGCAAGGGCGTCGTTCCTTCCAAGAGGGAGGCGCGGAAGCTCGACATAATCGAGGCCTTCAACGCGCGTTGCCCGCTGGAGTCGTTCAATGCGAGGGCTGCGGCTTTCGCAGAAGAGCACAAGCTCCCCAAAGCCTGCGGGAGCGACTCTCATTTCCTGATGGAGTTCGGCCATACATATGCGGAGCTGCCCGACTTCGACCCCGGGAATCCGAAAGCCCTTATCAAGGCGCTCAAAACCGGGAACCCTAAACTCAGGACCCGCAAGGCCGCGCTTTATCTGCGGGGCACGACCACGTTCGTGGCCCTCGGAAGAAAACTAATTCACATGCTGAAGTTTTAAATTTCCGCGCCGCGCATTCAGCCCGATATGGCCGAGGTAACGATTCTAGTCGCTCTTGTCGCCGGGCTTGTCTCCTTCCTCAGCCCCTGCGTCCTTCCGCTCGTTCCGGCCTACCTGACTTTCCTTGCAGGGACCGCAGTGCAGAAGGAATACTCCGCGACGCAGCGCGCCAGGATATTCCTCTCCAGCGCCTTCTTCGTCCTGGGGTTCTCCCTGGTCTTCTCGCTCCTCGGCGTGCTCCTGCAGGGCATCCTCAGGGGCGCAGCATACGGCATACAGACATACCTGGGCTATGTCGGCGGCCTCATGATAATCGTCTTCGGCCTGACGATGACCGGCCTCATACGAATAGAGGCACTCGAGACCGAGCGGAGGCTCAGGCTGAAGCCCACGTCGGTGCCCTACCTGACCTCGTTCCTGTTCGGGGCGGCATTCGCGGTCGGCTGGACGCCCTGCGTCGGCGCGGCTCTAGGCACGATACTCACGCTGGCAGCGACCGAGCCGGCCTCAGCGTTCCCCCTCCTGCTTTCATACTCGGCCGGCCTCGGCATCCCGTTCCTCCTGGCCGGCCTTTTCGTCTCGCAGGCTGCCGGCGCGATAAAGCTCATCGGCCCGTACCTGAAGTGGCTGAACGTCATATTCGGCATAATCATCATCGCGCTCGGCATCCTCGTCTTCACCGGCTCGCTCCCGCTGATAGCGAACCTTGGCTTCCTGAACGACTTCCTGCTCCAGTGATTTTATGATAAAGGCCGAAAATCCCATCGCGCTCGCAATCGTGCTCTTCCTGATAGCCTCGGCAATCCTGCTGCTCCTGTCGTTGCGGCCGTCCGCGCTTCCGCCCGGGAGCGCCGATGCGGAAGGCCCTGCCAAATCCGGCCTTTACCAAAAGGCGCCTGAGCTCTCAGGCATCGAGGGCTATGTCAACGCGCCGGAAGGCTTCAGCCTGGCCGATGCAAAAGGCAAGGTCGTCCTGATAGACTTCTGGACCTATTCGTGCATCAACTGCATCAGGACGCTTCCGTATCTCACGGCATGGGACGAGAAATACCGCGACAAGGGGCTGGTAATCGTCGGCGTCCACACGCCGGAGTTCGAGTTCGAGAAGGACTACCCGAACGTGTTGGCCGCGGCCGAAAAATTCGGCATCAAGTACCCGGTCGTGCTTGACAACTCCTACTCGACGTGGCAGGCCTACGGCAACCACTTCTGGCCGCACAAATACCTCATCGATTCCGACGGCTTCATACGCTACGACCACATCGGCGAGGGCGGGTACGAGGAGACCGAGACGGAGATACAAAAGCTGCTTGCAGAGAGGGACGCGAAGGCAGAGATGGGCGGTCTGGTCTCGGAAAACATCACAGAGAGGACGCCGGCCGGCTTCACGACGCCGGAGATATACCTCGGGTACTCGTACGCGCTCCCGCGCGGGCAGGACATCGGCAACATCGGCGGCCTCAGGCCCGGCGAGACTGCGGACTATGCGCTGCCCGCTTCGTTCCAGCCGCATGCAGCCTACCTTGAAGGGACATGGAAGAGCGGGCCCGAGTATGTGGAGCTTGCCTCGGACGAGGGGGTGGTCGTCCTCGTATACAGGGCCAAGAACGTGAACATCGTCGCAGAAGGCAACTCGACGATTACCATCACGCTGGACGGCACGGTCCCGCAGGCCGAAGTCATCGGCTCGGACGGGATACTGGAGGGCGGCAGGGCGGAATTCAACGTAACGGACGAGCGGCTCTACGAAATCGTGGACGATGAGGGCTATTTCGAGAAGACTCTCGTGATGAATGTCCGCGGGAAGGGTTTCCGCCTCTACACGTTCACGTTCGGATAGCGCAAACTATTTAAGATTAGGATAACCATCTCCTCCGATGGCAGAATCCTTCGTTGGCATAGAGATAGCCGTGTTCGTGGTCACGGCCTCCATCGCGCTTGCCGGCATCCTCTGGGGCGTTGGCAGGGCATTCGGCTGGAAGAAGCTCGAGCTGTTCGGCGTGGAGGAACTCATGCAATCCATCATAAACGCGGCCATCATCGGCTCTTTTGCTGCCGTCATAGAGCTTGTCGGTCTGGTCAGCTCCGAGGTCGTCGGGGAATCATGCAAGGAAGGCAACGTCATCGCCCAGCTCACATGCACCATGCAGGGCCTCAACGACTCGCTGTTCGTCATGCTCCAGGAGCTCCTCCGGACGCTCAACCTCATCGGCTACTACCAGGGGCTCTCGCTCGACTTCGGGCAGTTCGCGGTGGCCCCGTTCGCGAACCTCGGCCCGGTTTCTGACAGCCTCTCCCTCCAGCTCCTTTCCCTGAACTGGCTCATGATACTCGTCGAGCTGAACACCCAGATTGCGCTTTTCATCTCGCAGAACGCGCTCGGGCTGCTGTTCCCGGTCGGCCTCGTCCTGCGCACGCTGTTCGCCACGCGCAAGGTCGGCGGGTTCCTGATAGCCCTCGCCATCGGCCTCTACATATTCTACCCGACGTTCATACTCGTGTTCCCAAACCCCCAGCCGGACGTGGAGCGGGCCGCGCTCACGATGGGCAACTTCACGAACAACACCTTCTACGCGACCGCGCCGCTCATAGACCTGAACGACAACTACGCCATCGCCGCGAAGCTGGACATCCTGAGCATGCGCTGCAACCCCCACGCCTTCAACATAACCAACGTGACCAACGTGACGAACACCACGACCGCGTGCGACGATTTCCTGCAGGCACAGAACATGACCTCGAACGTGACGCAGAACATGACCTTCGACTTCACCGGCGACATCACCGTGGCCGTGCAGAGCAACAGCAACGCCATCTCGAAGACGTCGCTCTACGCGGTCGTCGCGCCCATATTCTCTCTCGTGATATCCATCGTTTTCGTGAAGGAGCTGGCCAACATCCTCGGCAGCGAAATAGGCCTCCGGACGATAGCATCCATCTGAATTTTAAAGACGACAACACAAAGTGAGGTATATGTTCATGAACAGGGCCGTCACCGCGGCCTCCCTCCTGGGAGGCATCCTGGCCGTCGTCATATCGCTCGTTTACGGCAACCCCATACTACCGGTCATCGCGGCCGTGTTCTTCTTCATGACGCTGCTGCTCTGGAAATACGGCTACCTGCTAATCCCGTTCTTCACCCGGGCCACCAACATCGTGGAGGTGCACAGCGGCGGGTACGAAGTTCCGCCCACCAGGGACTACATAATCAAGAAGACCGAGGGCGGCTACTACGCGACCAGGTTCCTGGAAGTGCGCTTCTACGAGAGCTCGATGGACAAGAGCCAGGACGAGAAGAGGACGATGTTCGATTCCTTCGAGAAGGCTGTGAGCTCGCTCAAGTACATCGTCCGCGTTACGCTCATGATAAGCACCCTCGACCTGTCCAGGCATATAGAGGAGATAAAGACCAAGCGCGGGGTCGTCGAGGCGAAGAAGGCCAAGGAGGCCAAGCTCGCGGCGGACGAGAGCATGAGGATGGACCGCGAACTGGCCTACTGGAACCGCCTCTTGGACCGCATCACGCAGGGCGAGAGGCCCGTGGAGATAGTGGCTTTCGCATCGACGACCGCATTCGGGCTTACGCGCGACGAGGCCCTGGGGCGCGTGAGCAGGCAGGCCAAGGAACTGAAGACCATCCTTTCCAGCTCGCTGGGGTGCGACATACGCGACCTCTCGGACATAGAGATGCTCAAATGCTTCGAGTGGGAGTATTTCTTCCCGACCACGCAGGAAGAGATAAAGGACGCGCTATTTTGAGGGGATTGCGATTCGTGTTCAGCCCAGGGCATTCCTCACAATCCTGGCCGGCACTCTGGTCAGATGGCCGGGACGCACAAAGATTCTCTCCCTGAATGACTTGTCAAGCAGCTTGACTGAAAGCTCGCCAAGTTCAGGATTTTCTAGGACCGGTTTTTCGGAGGACCAGACTTCGACTGTTCTCGGCGTTTTCCGGTCCATGTCATAGCCGACGACATGCCGCTCGTCATACCCCGAATCGGCAAGGACCGAAAGCATGAATGCTTCATCCAGACCCGCGGTCCTTTTCTGGAAAGCCGATGAAAGCTCCAGAAGCGCATAAAGCGGCGTGTCTATCTCCCCCATCGAAGGGACGAAACCCCCGTTCCCACCAGGAGGTTTCGCAAGGACGAATCCATCCAGCTCTTTCCCTACTGCCGGCCGCGTTTTAACGAACACCATCAGGTTAGTGGCCTGCTCAATTTTTTGTTTGAGCCGCACCGGCTCTTCCACGCCGAGTCCGGCAAGCTCTTCCAGGGTCAAGGTGCTTGTATATAGCGTCCCTTCGGCAATGATCTCGAATCCGAAATACTGCACCTGCGTCTTGAAGTGGGCAGTTCTTGAATATTCGACCGGCAGGGAAACAAGCACCGTGCCGGTTTCCACCAGAATCCTGTTCGCTTCGTTGAACACATTTGCCAGCGCTTCGGTTGTGAGGCGGTGGCAGAATTGTATCATGGCGATGGCATCGAATTCCCCTTCCACCCTGAAACCGGCCTTTTTCACCTCGTGCGCCTTGATATACCTGTGCACTAGCTGGATGCCCAGCATATCCGCAGCCTTTCCCAGGGGTTCAGGGTAGAATGACATCTCAAGCGTTTTTCTGTTACCAAGAAGCTCCCTGAACTGCCTCAGGATGGCGAGGGCTTCCCTGAAGACCCTTGTGTTGGCTAGCCTCCTTTTGATACTTTCAATGAGCGCGGGGGAGGGGTTCTCCTGCTCTATCTCAAGTGCGTTTATGCGATCTTCGGTAAGGCCTCTTTTAGAGTATAAGGCCCTTCTGAGCACCGGGTTTTCCTTCAGGCGCTCCGAAATTGTCCCCGGGCTATATGCAAGGGGTCCTCCGTTGGCGTTGCTGAGATTTTTTGCACTGGGAATCCCATCGAAAGATGTGATTGCTTCGAGGATGTGCCTGTCAAGGCGCCGGTCTATGGCCGCCCTTGCGTTTCCTTTCGTGCTTATCCAATGTTTGGAGGTAAACTCCCTGTCGAAGACTGCCCTGTCGCATGATTCAACGAACGCTATGCCCCTCTCTTCCAATGCCTGCTGAAGCCCTGGGTTTTCCTTCAGGCGCTTTGAAATTATCTCCGGGCCATATGCAAGCGGCCCTTCGCCCTCTTTGCCGAGATTTCCTGCAGCGGGAATCCCATCGAAAGATGTGATTGCTTCGAGGATGTGCCTGTCAAGGCGCCGGTCTATGGCCGCACTTGCCGTTCCTGTCGTACTTGTCCACTGAGCGGAGGTAAGTTCCCTGTCGAAAATATCCCTGTTGCAGGTTTCAACAAATATTACGCCTTTTTCTTCCAGAGTCTTTCGGAGCCCCGGATTTTTCTTTAGCCGGTGAGAGATTAGTTTCAGGCTATATGCAAGCGGCCCTTCGCCCTCTTTGCCGAGATTTCCTGCAGCGGGAATCCCATCGAAAGATGTGATTGCTTCGAGGATGTGCCTGTCAAGGCGCTTGTCTATCGCCACCCTTGCCTTCCTTATCGCGCCTGTCCACTGTTTGGAGGTAATATTCCTGTCGAAGACCGCCCTATCGCAGGTTTCAACGTATGCCGCGCCTTTTTCTTCCAATGCCTTCTGGAGTTCCGGGTTTTTCTTCAGATACCTTGAGATTGTTGTTGCGCTGTATTCAAGCGGCCCTCCATTGTGTCTGCTGAGATTGTGGGGGTTGGGAATCCCGTCATATAATTCAATTGCCTCGGGGATATGGCTCTCAAGGCGCCGGTCTATGGCAGCGTTTATTTTCCCTGTTGCTCTGGTCCACCGTCCAGAGATAAATTCCCTGTCGAAGACCGCCCTCTCGCAGGTTTCAACGAATGCAATGCCTTTCTCTTCCAACGCTTTCTTGAGTTCCGGGTTTTCCTTCAGGCGTCCCAAGATTGTCACCGGATCATATGCAAGCGGCCCTCCGCTGGTTTTGCTGAGGTTTGTTGCATTCGGAATCCCATTGTATGATTCAATTGCCTCGAGGATATGGCTGTCAAGGCGCCGGTCTATGGCAATCCTTACTTTTTTTCGCGGTTGTTTTAACCTTCCAGAGATAAATTCCCTGTCGAAGACCGCCCTCTCGCAGGTTTCAACGAACGCAATGCCTTTCTCTTCCAACGCCTCCCGGAGCAGTGGATTTTTCAATAACCGGTCCCCGATTAGCTTAGTACTATATTCGAGCGGCCCCTTGCCCTCTTTGCTGAGATTTTTAACACTTGGAATCCCATCGTATGATTCGATTGCCTCGAGGATGTGCCTGTCAAGGCGCAAGTCTATGGCACCCCTAATCCTCCCAGACGCGTTTACCCATCGATGAGAGGTAATTTCACTGTCGAAGACCGCCCTATCGCAGGCTTCAACGAACGAGATGCCCTTTTCTTCCAATGCCTTCTGAAGCCCCGGATTTTCCTTCAGGCGCTCCGAGATAATGTGATGGCCACACGCCATCGGTCCTCCGCCATCTTTGCTGAGAGTATGAGCGCTGGGGATTCCGTTGCATGAGCGGATATACTGAAGTATCTCATTATCTATCTCGGAATAGGTTTTCCCCATTTTATTCGTTATAATATATGTAAGAAAAGGTTATAAACGGGCCAGTTAGCGAAAAAACCGGGACCGGAAACCGGGAACCCGAGACTGCAGCCTGGAAACAGGAATCCGGATGCCGGTATTCCAGAACCCCAAACGGGAAACCAAGCTTCCAAGACCGGAAACCATACGGCTGCTACCGCAAGTTTCCCGGTTCCTCCCGGAACCGAGAACCGGGAACTGGGAACCACCGACGCCAGGACGTTATTTCCGGAGCATAACGTTTATATACCGCCAACGAGATACTTACTCTCGACATGCCTCATGAAGTTTTGATGAAACTTTTATCTGTCGTTTCATCGGAGGAAAAGTCTCAATGAAGCCATCATACATGCTCTCCAAGGAGATTGCGCGCAAGATGATTCTCGTGCACCCTCCTGAGCCGAGGAAGGAGCTCCTGCTCTCGCTTCCGTCGCAGGGGGTGTACATCGGCAAGACCAGGTTCCTGCGCACGCCGGTCTTCTGGGACCCGAGCAAGCTCATCAATCCGCACCTCGCCATAATAGGCATAACCGGCTCGGGCAAATCCTACACAGTGAAGACGTTCCTCACGAGGGCCTCCCTCATCTGGGACACGAACGCCATCATCCTGGACTGGGTGGGCGAGTACAAGGAGTGGGTGACACAGGCCGGGGGCCGCGTCATAGACCTGTCCAAGGAGAAGCTGAACATACTCGACCTTGCGGGCCTTCCCAAGCGGAGCAGGATAAAGCAGATAATCTCGGCGCTCGACATCCTCCTCGACCTGAAAAGCTACCCTAACGAGAGGGACGAGATAGAGGAAGCCCTCGAATACGTCTACTACAGGTCCGGAAGCCAGAAACCGACCCTGAAGGAGCAGGTCAAGGCCATGAACCTGGAGAAGGCGCGGGCGCAGAGGAAGCTCGGAAAGCAGGAGGTCGAGGAGGCCCTGGAGGAGCTCTGCTATGACGGGAAATGCGAGAGGCCGACGCTCGCGCATGTCGTCCATGTGCTCGAGAGGAGCAACAAGAGGAAGGCCGCCCGCCTGCTCAAGCGCTTCACCGCAGAGGGCACGGACTTCTTCGCCGGCTCATCGACGCTGGATATCGGGAAGCTGACCACCAGCGGCCTCGTCTGCATCGACCTGCACGGCCTGCCGAGCGAGGAGATAAGGAGCCTTGCAGGCCTCACTATACTCCAGTACATCAAGGAGCTGATGCGCGCCGAGGGCATGCAGAAGGACAACAAGCACGTCCGCCTCTTCGTGGTGCTGGACGAGGCGTGGAAAATCGCGCAGGACGAGCGAAGCGACGTCATAACCATAGTCCGCGAGGGCCGCAAGTATAATTTTTCCCTCGTCATCGCGACGCAGAACCCGAGCGACATGCACAAGACGATATTCAGCAACATCGGCACGGTGTTCGTCCTAAGGCTGATACTCAAGGAATACCGGGACTACGTCCGCAACTCCATCGGCTACTCCGACTTCATAGACGGCGAGATTTCCAAGTTCGGCGTCGGAGACGCGGCCGTGAACATGATTTTCGCGGAGAGGCAGTCGCGTGTCATGACCTTCCTCATGGAAAAAATTGACGGCGAGGAGCCTCTCCTCATATACAAGATAAGAGGTGGGGAGATGATAGTGGAAATCGAGCGCGAGCAGTTCGTCAGGATGCTCTACGAAATCGGCCTGAACGAGAGCCAGCTCAACCTCATCAAGGGCGAGTTCGAGAAGGGCGACGGCCTCCTCGACGGGGAGCAGCTCGTCGCGGTCCTGGAGAAGTTCGGATACTCCAAGCCCTCCATAATCTCGTTCCTGAGGCAGCTCGGCATTGACGAGAAGAACCTCATCCGCGTGTTCTCGCTTGTCCGGATGAGGAAGGCAACGAAGGGCGTGGTCAACGTGGTCCTCGAGGACGGACACGTCTGATAAGGGGGAAAACTCATATGGCGGAAGAGACGATCACAGTTCCGGCGGCGCAGAAGAAGCCCTTGAAGGGCCTGGCCTCGCTTCTCTCGGGCCTCGGCTTCACGAGGATACAGTACGGGAAGGGAACGCTCTCTGTGGAGAAGATAAAGGGGACCGACCTGCAGGGCAAGCCGTACCTGGAGTACCGGGTCGAGTTCAGGCAGGATTCGGTCGTCTTCCTCTACAGCTTCTCGGCCAAGAGGAGCCGCATCGCGAGGCTGCTGGATTTGATGCCGACGTTCCTCAACATCCTCCAGGTGGCGGAGGACTACTACGACGTGCGCCCGACCGGCATATTCACCCACATCAACGCCCTGCTCTCCGAGACCTCGAAGATAATAGACCGGGACGCGCTGGAATTCTCGACGCAGCTCTCCGAGCTGCAGGCGCGCTACAACGACATGAGCACCAAATACGACGACCTGGTCCGCTCCGGGGAGACCAACACCCGCCTCCTGCTCGAGTGCGAGAGGAAGAGGGACGAGGTTCAGAAGAAGCTCGCCCAGCTTTCCGGCATGGGCGACGATTTGCTCAAGGAGACGCTCTACAACTGGATAAAGCTCCACGGCGGAACGATTGACGTGCGCGAGTTCGCGAAGGCGCATTCCGTCGCCGTGACGCGGGCCGAGGACGGCCTGAACATGCTCATCAAGGAAGGATACATCAGGAGGCGCTTCGAATGAGCAGGCGCAGAAGAAGGGGCGGAAACGGAGGTCCGGGCGCGGGGGTCCAGATGGCAGGAAAATCCGGGCCGGAGGCCGGAAGCCGGAGACGGGATGCCGCAGAAGAGCCGCAGATGAGCCAGTACATCTTCACCTTCGAGCTCATCCGCCACTATCCGACGGTGCGCTCGTTCCTGGTGAAGCAGCCGCTCAAGCGCTCGTTCTCCGATACCTTCTCAGAGCTCCTTGGCGGGAACAAGAAAGGCATTTATAGGCTTTAGCCCCCTCTTTTCTCCAGGGTTTCCTTATGAAAGTGCTGCTTGTCGGGAACGGTGCCAGGGAGCATGCCATAGCCGAGCACCTGGCACGGGATTGCGAGCTATATGCGCTTATGTCCAAGAAGAACCCGGCCATAGCCCAGCTCTCGAAAGAGCACTGGCTCTGCGACATCGAGGACGCGGAGGCGGTATCGAAGGCCATTTCCGGGCGCGGGTTCGACCTCGGTTTCGCGAGCCCGGATGCCGTGCTCGCCGCAGGGGTGAGCGACGTCCTCGAGAAGGCGGGCATGCTCGTCGCCTCCCCGCTGAAGGCGGCGGCCCGGATTGAGTGGGACAAGTCCTTCATGCGGAATCTCCTGGAGCGGCACAGGATAAAGGGGCAGCCGCGGCACGCGGTCGTAACGGATTCCGGCAATGCCCGCCGCGCGATATCGGATTTCGGCCAGGTCGCGGTCAAGCCGCTCGGCCTCACGGGAGGAAAAGGCGTCAAGGTGAGCGGAGACCACTTCAATCACATAGACGAGAAGGTGGAATACGCGGAGAGCCTCATAAGGAAGGACGGAAAGGTCCTAATCGAGGAGAAGCTGGTCGGCGAGGAATTCACGCTCCAGGGATTCTCGGACGGCTCCCGCATAGCGGCGATGCCTCCCGTGCAGGACCACAAGCGCGCGTATGCAGGAGATTTGGGGCCCAACACGGGCGGCATGGGCAGCTACTCATCGGGCGAGCGCCTCCCCTTCATGGAAAGCGGCGAGCTGGAGGAGGCGAAGAAAATCCTCCAGGGCGTGATACACGCGATGAAAAAGGAAGGCGTCCCCTTCAGGGGCGTGCTTTACGGCCAGTTCATCCTGACCGCGGGCGGCGTGAAGGTAATAGAGTTCAACGCCCGCTTCGGGGACCCGGAGGCCATGAACGTGCTCGCCCTCCTGCAGGACTCCCTCTCCAACGTCTTCCTGTCGATGGCCGAGGGCGACCTCCGCCCCCCGCGCTTCCTTGACGACTCGACCGTAGTCAAGTATCTCGTGCCGGAGGGCTATCCGGACAAGCCGGTGAAAGACGCGCCGGTGGAGATAGACGCCCGGGGCATAGAAGACAGCGGCGCGAAGCTATACTACGCCTCAGTGTACGAAAAGGGCGGCAGGATACTCACGACCGGCTCCCGCGCTTTCGGCGTTCTCGGCAGGGCAGGGTCTCTCGAGGAAGCCGAAAGGGTGGCAGAAGAAGGGTGCAGGCACATCCGCGGGCCGGTCTGGCACCGCAGTGACATCGGCAAAAAGTCGCTCCTTGAGGCCAAGGTCGCACGCATGCGCTCCCTGCGCGGGAAACCATGAAGGCGGCACTCCTGCTCCTGCTGCTGCTTCCGTTCGCGCATCCTGCCAGCTTCGGCTATTCCAGGCTCATCGTCGAGAGGTCCTGGGACGTGGAAAGCGGCGCCCCATACGAATTCAGCGGCGCCCTGGTGGTCAACGACAGCAACCAGCGCGTAGTCTCGATAACGACCGAGCCGCAGATGGACGTCTTCACGGACGAGAACGGCACCGTGCGCCTGGGGTACAATGGCAACGGGAGCGCAAGTCTCAGGGCGATTGCCATAGTGGACGTGGATTACGATACGCAGATATCCTCCGACCCGGCGCTGCCACGCAAGGGCATCCCGGGCACGAACCTGACCGCCGCGGACGAAGACATCTCGTTCCAGGCCCGGAGGCTCGCGCGGGAGGAGTCCGCGCTGCTGACCGTCCGGGACCTCGTGAACTGGGTGCACGACAATGTCGAGTACGACATAAGCTACTGGGGCAAGGTGAAATCGGCAAGGGAGGTGTATGCCGAGAGGCGCGGCGTGTGCGTGGAATACGCCCACCTGCTGATATCCATGGCGCGCTCGCTCGGCTTCCAGACGCGATATGTGAGCGGCTACGTCATGGGGGCGTCCTGGCAGCCGCACGCCTGGGCCGAGATACTGGTCCCGGGATACGGGTGGCTCCCGGCGGACGCCACCTTCGGCCAGGTGGGAATACTCGACACGAGCCACGTGGCCATACAGAAGGGGGACGACCAGTCGCAGGCCTACGACCTCCTCCTCTCGCGCGACAAGGACGCGAACATATCGGCTACAGACAGCGTCAGCGTCAGTTTCGACGACGCGGACCCTAAGGGGGTGGCGGTTGCGCTGGACGTGGACATCGACACCTACGTGGCCGAGACGACTATCGACAACTCCCGCGACGAATACGTGTTCGGCTCGTATTCGCTTCTTGCCCCGGAAGGCTTCGGCGGGCAGGAGCCGTCCGTCGTCCTCCTGCGCCCGTCTGAGAAACTCCGCCTCTACCGGGGCCTCAACTACTCCCTTTTCGAGGAGGGATTCCTTTACGACGTGCCGGTCACGGCATCATTCAACGACGCGGTGGACGGGGAGACGGTAAAGCCGGGCCTCGAGCGCCTGGAAGGCGGCAGGGCGCCGCAGGGCCTCTGCATCCCGGCATCCCTGCTCGTAATACTCATCGCCCTCATCGCTCTCGCGGGCAGGAAAATATAAACACTTCCGGAGATATCAGACCATGGCCAAAATTCACGTCGTAGGGGCAGGGCCGGCCGGCTCGATTGCAGCAATCAGCGCGTGCAGGAGCGGCCACGACGTCATCGTATCCGAGGAGCATGCCGTGAGCGGCCTCCCCGAGAACTGCTCCGGCCTTTTCTCCAAGGACGGCCTGGAGTCGCTCTCCGGCTTCATGGACTATAAGCGCTTCGTAATCCGCCAGATGCGGGGAGCCGACATCTACCTTGCCGGGGAGAAGCTGGCAATCAGGCGCGATGAGGCGGTCGGCTTCGTCTGCGACAGGGCGGCCATCGACCAGGAGCTTGCCGCGCGGGCGGAGGCGGAGGGCGCCGCGGTGAATTTCGGCGAGCGCGTTACCGATTCGTTCCGTTCGGACAACATCATCGGGGCCGACGGGCCGCTCTCGTCAGTCGCGAGGCACTTCCGCTTCCCGAAAATCGCGCGTTATGCGGCCACCCTCCAGGCAACCGTCCCGTACCGTGCGGCAGAGCCTGACATAGTGGAGGTATTCCTCTCGCAAAGCATGTTCCCGGGCTTCTTCGGCTGGGTAATACCGCATGACGAATATTGCGCCGAGCTTGGCGTCGGGGTGGCGATGGGGCAAGACCTGCAGGAAGCCTGGCGCGGCCTGCTGAGGCGCAAGGGCGTTCCCGCGGCGCTCGTGAAGCCAAGGGGCGCAAGCATCCCGATATCGGTCAGGCGCAAGACCGGCATCCGCGCCGGCCGGAAGAACATACTGCTCGCCGGAGACGCGGCCGGCCAGGTCAAGGCGACGACCGGGGGCGGCGTGATATTCGGGGGCAACTGTGCGGCCCTTGCAGGGAAACTCGCAACCGACCCGGAGCGCTACGAGCGCGAATGGCGCTCAAGGTTCGGCCTGGACTTATCCATCCACTCAGCCCTGCGCACTTACCTTGCCGGCCTCGGGGATGCACAGCTAGCCTCCCTCGGCAGAAGGCTTAAGAAGCTGAATCTCGATGGCTATCTGTCAGGCCACGGCCACATGGACCGCCCGACGCGGATGATAAAACCGGGGCTATTCAAGCATATTTTCAGGAACATTATCGCATGATTGGTGGTGCTTATGGAGGGCAAGGTGGAGCGTTATATACACGAGGAGCTGGCTACGAAAAAAGGCCTGCTCTTCGCCCTCATCGACCCGCTCGACTACAAGTCGCCGGCCGATGCGATAAAGACCGCCCGCAACGCTGACGAGGGAGGGGCGGACATCATACTCATAGGCGGGAGCACGGGCGTGCAGGGCGAGGCCCTTGACATGGTCGCCAAATCCATCAAGGAGGCGGTCTCGAAGCCGGTCGTGCTCTTCCCGGGCAACATAGGCACGCTCACCAAATACGCAGATGCCGTCTATTTCATGTCCATGCTGAACTCGCGCAACACGTACTGGATAAGCGAGGCGCAGATGCTGGCCGCCCCCATGGTGAGGCATTACGGGATAGAGCCCCTCCCGGTCGCATACGCGGTCGTGGACCCAGGAGGGACCGTGGGCTGGGTTGGCGATGCGAAGCGCATACCGCGCAACAAGCCGAAAATAGCAGCGGCCTTCGGCATGGCCGCAGAGTACATGGGATTCCGCTTCTTCATAACGGACGCCGGGAGCAACCCCGAGAACGGCCACATACCCCTCGAGATGGTGAGCGCGGTGCGCTCCTGCATAACCATCCCGTACATCGCGGCCGGCGGCATACGGACCGCCGAGCAGGCGAAGGGCGTGATAAAGGCAGGGGCCGACATAATCCAGGTCGGCACCGCGTTCGAGAAGGAGAGCTCGGTCTCGAAGATAAAGGACATGGTGAAGGCGGTCCGCGATGGGGCAAGGGCCAGGGAGCAGCAGAAGCCTTAGGCGCATCCGGTCTCCCGAGGGAAGATCGCTTCCCTGGGCACCGGGAACGGGCCGCCGTTCTCGATTGCCTGCATCCGTTCCCGGCACATCTAAACGCAAAACCCACAACCGGAAACCAGACAATGCGGGCTGGGTGCCCGCTGCCGGTAACCGGCTGCCCCTAGTCCGGCTCCATGTGGACGCTGACTTCCTTCACCTGGGGCACGGCCCTGATTATGTTGTTTTCCACTTCGTGGGCTATCCTGTGGGCCGTCACGATGTCCGTCTTGTGCGGGAAATGTATATGGACGTCCACGAAGACGCGGCTTCCGGCCACCCTCGCCCTGAGCTTGTGGTATCTAGTTATCCGCTTCTCCGCGCCAAGCACCCCCTCTATGCGGGAGAGCGTGGATTTGTCCGGGCTGAAGTCCATGAATATCACGAACGAGCGGATTCCGAGCTCAATCGATATGTAGAGCATCACGAGCCCGACTGCGATGGCCGAAATGGGGTCGCCGATGGGGAATCCCAGCCTAACAAAAAGCAGGCCCGCGAGCACTGCGGCAGAGCTTATCACGTCGGTCAGGAAGTGGGCCGAGTCGGCCTCCAGCGCATGGCTGCCTCCCTCCTTCCTCGCGGTATCGGAAAGATAGCGGGAAGTGAGGTATGTCACCGGTATCGAAACGGCCATCAGCGCTATGCCAAGCTCCGAGTTCTCCACCTTCCCGGGCTCCGCAATCTTCTGGAAGGCCTCGAACAGCACGACACCCGCTGTTCCCACGATAAGCATGGCCTGGAGGAGGGAGGAGAGGTTCTCGAACTTCTCGTGCCCGAAATGGTGGGTGCGGTCGCTCGGCTCCTCGCCCTTCCTGATGCCGAGGTACGCCAGCACCGATGCGAGGAGGTCGAAAAGGGAATGGGCGGATTCGGCGTACAGCCCTATGCTGCCGGTCAGCAGGGCCGCACTGATTTTGCTGAGAAGAAGGGCGGTGTTCACGCCTATGGAGACCGCGGCCGCGCCGAGCTTCTTTCCCATGAAGATTGTATGGGAGGGGCACGAATTAATATCTTATCTGGATAATCCCAGCGGTGATTGGTTGAACATCTCATTCATAGAATTCCTGGCGCGGCACGGGGCGATGCGTTTCGGCGAGTTCACGCTGAAAAGCGGGCGCGTCTCGCCTTATTTCATCGACCTTGGAGTCCTGACGAGCGGCTCGACCATATCCGAGCTGGGGCGCTACTACGCCTCGCGCATACACGAGTGCTTCGCGGGCCGCTTTGACGTGGTCTTCGGCCCGGCTTACAAGGGCATCCCCATCGCGCTTGCAGCCACCATGGAGCTGAACCGGAACCACAACATGGACAAGCGCTGGCTCTTCGACAGGAAGGAGAAGAAGCTCCACGGCGCGGATGCCAACAGCGTTTTCGTGGGGAGCCAGGGCCTCGACCACGGCCAGAAGGTCGTCCTCGTGGACGATGTCCTCACGACCGGAGGGACGAAGGTCGAGGCAATCGAGAAGCTGGAGAAGGCGCTCAAGGCCGAGGTCGTCGGCATAGTGATAGCCGTGGACAGGAAGGAGATAGGCAGGCGGAAGGGGGCGCTCGAGGAATTCAGCGAGGAAACCGGCGTGCCGGTGCATTCCATAATAGACATACACATGGCATTCAACCACCTCAGGGGCAGGCCGGTCGAAGGGAAGGTCTATGTCGATGACAAAATCTATTCGGCATACCAGGGATACATGGCAAAATACGGAGTGAAATTCTAGCGCTTTATCGCGGCAAGGCAGAAATCCAAAAAGCCGTCGTCGATGCCGACCACTTCGAGCCGCCTGCAGACTGCGCTCATGCCAAGGAGGCCGGATACGCTCGGCTCGGTCCTCCCGCCGTCGCTGGAAATCAGCTCCTTGATGTATGTCCCGGCCTCGGCTTTTATGATTAGGGTTGCCAGTTTCGGGTTTTCCGTTTCCCGTCTGACCACTTCGATGTGCTTCACCTTCCTGTGCCGGACAAGGTTCGCCCTCCTGTGCGCGACGCGCGTCGGCGTCTTCTGGAGGATGGTCTTCCCCTCCAGGGTGCGGATTCTGGCAAGCGCATCGTCATCCACGTCAGCGCCGAACTCGACGTCAGCCTCGTAGGTCTTGTCGAAATGCGACTCGGTCACAAGCTCGCAGAAGCCTCTTTGGACGATTCGCAGGCCGGAAACGGCGACGTCCCCCTTTTCGCCTATCTCGCGCGCTATGGAATCCAGCTCCAGCTTCCTCTCTTTCGGGCCCTTTAGCTCCATCACGAACGGCCTGCCGGCGCTGTTTGTAGCGTCCACGTCCTCCCTGCCGGAGGCGTGCATCACGTAATCATCAGCGGAGGCGGCCTTTTTCAGCGGCCCCCCCACCCTCTCCTCGACCGATTCGTAGAGCATCCCCTTCCCGTGGCAGGCCGGGCATCCCTTGCCCTCGCATTTCGGGCAGCGCCAGCGGCTCTGCGACAATCCTGCCGAGAGCTTCATGTACCTGCCGAAGACGAAAAGCTCGTTGCGCTCCAGGCTGACCGCCCCCTTCGAGTAGTCGAAGACAAGGCGGCACTCGCCGTCCGGGACGTATCGCGCGCCGGACGCCTTCTCGAGCGCGGCTGAGATGCTCTTGTTCAGGAAGCTCTTCACGCTCTCTGCGCCGGCCAGCCTCTCGTCCCATGCACGCTCCTCGCGGGCCAGCCAGTCACGGCTCATCATCGTAGAGATGGAGAAGCTGCCCGCTTTCTCGGCGGCGAGCAGGCGAGCGGCCTCCTGCACCATCGCATCTGTCTTGAGGGCCGCGCCCCCGCATACATGGCATTCGCCTTCGGAAAAATGGGAGGAATTGGCGCGACCGCATACCATGCACAAAAACATAGGAGCAGCTCAGAGTTCGAGTTCCTTGTGCGGCTCGGAGGGCAGGGCGTTCTTTATGCGGTAACCCTCTATGATGATGGCCGCGCGCCTGATTTTCTCGTCGAAGCCCGAGGCCTCCTTAAGGCCAGTGGCCCTCTCGACGTAAAGGCCGAAATCAGCCATCGTGCTCGTGCCGTTGTTCGTCATGAGGCGCAGGATGCCCACGACGAGCTTCTTGCCTTTCTCGTCGCTTCCCCACACGCTCAGGGCAAGCGCGACCTGGTTTATGAAGTGCGCCTTGTCCGATTCCGACATGGACTTCCAGATGGATACTATCCTGCCCTTGGCCTCATCATCAAGGAAATCAAGCACCATGTTATCAGCCCGTAACCCATTCCCTCAGGCTGAGCCGCCGCCCCTGCGCCGCTAGCTCAATCCTCTCGCCGAGGTCCACCGCGGCTTCCACCGCGCGCTGGCTCATGTGCGGGCTGAGAAGCGTCCTCTGCTCGGTTTCCTCGCGCCTGCGCGCGACTATGTTCCCGAGCTGCCTGCTCGGCGTCGCCTCGCGGATGAGCTCCTCGCGCCTCTGCTCGGCCGGCCTCTGCTCCCTCGCCCTTCTCCCTTCGTCATAGAATTCCTGGACGACGTCGGGGGTGAAGCCGCGCCGGGTCTTGGCGGCCTGGTCGAGTATGGAATTGATGATGGAAGCGATGTCCTCCTTCTTTTTCATCCCCTGCGTGCCGGCCATGCATTGATATCTGCGACAGCATTTATAACGCTAGTCCTCTCACCTCAGGAAAACTAACGTGGTTCCCTGTTTCCGGTTTCGAGTCCCGCCGGCCAAAACCCGAAACTGGAAACTCTAAACCACCACCGCATCGCCTTGATGGCTGAAGTTTTCAGAAGTAGTGGTCCAGGGACTTCTGCTTCCCTCCGAACTTCATGCTGTACTCGTCGTAGCCGAGCTCCTTCATTATCTTCATCACGGCAGGGAGCACCTGGTTGTTTATGTAGTAGTCGGCGTCGTAATCCTTCGCGAGCTCCAGGGGAGCCGCCTTCTCGGAGATGGTCTTTCCGCTCCTGCCGATTACGTATGAGACGAGCGTGCCCTTCTCCACGGGAATCCCGGCCTCCCTCATCCTGTTCGCGGCCGAGAGCTCCGGGCTCTTCACCTCGTAATTCCCGGGGCTTTTCAGGAGCTGGGTGCTGATTGCGAGCTTCTCGAGCGGCACCTTCCCCTCCTGGAGGTCGGACACGACCCCGCGGATGATGGACACTGCCTTCTCCTTGCTGCCTTCCCTGAGTATGGCCTCGAGCACCTTGAGCTGCGTCTCCTTGGCTATCGAGGACCAGTCGCGGCGCACCAGCTCGAAGCCTCTTATCTTGATGCGGCCGTCCTCGCCAAGGAGCGCGTATTTCTTCTTCGCGCCCCTCTCTTCCCCGCCCTTCTTGCTCACAAACACTCCGCGCGTGTAGAATCCCTCGAGTTCCAGCTCCATCTTCGGCGGGAGCGCCGCGTTCACCGCGTTCATGAACCGTATGACGTCCTCCCTGTCCTTGTACAGCAGGAAAACGGAATCAGTGTCGGCATAAAGCACCGTGAAGCCGTCCCTCTCGGCCCGCTCTATGGTCTCCATGATGTGCTTGCGGCCCCACGCCGTGACGCTTTCCGCGCACGGGCGCGAGTACCACCTCGAGCGGGCGTAGCCCATATAGCCGTAGAAGCTGTTCGCGAGGATTTTGAGCGCGTGCGAGCGCGCGTTCATCCGGACATAGGCGTCGCTGGACTTGTCGAGCGTTTTCAGCTCCTTCTTGAGCTTCATCCTCATGTCTATGAGGTAGTCGAGGACGAACGGTATGAGGCCGGTCCGGTCCCTGGCGAACGTCGCCCCGGTAGGGGATACGAAGGCGGTTTCCGGGGACTGGCTGCCATGAGGCTGCGGCCTCAAGCCCTCCAGCGCTTCGCGCTGAAGGCCGGCTGCCGGATGCCGATTGCCGGATGCCGGCTGCTGCATAAGCGTGCCGGGGTCGATATTGTAAGAAACGATAATCGAGGGATACAGCCCACGGAAGTCGAGCACGGCCATCTTGTCGTATATGCCCGGCTCGGGCAGTTTCACGAACGCGCCCTGTATCGGGGCGCTCGCGCGCTCCATGATGGTGTCGCCGCCGGGCCTTGAGGGGATGAGCTCCCCCCTCTCCGTCGCATGGAACATAAGGAGGTTCTCGACAAGCTGCCCGCTGGTCGAGAGCGTGGTTTCGAAAAGCGGCATCTTGGCGACGCCGGAGAGCTCCACCTCTATCGGCAGGAAGCGGTCGCCGAGGGCCAGCGTCAGCTCTGAATCCACGAGCGAATACTCGCAGAGGCGGTCTATGTCCCCCTTGTCCCACATCTGCCAGATGTCCTCCTTGGCTATCTTCACCTTCTTGCTGCCAAGGACGTCCTGCGCCACCGCGTCCAGGGTGAACTTCTGCGTCTTTATGAGGCCTATGAAGCCGAAGAACTTCACGGCCGGATACAGGTCGAAATGGACGCGGCCGCCTATGCGCATACCGCTGATGAGGCCTTTCTGCAGCGGCTTTATCGCGCCGCCGAAACGGCCGAGCCTGAATGCCGCCCCGGCCCTCTGCGCCCTGGTCTTCAGGTACGGGAGGTCGAAGTTGGCCGAGTTGTAGCCGAGGAGGACGTCCGGGTCCTCGTCGCGCACGATTTTCGAGAACCGCTCCAGCATCTCCCTCTCGCCGTCGCAGGTCTGGACGAAATCCTTCCCGGATTTCTTGAACGTGAGGACGCCCTTGCTCTTCCCGCAATAGCTTATCATGACCACCGGGTCCTTGCCCTCCCTGGGCGCTCCCATCGGGTTGTAGGTCTCGATGTCGAAGCTCATGGAGCTGAGCCTGGGCTCGCCCGGCTTTACCGAAAGGAACCGCTTTATGAGCTTCCCCTCGCGCTCGTAGGACAGGATGTGGAGCGGCGTCAGGCCCATGTCGAAAATGAAGCGCCTCGCGAAGGGGATGTTGTATTCAAAGCAGGTGAAGGGGATTGCGGCCTTGATGGCAGGCACGTGCGACGGCTCGCGGCAATAGAGCTTAAGGAGCTTTTTTTTGCCGGAGCCGACATTCCTCTCGGCTTCCTCGACCCGGATAGGCGAGACTATTTCGCCGCTCTTCTTCGCGGCCTTGAGATGCAGGAGGTCGTCCTTGCGCTCCGGCGGCGCGTCAACGTAGAAATACGGGTCGTACTGGTAGTAGCGCTTGACGGTTTTCCTGCCCTTGAGGAGCAGGGAAACGTACGTCTTCCCGTTCTTCACCGTGTAGCCGGCGTCTATGAAGAAAGCCCGCTTCCTAGAAATAGCCATGGACGGGTATTTGGGGGATGAGAATTTAAACCGATTCAGGCGTCGAAAAAGAAGATGGCCTTTTCCGGACTTCCATGCCCCCGGCTGCCGGGCGAATCGAAAAACTTAAAATGAGGAAAAAATTACTTGCGCAAGGCCGATTCCTTGTCCATCAGCTCGCGCATGACGTCCTCGTGGATGAATCTCCTGCCGCCAATCTTGACGTGCGGGATTCTTCCGCGATCCAGGCGCCTCTCGAATGCGTTCCTCTTTATCTTGATGCCGGTCTTGTGCAGCTCCTTTATCGCCTGGCTGACCGAGAAGTAGTTGGTGCTGATGTGCGTGAGCGCCTCTACCGCATCCTTCGGCACAAGCCTCCTCGTGCCGAATTTCACGCTCGGTATGGAGCCCTTCTCTATCCTGCCGATGAACGCCCTGAAGTTTATCCTCGGGTTGGATTTCCTGTACTCCTCGAAGGCCTCCTTCACGGTGAAGAACTCGGCCTTGGTGCTCGTGATGTCGTCCAGCACGCTTTTCGGGATGTACCTCTTCCTCCCGACCTTCACGAACGGCACGGTCCCCCTCTCGATGCGGCCGCCGAAGGCCCTGAAGGATATGAACACGCCGCTGTTCTTGAGATAATCGTAGGCCGAGCGCACGGAGAAAAGCTCATGCTTCCCCTCGAGTTCCTCCTCGCTGGCTTTCTGGCGGTAAAGATTCTGGGCTACCCTGAATACGCTTGCGACCGACGTCGAGAGGCCCTTCTCCACCCTGTCGCGCTCCTTCTTTATCTCATCCAAATCGATGGACCTGAACTTGTCGACGTAGTCGTCATCAATCTCTGTTTCGATAATAATCTTCTTTCCTCGAGGCATGGTCAACCACCTTGCGAATATGTCAGTTTGTGATTATGAATGTTTATAGTTATAAAACACACAATTTATAAAGATAGTGTTCACTACCTCCCTCCTCAGGCTTTCGATTTTATACGAAACACCAAATAAACGCCCAAAATCAATACAATTACACCACCTATTATGTAGATTAGTGGTATTCCCTGTTCCTGCTGTGGCGGTGGTTGTGTATTTGTCTGGTTTTGCGTGTTGTTGGTCTGGTTGCCCGGCCCGGGCCCTGTCGCGAAGGTGGAGAACTTGCCCTCCTGCTCGGCCCTGTTGCCGGTCTTGTCCTTGAGCTCCACCCTGAAGCTCACGAGCTTGTTAGGTGGTAATTCGGGGAAATCCGCAGTGAAATTGCTGCGCCCGGCGGTGAAAACGACCGCGCTGCTCCAGGGGGTGGAGGCGTCCGAAGGCTCTATCTTGTATTGCACCTTCACGCTGGAAACGTCCAGGCCGCTCGCGTACTGGTTCGGGTCAGTGGCCTCTATGTGCAGCTTGAACCTCCCCCCGGAATAGTCCGGCGTTATGCCTTTTATGAGCGGGGCGTTCAGGTCGTAGCGGAGCTGGACAATCGGTTCGGATGCAGGGTATAGCACGTCCTCGGTCACTATCCCGCGGTAGTCAATCGTGTACGGGACCATCTCTCCGAAGAGCCTGTCATTCCCGTAATGCCCCCCTTCCATGAGGGCCGTCTCGTTCAGTATCGTGATGGAGGCGTCAATCGGCTTCCCGGCGTCGTCGCTTATGTCTATGCCCACCTTGTAGTATGTGAATATGATTTCGAAGGCGGTCTCGTTGGTGACGTTGAGCGAGCCTGGCTGGGAGGCGGTCTGGTAGCTTGCGAAATACTGGTGCACGCCTTTCTTGAGATAGTATTTGACCATGCCGTCCTTGTCCGTCCTGTTGGACAGCGCGCCTATTGTGACAGTCGCGTTCTGGAGCGGCGCCCTGAGCTGGTCCCGTACGTAGAACCGCATGAGGTACACGTCGTTCAGTATCACGTCCACTACCGGCCCGTGCTCGTTCGCGACGACCGTCATCTTCTTCGACGCGCCGCCGGCCGTTGCGTTGATTTCGATGTTGCAGTCTATCTTGCGGGCGAGCGTCCCCTGGTTGAAGATGTCATAGTGCACTTTCCCGGAAGCGTCCGTGTACTTCATTGGAGTCGTGAAATACTGCTCGCCGAACGTGGAGCCGCGGTCGTATTTAACGGTGATCGCGGCGCCTTCGACCGGCTTCAGGCTCCCATCAAGGACGCGGACATCGAATGTGTCGTTGTAACCTATGCAGGCGGCCTGTGCCGGCGCTATGAATATGAGCAGAATCAGGAACGATAATGCAAACCGGCCGTCCATGGGGTTGTCTTGGACGCCAACCTTAAAAATGATTGCTCATGCCGTTGCCGGTTTCCTTCCTTCGCCCGTTTTTCCCTGCGCGGCCGGGTGGCGGCGGGCCGGCTGGCGGAATCAGCCGGTTTCCGGGTTCCCTGTTTCGGCTTTGCCCTTGACCGCATTGCCCCGGGCTCCGCACGGGCCGGGCGTTTCTTGGAGGCGCCAGTCCGGCCCTGCCCGCTTTTTGCGTTCCGGGTTTTGGGTTTCCGGCCTGATGGTTTTGCGGTTTGATTGGCCAGTTCATCCCTGCCTGCCTTCTCCCGCGCGGCCTTGGCCGCGACCGAGGCCTTCGATGCGCGAAGCGTGCATGACCACGAGGCCGGCTTTTTCGCGTTCTTCACCCTGGGCTTTTCCCGGGCTTTGTTTTTTTCCGGTGCAACGGCCTTCGGCTTCTGCGGGTCGCGCTTCTTAGCTGATTTCAGGGCCGGCCCCAATTCCCGGAGCCTTTTCATCAGGCCCTCGCTTCTCAGCTTGAAAGATGCCAGTGCTTTGCCCACGTTCCGTTTGCCGGAAAAGAGCGCGGAGGCGATCCCAGCCCGCTCTTTGGCCCTTTTCACGGCAGCCGGGGCCGGTTTCCTGCGGCGCTCGTGCATCATCCCGTCCCGCGGGCCGGATTGCCTGGCCGCATCATGGCGCGCTTCCGTCTTTGCGGGACGCATCGTTTCGGGCCGTTTTTTCATCTCAGCCCGCGATGGCTCTCCTACCGCGGTTTCGGTGCGCACCCTCGCCTCTGCTTTCGGCCCGGGGTTCGCAGGGGCGCTTCCCGGCAGCCCAAACCTGATGCCGAACAATCCGCGGGCTGCCGTAGGTGGCTGCTTCGCAGCCGTCCCGGTCCGCCTTGCGGCCACCCCTGCCCCTCCCTTGCCGTCCGGGGGAGCCGGCCCGTCGCAACACTTGGCCTCCTTCCTCTCGCTCTCAATTCTCAGGATTCCTATGGTAAGCGCCATCTCCGGCAGTGGCTCGTCGCGGCCTTTGGTCATGAGCTTGACGTTGTCGTTCCATACAGCGGCTGGGTGGAGGGCTGGAATCATCTGGGCCGCGGGGGCGGGAACTGCTGCATCCGCCAGTGCCGGCTCCCGCGTCTGGGCAGGGGCGTCCTGCCTGCCGGATTCGGCCTGCGCTGCGGCATATGCCGGCGCGGTGAAAACAAACGTGTCGCGGGCCTGCTCGGCACGCGCTTCCACAACGCCCTCTATGTGGTTGAGGCCGCCGCTGTCATATTCGGTTTTTACAACCCGCGAGACCTCTTTCGGGCAGAGAGTTTTGCTTTTCGAGAACCCTATCCTGACAGCCTTTGCGATGGCATTCGCGCTCAAGCGCCCGTCGCTCATCCTGTAGGCGTTCAGCATCGCCTCTGGAATCGCGTCCGCACGGTCGTGATTGGCCAGCATCTCCCTGTGCATCGCGTCCAGGAACTCCGGGAGGTGCTCGGCGCTGACCTCCTTCACGGCGTCCCTTATCCTTTCGCTCGCCAGCTTCACTATGTTATTCTTGATTTTTGTCGCCAAATCAAGGAAGACTGCGCGCGTCTTGGTGCCTGCCCCCTTCGAATCGGCGTCGGAAAAAGCCTCCCCTATTATGCAGCCAAGCGCCTGGACCTTCCTTCCATCGAGGCCCTCGGCGCTCCTGCCCAGGATTATGCTTTCGAATTCGGGCTTGAACCCGCGGAGGCTGTGGGCCGGCCTGGGGTTTCTCGCAGCAATGGGGCTGACCGCGATACTTCCTGCTCCCGCCATGATTATCCTTTATCAGACCCAAGAATTTAAATTTAATCGTGTATTCCATCAAGACGGCCAAGAAATCCCCGCCCTTCGGGGCGGGAGCGATGAATTGGCCCCTGCGGAAATGAACTATCCTTCCGTTTATCAATACCCTCACGTAAGGCTCTTCTCATGGGGGATGTAATAGTCAGGGACATAAATAGGCGAACATTTTGGGCATCACGAAACCCTTCTTGACAAAGTTGCGGATAGACTGCTGGACCGCATGTATGTTCCGATAATACCTATTCCACAGTGGCTTCTTGATC
>JBFMCO010000033.1:0-33454 GCA_040754495.1 Microcaldota archaeon
GATATGCGAAAGGAAATTTATAGCTATCTGCTCCCGGCGGGAGCCTCGGCCGCCTCGTCCGCTTCGAGCTTCCTCAGCGAGCGCAGGAGCCGCATGTGCGAAATCGGGACCGCGCCCTCCCTCCGCGCAAGCTCCGCGGTTATCCTCAGGGCAGCCTCGAGGGCGGCCCTCGCCGCCGGCATGTCCTGCGCCCCTGAATCGAGGGAGGCGGAGAAGGCCAGGTCGTTGATGCCCGCCCGTATGCCATGGAGGGCCTTCCGGTCGTCCGCCCTTGCCGCCGCGAGAAGCACGGACGCGGAGTCTATCCGCTGCCACATCCCGGCAGTCCGAAGCGATGAGAACAGCGCGGGGAAGGATTGGCTGATGTCCTGCCCCTCCCCGCAGAGCGACTTCAGGTAGTGGCAGGAGCGGGCGGATACGTTCGCGTCCTTGTGGGAAACGAGGGCGGAAAGCTCCTTCACGGCATATGACGGGGGGTGCCCGGTGTCGAAGGGATTCCGGCCTTCCTTCAGGTTGCGTATGAGCCTGGCCCTCCGCCGCCTCTCGTCCAGCCTGTCGCTGATGCGGTCGCAGGCCGCGGCGAACGTGGGGCAGTATCGGGCGAAGCCGGACTTGCGCCGGTCAACTAGCATGAAAGCCATCTTAATAACACTATACCGGAAGTTTTTTTAAAACTGGACGACACTATCCATGATGGAAACTCACGGCAACCCAGCCCGCAAAAGGGCTTAAAAGCAGAGAGAGGGAGGGAAAGACATGCCAAAGGAAGCCTTCGGGGGCGACGACAGCGGGGGAGGAGCCGCGCCCGAGAAGAAGAGGATGGGGCTGGACAAGTTCGGCCTCATGCCGGACGCGAACATTCGGGACGTGTTCTGGCGCCTCATGGCCTCCTACGCGGCGACGAAGAAGCCGCCAGAGGAGCTTCCGCGGCTGGAGCAGGACCGCTTCGCCCTCATGAGGGTGGCGATATCCGTGCTCTCGAGTCCCAATGCGGGCGATTACGGGCTCGCGCCGAAATTCATCGCCCAGTATTCTCTCATGATGATGCTGGACGGGGGCTGGAAGGACGCGCTCGCCGAGTTCCTCGAGCGCTCGCTCGAGAGGAAGCTCAACATGAAGGACGAGGTCGCAGGCGCCATCAGGAGGCTCATGGCGCAGGAAAGATACGGAAAGGAGCTCTCGGAGCTCCTGACCGCCATGGTGAGGGGCAGGGGGACGAGCCATATAGGGCTTGAATACGTGGCGGCCCTTGAGGACCCTGCATTGTGCGCATCCATGAAGAAGGAGCTGATGATTATAGCGAGGGGCGACATAGGCCGGAACCAGATGAACGCCATCAGGGCGGTCTCGCTCCTGAAGGGGGACGACGAGGTGAAGCGGTCCCTCGTGGTGCTCCTGTCCCACTGGGACGCGCAGGCCCGCCATGCCGCTGCCGAGGCGCTGGGCGCTTATGCGGGGGACGCGGAAGTGAAGTCCGCAGCCGAAAAGAGGCTTTCGAGCGAGAGCGACGAGGAGATAAAAAAGCTGCTAAAGAGGCTAAGCGAATGACGGAAATCATCAGGATACCGGCCGAGAGGGTGAAGGCGCTGCTCGGGAAGGACGGCGCGACCAGGAAGAAAATCGAGAGTCGCTGCAATGTCCGGCTCGATGTCGACCCTGAGGGCGAAGTCGAGATAGACGGGGACCCGGCGGACGTCTTTTTCGTGCGGGACATCGTGAAGGCAATCGGCAGGGGATTCACGCCAGAGGCGGCATTGCGGCTCATGGGCCATGATTACGGCCTGTATGTGATATCGCTGAAGGAGATTATTTCGTCCGAGAACGCCATGACGCGGCTCAAGGGGCGTGTGATAGGGGAGAGGGGCAAGGTGAAGGCCCAGATAGAGGAGGCCACCGACGCCTACGTCAGCGTGTACGGCAACACCATAAGCATCATCGCAAAGATTGACACGATGGAGTACGCGAAGGAGGCCGTGGGGATGCTGATCGACGGCGCGCGGCACACGACCGTCCTCGCCTACCTGGCCAAGGCCAAGCGCGAAATCATGGAGAGCCGCCTGAAGGGCGCTTAACGCGCCTCGCGTGCGATGGATTCTATCTTCCAGAGAAGATGGTCGAAGTCGAACTTGTTGAAGGCCGCATCGAAGGGCGCGGCTTTTATTTCGAGCGAGAGCTCGTCCGTGTTCTCGGGCCGGTACACGCTGCTGGTGAGTATCACCCGGGTGGCCGGGGAGCGCTCCTTTATGCGCCGGAGGATGTCGAAGCCCTCGGTGCCGCCCTGCGTGAGCGAGAGGTCCGTGACCACGATGTCAGGGCGGTGGGCCAGGAACAGGGTGAGCGCGTCGCCTGCGCTCTCTACCGCGCCCCGGTTGCAGACCGTAACGTCCTTGAGCCGGCCGAGGCGCTCCAGGTAAAGGTCGAGGAGCACCTGCGTGTCCTCGATTATCACGAGCCGCGCGTGGCGCCTGATGGGTTCCGCCACGGGATTTCCCGGCCTGAGCGGAGAGAAACTCGCTGCCTCGCCCAGCTTTATGAAACCCGGGGGCATGTTGCCAACGTTGGCGGGGAAAGATATTAATAGGTGAGTCACTTATAGTTTGGCAACCGACGAACCTCCATGCAGAGTGGTCAGATGTCAGACGATATTTTCAAGCAGTTCAAGGAGCACTCAGTGGCCGAATTCTTCAAGAAGAACCGGCAGATGCTCGGATTCTCGGGAAAGGTGCGCTCGCTCACGGTGATTGTGCACGAATTCGTGACGAACTCGCTGGACGCATGCGAGGAGGCAGGCATCCTCCCTGAGCTCTACGTCCAGGTGGAGGAGCTCAGCAGGGACAACGAGCACTACCGGCTCACGGTGAAGGACAACGGCCCGGGCATACCCAAGACGCACATCGGGAAGGCCCTCGGGCAGATGCTGGCCGGAACCAAGTTCCACAGGTATCTCCAGCAGAGGGGCCAGCAGGGCATAGGGGCCGCGGCATGCACCATGTTCTCCTACCTCACGACCGGCCAGCCGACGAAGGCCATATCCTGCTACAAGGGGAAGAAGCTCACATCCAACATAAGCATAGACTTCAAGGCGAACAAGCCAGAGGTGGAGGTGCTGGAGGAGCTGGACGCGCTTCCGGGGGAGAGCGGGCTTACCGTGGTTTCCGAATTCAAGGACGTGCGGTACGAGAGGAGCAACTACGGCGTCCACGAATACCTGAGGAGGACGGCCCTCGCGAACCCGCACTGCACGATAACGCTTGTCGAGCCGAACAACGAAAGGGCCGTCTTCCCGCGCTCCATACCGGAAAACCCTTCAAGGCCCTTCGAGATAAAGCCCCATCCGCTCGGCGTCGGGACGCACGACATCCTGGAGTTCGCGCGGCACAACCAGGAGAGCCGGAGGCTCTCCTCTTTCCTGCAGGAGACGTTTTCGAGGGTGAGCGCGGGGAAGGTGGACGAGCTGAAAGCGGTGCTCCCTGAGATGGATTTCAACAAGGCCCCGCAGGACCTCGCATGGGAGGAGGCCGAGGCGCTCGTCAAGGCGTTCGCGAAGGTGAAATGGATTTCGCCGGCGACAGACTCCCTCGTGCCGATTGGCAGGGGGCAGGTGGAGACGTCCTTCAGGAACATATTCAACCCTGAAGTCCTGGTCGTGACCGAGAGGAGCCCCAAGGTGTACCGGGGAGGGATACCATTCATGGTCGAGGTAGGAATCGCTTACGGGGGCGGCGTGGCAGCCGCGGGCAAGAGGGGCGAGGTGATGCGATTCGCCAACCGCGTGCCCCTGCTTTTCGATTCGGGCGGCTGCGCGATAACTGAGACCATCAAGACGATGGACTGGAAGAGGTACGACATCAAGGCGTTCGAGGAGGAGCCGGTCGCGGTCCTCGTGAACCTTGTCAGCGTCCATGTGCCTTATACGAGCGCCGGCAAGCAGGCCATCTCGCCCGAGGAGGACGTGATGGACGAGATAAAGTTCGCGCTCATGGAAGCCTCGAGGGGGGTGCAGAAATACCTCTCTGGCAAGCGCAGGGCGCACGAGATAGCGACCAAGAAGAAGGTCGTGAGCAGGTACATCCAGCAGCTTTCCGGCGATTTGGCCACGCTCTCCGGGGCGAAGAGGGCCGATGTAGAGAAGGAGCTGACGAGGATAATCGAGGAGAAATACGCCCAGGATGAGACCGAGGTCGAGGAAACCGCGGAGTCGGAACCCGAAACCGGAAACGGGAAACCGGAGGAGGGGGGTGAGGAGGAATGAGCGACGCGCCGAAGAAGCTAGAGGGCCTCGGGAAGCAGATGGTCAGCCAGGTCCAGAAGGGCGAGGGGCCGACGTTCGAGACCGTGCTGCGCACGAAAAGCAACACAATATTCGACGAGGCGGCAGGGTGCCTCACGACCGGCGACAAGAAGGAGCTGCGGAAGTTCCTCAGCGTGGCGCAGGCCCGCACCTTCATGCAGACGGTGGCCATCGCCGCGAAGACGAAACAGTTCCTGAAGGAGAACCTGCACACGTCCATCAGGGGCCTTTTCTACCAGCTCAAGTTCACCCTCGGGGAGGACATAGACGAGGACCTCTTCACCGAGCAGTCGGAATCCAACGCGCTCATAGAGGATTTGGAGGTCGCCCTCAAGATAAAGAGGGAGGACCTCAACCTGACGACAGACAGGAAGGGATTCGTCGCCGGCCCTATGACGATTTTGGACAAGTTCGGCGGGGATGACACGCTCATAGACCTCGAGAAGCAGGGCCGCAGCGGCTGGAGCATACCGAGCGACGTGGACAACGGCATGGAGATAAAGAGCCTGGATGCCGACTACGTCCTTGTAGTGGAAAAGGACGCGCTGTGGCAGAGGCTGAACGAGGACAAGTTCTGGAAGAAGGAGAACTGCCTGCTGGTCACGCCGAAGGGGCAGTCCACGAGGGGAACGAGGAGGCTTTTGCGCAAGCTCGCGGACAAGAAGCTCCCGGTCTACTGCCTCATGGACTGCGACGCGTGGGGATGGTACATCTACTGGACGATAAAGACCGGCAGCATGAACCTCGCGTACCTCGGCAGGGATTTCGCCGTGCCCGAGTCGAAGTTCCTCGGCGTCACGATGAGCGATATTAAGGAATTCGATTTCCTCGAGAAGCTCACGATGAAGGCCAAGGACGTGGATGTCAAGCGCGCGGAGGAGATGCTCGGATACCCCTGGATAAACCGCTATCCCGACTGGGTGCATGAGCTGAAGCAGGTCCTCAAGACCAGGAAGAAGATAGAGCAGGACGCGCTCCAGGGGCAGAGGCTCACGTTCGTAGGCGAGTACATCAACAAGAAGATAAAGGGCAGGGAGTGGCTCTCCTAGGCTCCTGCTTTCCCGTTCGGAGAGTTTTCGTCTGCATTTCTTCTACAAACTGATGGGCCGCGGACTTAGAACCCACTCAGGCCGCGGCGGTAGACGCTGCATTTCTTCTTCAGGCTGAGGGGACGCGGACAAATTGCGTTTCCAGTTTCGGGTCTCCGGTTTCGTTCGGATGTGCAAAACCCAAAACGGAAAACTGGAAACGGGAGACTGGCGGCCGGATGCCGGAAACCATGTGGCTGCGGCGGCAGGGAACCAGAGTTCCCTGCGCACCGTGTCCGAAGCGTCGGACACGATTGCCACAAGTCTTCCAGCGCTTCGCGCTGAAAGCCGGCTGCCGCTACCCGCCCGTCCCGCTGGTGCCCCCGGTAGCGGGAGGCACATCGGGGATGTAGGGAGTCCCGCTTGCCGGAAGAGGCCTTTCCATGAGCTGATAGAGCCTCTTTCCGTCCGGGCACATGGACGTCGGGCATTGCAGGAACCAGAGATACGCTTCCACCTTGTTCTTGCCCGGGTCGGCCTTCCTCGGAAGGAACGGGACCTCGCACTCCTGCACGTACTGGATGAAATCGGAGTAGCCGTAGCAGTCTAATGGCGGGTTCTTCTTCGGGTGGCCGTCCTGGCAGCGCGAGTCGCTCTGCCCGTCCGTGGAGCTGCAGTAGGTGTCATTGACCGCCCAGCTCATGGCGAACCCAAGGGCCCAGCAGTCGCCGTTCGATGTGGCGCTGGAGCAGCGCGGGTGCGGCTGGCCCTCGTAAGCCACGCGCTGCTTGCTGTCCCAGAAGCCCGCGTACTTGTTCGACATGACGTAGGCCTGGAAGAGGTTCGTCTTGTCGAAATCGCCGGATTCCGAGGTGTCCCAGTTGAGCTGGTTGCGGTGCGACTGTATCCAGTCGCGCGCCGCGCGCATCAACCTCTCGATTTTGAGCGTCCCTATGCAGATGGAATCCGTGGCGTTGAACGGGTTGAAGTTGTAGCGGTTGCAGCCCCTTGCGCCGACAAGGTCCGCAGAGGAGCTTATTCCGGCCCTGTTGAAAACGTCCACATAGAAGCCGTCCGTGGCGTCGTCGCGGTACTGGGCGGGCCAGAACGTCCATGGCGGCTCGAGGCTCTGCATCAGGCCGACCGCGCACCAGCGCCACCTGGGCTTCTGGCCCGGAGCGACCACGTCGTTCTCGAGCTGCAGGGTGCAGTTCGGCGTGTTCTCCGGTATGTACATCTCGTCATATGCCGCGTCGTAGCACTCGTCCTTGCCCGGCCCCGCCTCGAAGCAGCCCGGGGCGTCATAGCCCTGGTTGCAGACCTTGGCCGCGGAGCAGGGGTCGAAGCCGCTTTCAGTGTATATCACGGCCCGGACAAGCATCGGGTCGAGGTTCCTCGCGCTCGCCCACTGCTCCACTTCCGGGAAGAGCGTATCCGGGTTGTACGGGCAGTATTGCGTTGACGGCGTGCCGGCGTTGGGGTGCAGGCTCGGGAAAAGGGAGCTGACCGGCCTGCTCGCGTTCGCAAGAAGGCAGGCGTCGCAGCTGAACAGGAACGCCTGCTGCGGCCGCAGCTCCGCCTCGGCCTGCTGGAATATGTCCCTACCAGTGAAGCCGAAGCCGCCCATGTAGCTGTATTGCGTGTTCGCGCTGCAGACAGTGCCTGATTCGTTGCCGAAAAGAATCTGGGTCGTGTCCGAGACGTCGGCCCTGCCGAGGCGGCTGTAGTTCGAGTAGAGCTGGCACCCCCCGTACCATGCACGCATCCTTTCCGTCGTCCTCCCCACGCCGCAGTTCGTGCAGTTGAGCGGGTTCGTGACGCCTATCCCGCCGCTGGTGTTGAACGAGTAGGGAGCTATGCCGATAACGCCGCGCTTCTGGAGGTTCTGTATCTGGAACGGGAAGAATGCCTTGTACCCCTCGACCACGTTCGCCTCGGTCCAGTTGCATCTTCCGGTCCGGTCGAGTGCGCCCGGGTCGAACATGACATACGGGATGAGCGTGGGCTTGCTGTGGTTGTAGAGGGCGTATGAGGAGAAGTTCGTCGCCTGGAGGCGCGCCTGGGCGCCGTCGCATCCGTTCACGTAGTGGTTGTCGATGCCGAATGCGACGAGGTCCACCTTGTCGGAGTCCCCCCCGAGCGCCTGCATGACGGCATCGAGGGCCTCGAAGTCGTTCATCTTTGGCGAAACGGCTATGAAGCAGTAGATTTTGTTGTTCGCGCGGTCGTTCTGGCATCCCTGGTCTATGGCCCGCACCTGGTCCGCTATTTCGCCCGCGCGGTTCTTGTCGAAGTTCATCTCCGTGACGACTATGGTCGGGCCGACATGCTGCTCTGTGAATATTCCCTGGCGGATGTTCCTGCCCTCGGTGCCGAGTATCTCGCCTATGGCCCGGGCGCGGGTGTTGTTGATGTTGGTGCCGTTGCTGTATAGCACGTAGACCGGAATCACGCCCTTGCTGAGGAAGCACATTGTCCGCATGGAATCCGGCCGCATGTATGGCGTCTCGTTGTTCCCGATGAGCCACTGGACGGCCATGCTGAGCCTGTCGGAGCAGTACGTGTTCGCGATTGCGAAATCGCCGAACGTGGGCCCCTGCCCTATCATGAACTGCCTGACGCCGAGCTCAGGATATGTCCGGTTGTTGAACGCACTCATCCTGTCGTTCGTGCAGTTCTTCTCGAAATAGCAGTATCCGCCTATGAGGTTGTCCATGGGGCCGAAGATGTTGGTGCCGTTCTTGCACACCATGCACCAGCAGCTCCCTATCCTGCACTCCTCGGTCTGGTTCGGGGCGGAGATGGCGACGCGGCTCAATGTGTCGCGGTATTCCTGCTCGAAGACGGAGGAGCCGCCGTTGAGCCTCTGGAGGCAGCCTGCGGCAAGAAGCACGATTGACAGCGCTATGAGGATTGCTGCGGCTCTCATCGTATTGATTAGCGCGTTAGGGGATTTAAACATTAGCTATCGGGACCGGAAACAGGCAACTGGAAACCGGAAACTGAAGACCATGTGGCTGCGGCCACAAGTTCTCCAGTCCCTTCGGGACTGAAGACCGGAAACCGGGAACTGGAAACCCCTAAGAAAGATATGAAAAGAAAGGAGTAATGGCTAGTACAGGGCCTGCCTGCAGGAGAGGTTCTTGCACATGCTCCCGCGGTAGTTCGACATGCCGCATTTCGGGCAGTAGACCACCATGGACATCTTGTGGGGCTGGAACATCTTCGAGGCGCCCTTCCCGATGCCCTCGGCCATCTGCTTCATGCTGTCGCCGAAGCTCTGGCCATGCCCGTGCTTGGAGCGGGCCACGTACTTGGCCACGATCTCCTTCGGGGTGGCAGACTGCGGGAACAGCGGCATCGGCATGTGCCAGAGGAACCCGAGCGGGTTCGCCCAGCCGAACAGCGAGTTCTGCAGGACGCCGAAGCCGCGGAGCTCCTGGTCCCTCCGTATTGCAAGAGCCTCGGCCGAGACGGTCCTCCTCGTGGTGTTGTCCATCGCGTCCTTGTAGAGGTCCTTGTCGTAGAGGTACGCAGCCTCCTTGGCCCTGAAGAGGTACTCCGCCATGGGCGCATCGGCGTGCATCTTCATCCTGTAGTCGCCGATGGTCTCGCCCGGGTTGAAGTCCTCGGTCCTCGCGTTCGCATAGACACCTTTCTTCTGCAGGAATATGTCCTGCGGGGCCTGCCTCAGGCCTGCAAGGTAGTCGTGCCCCGAGAGCTGGTGCCTCTCCAGGCTGCCGCCTATCACGTTCAGCTTGGCTACCCGGCTGGAGTTCTTGCCGGCGAACCACTTGAACGAGAACGGGTTGAGCGACTGCATGGCCTCCTGCACCCTGGGCTCGGTGTAGTTCCACTGCCGGAGCGCATCGCCCGTGCTGTCCCACTTGGAGGCGTAACCCTGCATGGACATCTGCATGCCCCTCAGCATGCCGATGTACGGCCTCATCATCTTGCCGGCCAGGTCCATCGAGAACCCGGCGTGGGCGATGAAGTTCATGTACTCGCCCTTGCCCATGTAGGCCCTCAGGTTGTCCTTCACGCTGAATGGCACTGCGGGGCCGAAGTGGAAGTACGACGCCCAGGCCTGGTGGGTGCCGAACGAGGTCGACGTCCTCCATGGGTTCCTGTCTATGGCGTACTGCCACACCTGTATGTATGCCCCGTGCTGGGCCGCGACCGCCCGGTAGGCGGCCTGCTCCTCCGCAGTCAGGCCTTTCAGCATCTCGCCCGACTGTATCTGGCTCGCCAGCTTGAAGGAGTGCATCCTGAGCTGGGACGATACCGGAGTTATGTCGTAGGAAGCCTTGTGGAGGTCTCCGCCTGCCGCGAGGGCCACCTTCGATATGTAGTCCCCGCCGTGCATGCCGAGGTCCCTGAAGGGCTTGACCACGCCGCTCATGGTGTGGCCGTCGGCACCGAAGAAGCGCAGCACCGAGGGCGCCACAGGGGCGACCTGGCGCTTCGCCTCGACCGATACCGCGCTCTCCTTCCAGAAGCGGTCGTAGTCGTGCGTCGTCGTGCAGTACTGCCACAGGACCGAGGCGAGCACCTTCTCCTTCTCGTAGTTGTACCCGCCTTCCTTGGCCCACTTGAGCGTCGAGTCCACGAACGGCTGCCACTCGTTGACGTCCTTCGAGCCGCGCACCTTGTAGAACTGCTGCTGGAGGTCGTCCCTTCCGGCGAACTTCACCGGCACTTCCTCTGGTATGAACTTCCTCAGCACGCCCTTCTCGTCGCGGAGCGCGGTCTCGCCGGCCATCACGCGGTCGTAGTCGCTGAGCATCATGCCCTTCTTGTAGTAGGCATAGCCGCCCTCATGGAGCATCACGACAGCCTTGTTGGACCGGGCTATCTCGTCGTAGGTCATGTCCCTGCTGATGACGCGCTGGTAGGCCTCCTTGTGCGCCTCCATCATCTCCTTGAGCTTGGCGACATGCTTCGGGTTGGACATGTCCATCTTGTCCAGGAACATCCTGTCCGGGTGGTTCGCGTCCAGGCCCTTCTCCTGCAGCGCCTTCTCCATGAAGCCCGAGATTATGCCGGCGTAGAAGCGGGTGGTCTCCCTGGTCGTGCCGTAGGTGTTCTGGCCGAAGTGGGAATTGAACCTCTGCTCCATGTCCTGCATGAGCTGGTCCGCAATCCAGAGCTTCTTGGCCTGCTGGCCCCTCTGCTCCACCGTCCAGCTGGAAGAGCCGGCGGTGCGGTTGAGCTCGGCCTCTATGGACTGCTTGAAGGCAGGCACATAGCTCTTGGTGAACCGGGATTCCACCCACTGGCCGATTGCGAAGTTCTCCCTCGAATCAAGGGCAGGCACCCAGTGCCTTGCCAGGTCGACCTTCGTGAGGTTCTTCGGGAGCTCGAGCTCCTTGTCCGATGCCCTCCAGGTCATCCTGCCCGTCTTGGGGTCCATGTCGCCGATTCTGGCTATGTTGCCGCCCTGCATGAAGTCCACGAGCTGGGCAATCGAGGCCCTCTCCATGCTCACGCTCCACTGCTTCTTGGTTGAGTACTGGTCGAATGCCGCGCGTGCCGGCTCCTCGAAAAGGGCAAGAAGGTCCTGCCTGTTGCGCTCTGCGACCTTGCGGAGCTGCGTCGCGTCCCTCATGTGCTCCGGAAGCTGGTCCATCGTGGCCGCAAGCTTGGCCGCCGCCCTGCCCGGGTCGGCGTCGTGTATGTCGATGAGGCCGGTGAGCCGGTTCGCTACGTTAAGCCTGGCCGAGAGGAGCTCCTCCTTCAGGCCGCCGCGCAGGTAGCCGTTCTCGGCATCCCATATCATCGTGCGCAGCACCATGGTCTCCCAGACCTGGCTGCCCCTCGGCGCTTCGCCGCCGACGTGGCAGACGTAGGCGTCTTCGCTGACCCTGCCGCCGCCGCGGGCCGCCATCTTCACCCTGTTCTGCTCCTCGAGGGCCTGCTGCAGCGAGAGCATCTTAATGTGGTCCGGCTGGGCCGACGTCTCTATGGACTGCAGCCTCTGCGAGAAGGTCAGCATCTGGTGGTCCAGGTGCGCCCCGTACGTCTCGGCAACCCTCATCAGCGAGGAGAGCTTCTCCTGCGAGCTCATCGCGCTGTTTGCGAGCACCTTGCGTATCTCTCCCTCAGCCGCTGCGAGCTCCGCCGAGGCGTGGAGGTTGGACCTCTTGAGTATGTCCATGTCCAGGTGCCCCATGCTCGCAAGCTCCTGCTCGCTTATGTCGAAGCGCACGCCCATCTTCTTGTAGAGCTGGCGCAGGACGTAGCGCATCTCGTCCCGCATCGCCTCGTTGTGGAGGGTGCGGTAGAGGTGGGACATCTTGTCGTTTATCGGGAACATTGCCCCCACGACCACCTGCGAGGGGTGCTTCTGGAGCTGGCCCGAGAGCCAGGCCGCCGTGGGCGAAGTCCTCGCCTTGGCCTCCAGCTCCTCGACCGCGTGTTTCCCGCCGAGCATCTCCATCGTGGTCCTGGCCGTGGAGCGGGCGAGGTGCGGAGCCTCCGTGACTATGGCCTTGGACATCCTGCCCATGACCCTCGCGGTCCTGACGGTCGAGTCCGTGCCGGCCATCACCACGCCGCTGAGTATGGCGTACCTGTTCGCGCCGTAGAACTTGCCGAGCGTGTTTGTGAGCCGGTAGTGCATCGCGCTCCTCTTGCCTATCTCCGGGTGGCCTGTCAGCGTCTCGAGTGTCTGGAACGCCCTCATGCTGTAGAGGTAGTCCTTGAGCGTCATGGCGAGGAGCGCCTCGCGTCCGCCCCTGCCCTCGAGGGCTGCTATCACCTGCGCAGCTGTCCTGTGCTCGGCGTCTCCCCAGTGGTAGGGCAGGTTCGCCAGGCGGCGCAGGTCGTCCCCGCGCATGCCGGCTGCCTTGGCACCGGTAACGAACGCCTCGGAAATCGCCCTCTGCTGGGCTACGCCTGCCGCTCCTGCGCCCGCGGCGCGGTCTGCGGCGGTACCAGAAGCCGAGCGGGCCGCCCTCCGGGCCTGCTCGAACTCGGAATCTCCGCGGAACTGGTTCTGCAGTATGCCTGACGAGAGCGAGGCAGCCTTGGCCGCCTCCCTCATCTTGTCGCCGGTCGTCCTCTTCATTTCCGTGTAACCGAAGGGAGCTAGTATCTGGCCGCTCGCAGTCACGCCCTTGGGCGTCGGAAGCTTCGGGGTGGTTATGTCAAGGAGCGACACCGGGGACTTGCCCGCGAAGTAGAGCGACGCCATGAGCAGGCCCATTATCATGAAAAGGGCCACGCACGGAAGCGCGCCTCCAGCGCCTATGCCCTGGCCTCCGCTGGTCGAAACCCCGTTTATGAAGTTCTGCACGTTCTGGGCGAACTGCGTCGCAGCAGTTACGTTGGCGTTGTTGAACTCGTATTCGGCCGAGCTCTGCTGGTACGGGTCCTCCGGCCTCGGCACGAAAGTCACGCGCACGTACGTCCTCGCGCCCTGCGTGACGGGCGTCAGGTCGCACTGGCCGTAGTAATATGTATACTGGGTGAGAGCGCCTCCGGCTTCCCTGGAAGGCACGTAGGCGGTCCCTTCCCTGTCCGCGACGACATCATCGCATCCGGGAACCGGGCTCCAGAGCCCGCGGTACGCGTTGCCCTGGGGGTTGAAGTATTCGACGACGAAGTGGGCGTTCTGGATGGAGGAGAAGTTGAACTGGTAGTCCCTCGACTGCTCGTTGGCCTCGAGGGCCTTCTGGCTCATGCACTGCTGGACGTTCGGCTGGGTGCGGCACTCCTGGTACCACTGGTTCACCCTTTGCTGGCTCGTGGTGCCGCTGGTGCTTACCGCGGGCTGGAAGACCAGCACGCTTATGTTGAGCACCCTGCCGGTATCGTCCGCCGGCTGGATGGTGACCTGCGTCTCGCTCTGGGCGAATGCCACAGACGCCAGCAGGGCGAGCATCAGAGCGCCGAAAACGTGTTTCATCGATATCATACCGAACACCCTCGTGTCTGCTATATTCGCGTCTTCGGCGCTTTAAAAAGGTTTATGTTCATAGCATATATGAAAAATACAAAAACTACAAAGTTTGTAGTTTTTTGTTATAATAAGTTTGCGAAGGTGGTTATTTGAAGGGACCAAACCCGTTCGCGCTATGGGAGGACGACCCCTCGGCCATATGCGGAAGGAAAGACGAATCCAGGATATTTATGTCTTTCGCCAATGGCGCATCCTCAAATCAGGCAGGGGTGATGCTTGTCGTCGGAGGGCCGGGAGAGGGGAAGAGCGCCATGCTCCGGTATTTCCGGAGCGAGGCCGAGAAGGCAGGCATGCTCGCCCCGTATGTCAATGCAGAGAAGGGGGAGAACGAGGCGGACATAGCGGACAAGCTGTACCAGGAAATCATCTCGTCCGGGGCGAAGCCCGCCCACGCCGCGCCGGATGGCTTTTCGGGCCTGGCTGAATTCGCCGGAAAGGCAGCAAAAAAGGGGTTCGGGGCGGCATTGCTCATTGACGACCTTGACAACATGAAGAAGGCCGACGAGGCCCTCGACGGGATTTTAAGGCTGCTAAAAGCCTCGTGGGGAAAACGGAACGTCTCTTTCATCGTCAGCTCTACGAGGGAGTTCCGGGCCGGGTCGGATCTCCTCACGCTCGTGCGCCTGAAGCCCTTTGGCGAGCATGATGCGCGGGAGATGATGGAAAAAGCGCTCAAGAAAGGGCCGCCCAAGATGGGCGAGGAGTGCCTGCAGTCCGTTCTTGCCGACACCGGGGGGAACCCGAAGCTCATGAAGAGGGTCTGCCACGAGATTTACGAGCGGCTCAGGGAGAACGAGAAGGTGATAACCAAGGGGCATTACCTTGCATATCTCCCCCAGATAATGGGGGCGCTCTCGAGGGAATGGTTCGGCAGGCTGTACCAGGAGACGCCTGGCGCGGAGAGGGCCATCCTGCAGGTCATGGCGAAAAGCGAGGAGGGGATGCACGTTTCGGACATCGCGAAAAAGCTCGGCAAGCCCCTCGGACCCGTTACTGCATTGACGAAAAGGCTGCTTGAGCGGGGGCAGGTTGTCAAGCTGGACCGGGGAAAGTACCGGGTTTTCTCCAAGCTGTATGCGAAATATGTCTCGCAGAGGGGCTAGGCCGCGCGGGCCCAGTCTATCCCGAACGTCTCCTCGAACTCCCCCACCGCGGCCGCATCACGGACAATCACGGAGGCCTCCCTGTTCTTGAACAGCGCCGAGTTGCTGAGGTTGTGCGAGCCTACGAGGACCGCCTTCCCGTCAACTATGATGAACTTGGAGTGCGTGAGCTTCTGCGCGCTTCCCGCGTATCTTATGTTGAAGCCCTTCGAGGCCAGCTCGCGGTAGATTTCGTCGTTCTCCCCGCTCACCACGTTGCGCTCCACGATTATCCTGATTTCCACGCCCCGGGCCTTCGCCCTCTCGAGGGCGGCTACGACGTCCCGGGAGCTCATGACATAGACTTCTATGTCGAGCGTCTCCTGCGCGCTGTCTATGAACCCGATAATCTCACCGCCCTGCTCCGGGGAGAATACAGTGGAGATTGCAGGGGCAAGGAAAAGCTGCTGTATTAGCATCACAACTAGCGCTCCGGCTGCCACGCCTGCTCCGAATATCATCCCCCGATTCATCTGGGTGGTTATCGGAAGGAAAGAATAAAACATTTAGGATTTTCGGGCCTGCTTCAGTTCGTGGACGGGCCGCCGAACACCGCGATGCAGTAGCTCCGGTTACCGGCATCAGCGAGCCTGTCGCATATTTTTATGTCGCCGGCGGATTTGGCCACGGTCCCGTAGCAGGAGGGGACGTTCTCCCTCTTGTAGAGGCGGTCGCAGAAGGACGTGTCCTTCGCGTCCTCGGCCTCCTGCACGCGGCAGCCGTCCATGCACAGCTCGCCTGCGCCGGGGCCCGAGCCGCACTGGGAGGCGCACCTCTGGAAATTCGCGCTGCCTGCGCCCAAACTGCCTCCCGGCTCTGAAACGCAGCCAGCCAGAAGGAACGCCAGGACCACAAATACCAGGGCTTTCATAGTATCACCATCAGAGCCTCATGAAATAATCCGAGAGCTTCACAAAATGCGTCGTCGAGGTGCGGTCTATCTCGATTATCTTCCTTTTCTCAAGGCGGTTTATGGCCATAGCCAGGCTCGATTTCGAGATGCTTGTCTTCCTCTCCAGCTCGTTGCGGCGCGATTTGCCCTCTGACGAGAGCAGGTAGTTCACTATCTTCGTGTCATTTTCGTTGAACGTCTCCATCATCTCTTTCTTGCCGGCCGTGAGGTCGAGCGTAGGCTGCTTCTCCTGCGGGGCGGATGCCGGGGGGGCAGGCTGGATAGGCGGGGCCGAGACGAACACCGTCTTCGTCCCTCCCCGGAGGGCTATCGCGGCGATGACGGCTGCGATGAGCAGGGCTGCGCCGATAAGATATATCTGGGGTATCCCCTCGTCAGTCGCCTGTGGCACTTCGTCAAGCTTGTAATATACGGTCAGCAGCTTGGAGAATCCGAAGGAGAGTTCGGTCCTCGAATTTAGCGACGAGACCGAATCCGGCTGGGGGAAGGAGTTCTGTATGGAAGCGTAGGACGGCATGAAGACGCGCACGCTGGCGCCATCAGGAGGGGAAAACGAGAGGCGCCACGATGAATCGGTCTTGCTGGTGAAGAGCGAGGTCGTGAATGAGAAGGTGGTGAAGCCGCTCTGGCCGGGCACGATGGAAGCGGAGCCGTTAGAGAGCCGATAAGAGCCGCCGACGATGCGGATGTCGCTCGCGTCCGAGGGCAGGGCTACTGAGACGTTCTCGCCCCCCTGCATCGAGACGGTGACCGAGGAGAGGCCCGAGCGGTCTACGTCGACGGTGAACACGTGCGTAGCTGCGCTGAGCGAAAGGATGACTAGCAGGGCGACAATGGGCTTGTTCATGTTTGTTCACTCCGGTTCGTGCGCATTCGTGGAATCATATATATGCCGTTCATGTTTTTATCCCTTCGTCCCCCTGGGGATGGAGGTATCCGTATGAACCGGATGATATTGATGCTCGCGCTCGGGCTCCTCGCGCTGCCTGTGTTCGCGCAGGAAGCGGGAAATGAGAGTTCGGCCGAGTCAACGGTGGATGCAAATGCCACTGCGGACGTAGGAATAAACGAGAGCCAGGTCGGGGCTCTGCCCGACGACTTCTTCTACGGCTTCAAGAGGTTCTTCGAGAACGTGGACAAGTTCTTCACGCTCGACAAGGCCGAGGCCGCGAAGAAACACGCATATTACGGCAAGCTCAGGGCGGTCGAGGCGCACCTCATGTCCGGGAAGGCGCAGAAATACGCCGCCATGAGCGATGAGGAGGCGGAGGCCAAGGCCCTTGAGATTGTCAACCAGCTCGTGAACGAGTCAAACAGCGAGCAGGAAGACGCCCAGGCCGACCTGGAGGATGCCGTCGATGACGGAAGCGCTGACGAGGCTGACGTGGAGGAGGTCGAGAACAACACCCGCAACAGCATAATAGTATTGCAGAGGGTGTACGAGAAGGCCCCCGAATCGGCCAAGGAAGGCCTGCTCAGGGCGCTCAACAACTCCATAAACAACTACGAGAGGCACACCGAGAAGGTCGAATCCAAGGTCAAGGTGAGGACCGAGGGCAACGAGACTGAAGACGAGGACGAAAACGAGACTGGGAGCGACAACGGCAAGGGCAAAGACAAGAACAAGACCAAGGGCGGAGACGAAGATGAGCTCGGCTCCGACGACGAAAATGAGACCGAAGTCGAGGTGGAGTCCGAAACCGAAATCGAGTCCGGCAATGAGACGGAAACCGAATCGGGCGGGGATGACGACAACGAGACCGAAGTGGAATCCGAAACGGAAGTGGAAGTAGAATCGGATGACGATGGTCTTGGTGTCGGCGTAGGCGCGAACGTCACCATCGGCGCAGGCAATGGCAAAGGCGGGCCCGACGAAGAGGACGACTGAGTCCTCTTTCTTTTTTTATCAGGCCTTCCGGCGGCAAAGGCTTGTCTGTGGTCCCACCCTTCCAGCCCCGGCCCTTGGTGGCGGCCAGGCATGGCGCCAGCCAATGCCGGCAAGGCCTTTCGATTTTTTATTAGTTTCTATTAGAATTCCGAAGGCGGACAGGTTTATATTCTGATGCCACGACGCTATCCCATGAAGCATCTGGAAACCATCGCCCTTGTCCTTATTGCACTTTCAGGGTGCACCATGCTGCCGGGCACCAACCAGGTGGGAGCCCCGCCGACTCTTCCACCGGAAAACAATGATTTTGAACTTCCTGAAGCCGACTGCCTCGGGATAACCGCGGAGAAGATGCAGCAGGCGTGCGGCTCGGGACCCCTGGTAAGAGAGGTAAGCCCTATGCTGAACGGCTACCTCTGCACGTATTATGCCATAGCTCCTGAGGAGTTCATCGAAGCCTTCGAAAGAGGAGACTCAAATTATGGGTTGTCGACGGCTGGCGGAGAATATGTCCTGGGAGAGCAGTCCAGTGTGGAGTATTTCACAGGCGGGGACATAGTCGAGATAAAAAAGGACAGGGTTGAGGTTGAGGAACCGGATGAGGTGACGGATTTCCAGAGCGGTTTCTGGATGGTGAAATACTACGAACTTCCAAATGAGCGGGGAAAGGGGCAGGCAACTTCCCTCTGGACGCAGAATGGCTCGCTTTCAATCGGGATGCATGGCACGCCTGTGGACTACGGGGCATTCGATCTTCCGAAAGAATATGAATGCTCGGGTGATGAGTTCCTCGCGTTGAGAGATCAAATCGCGGGCAAAACAGCCGGCGGGATGCTCAAAATCCCGGTTGACGAAGAGATGATCTACAGCGTGCCTGAATTCGAACTGAATGAAACGCCACCGGAGAATTGCTGCAGCATCACGGTCATTGAAGTCGAAGGCGAGGCCGAAGTCGGCCATTTGAAGAAGAACTGGACCACCATAAATCGCGGGGACGTTCTCCAGGTTGAGGATACAATAGTCACAGGTGAGGACGGGCAGGTCGCCGTAGGTTTCTTGAACTGCACCAAGGGAGGGGCCGGAGATTCGGTGATGATAGTGAGGAGTAGTAGCCTGGTAACGATAAAAGCCGTAGGGGGAGAGCAGGTGGAAGTCTTCGTCGATCCTGGTATCAGCCACGTCAGTGTCAAACAGCTTGCCCAGTACCAGACGGATTTCCAGGTGAGCACGCCGAGGCTGACTTGCTCTGTCCGGGGTTGAGCCGGTTTTCGGCACCCAGCTCCCGGTTTACAGTTTCGGGTTTTGAGTTTTGGCTGGGAGCCAGCCCCAGGTGGCCCTAATGAACGGCGTACCGTTATGGAACGGAGCGCCGTTCCATCGCAGGTCTCAAAGGGGACGCAGCAGCAACTAGGTAGCCCCTTTGTCAGAACTCAAGATTCGATGGCTGCGGCCATCTCTTCTCAAGTTCTTGTTACTTTGAGGCAGCGCCTCAGGGCTTTTGACCAATCCCTTTACTTTTGCCTGAAGAGAAACATCAGCCAAAAGTAATGGGTCAGAACTCAAGATCGCGGTCATCGCGCTTGCGCGCTCCCAGGTATTGCATTTTCATCATTAGCACTGATTCAATAGGGGGCATAATAAAACGCTAACGGTCAGAGTGATAGTCCTCCTCATCGAGACAAGCTCTAGGTCTGTCGAACACTCATCATTCCGGCAGGATATGCCGCTGGAAGATTAAAAGCCTGAGCTGGCCGGATAAAGATGGAAAAAGGGAAGAAAAACGGGAAATAAGATCAGAGATTGACTTTGAGGCCGAGCTCTTTCTTGAGTTCGCGGTAGCGGTTCCTGATTGTTACCTCGGTCACGCCCGCGACGTCGGCGACCTCCTTCTGCGTCTTCTTCTCGCCGTGCATCGCGCTCGCGATGTACAGGGCCGCAGCGGCCACGCCGGTCGGGCCGCGCCCGGATATCAGCCCCTTCCTGAGGGCTTTCCTGATGAGCTTCACTGCCTCCTCCTGCACCTCGCCGCCGAGCTTGAGGGCGGTCGCGAACTTCGGCACGTACTGGGCCGGGTCGGTGAGCGGCACATCCACGTTGAGCTCGGCCTTGAGGAAGCGGTATGCCCTGCCGATTTCCTTCTTCTCTATGCCTGAGGCCCTGGATATCTCGTCCAGCGTCCTCGGTATTCCCTGGAGGCGGCAGATGGCGTATATGACCGCGGCCACGACGCTCTCAATCAGCCTTCCGCGGATAAGCTCCTCCTTGACCGCCTTGCGGTATAGCAGCGCGGCGCTCTCCTTGATGTTCTCGGGCAGGCCGAGCGACGATGCGACGCGGTCGAGTTCCGCAAGCGCTATCACGAGGTTCCTCTCCATGGAGGTCGCGATGGACACCCTCTTGTGCCATTTCCTCATGCGGTAGAGCTGGGCCTGCTTCTTCGGGCTTATCTTGCCGCCGCGGATGTCGCGGTTGTACTGGTCTATCTCGGTGACAAGCCCCTTGTTCGGGCGCATGTACTTTATCGGCGCTCCGCCGCGGGCCTTCTTCTCCTTCTGCTCGGCGTCGAAAGCGCGCCATTCGGGGCCCATGTCGTGGATGTTCTCCGCGATAATCAGCCCGCAGCTGGAGCAGAGGAGCTCCCCCCGCTCGTAATCGCGCACAACGCGCTTGCTCTTGCACTCCGGACATTTCGTCGCTGTAGCTACCATGGAAAGCCTCCGCAAATCATAGTAAGGTTTAAAAAAATTTGCAAGATTTTTATGAACATGGGTATTTATATAGTTTTCGGTCCGGACGGCGCGTTAGGAGCGCCAAAATAATATAAATTTTGGCGCTGAAAGTGGTGCAGGAGGTATATTATGACAGGCCCCACTACGAAGAAGGGAAAGGGATTGTCCGCCGACGAGGCGTGCATGCGCGGAATCGGCGCGCTCAAGATAGGCCCCGACACGATGTCCGGCCCGCTTAAAGAGAGGCTCGATGCCATGAATGCGGAGCTCAAGGCCATCGATGTGAAGAAGGATGGCAGGACCGACTGGGAAAAGACGCTCGGTGCCCGGGCCGAGGCGGCAAAGAAAAGGCTTGCCGGGGACAAGGAGCTTGCGGGGCGGTGCCGCTTCAGCTATATCTCGGGAACGGTCGAGGAACGGCTCATCTGAGCCCCGCCCCCGCAGATTCCGCGTCTTCCATTGCTTTTTCCTCGTCTATCGTCAGGAGGCGGCGGTTTTCCATCACGATGCGGCCGCCGATTATGACGTCCCGGACGTTCTGCGGCCCGGCCGCATAGACGATATTCGCCACAATGTCGTGCGACGGCGCCATGTTCGGGCCCTTCTCGAGAAGGACTATGTCGGCGGGCTTCCCGGGCTCGAGCGAGCCGGCTTCGATGCCAAGGGCCCTTGCCCCGCAGAGCGTGGCCATATCGAGCACCCGCTGGGCCGGCATGACGTCCGCCTTCCAGTAATGGTGCTTCTGTAGCAGGGAGGCCATCTTCATCGTCTGGAACATGTCCAGGGAGTTGTTGCTGGCGGCCCCGTCCGTGCCGAGGCACACGTTGGCCCCGGCCGAATCGAGCTCGGCTATCTGGGTTATGCCCCCGGTGGCGAGCTTCATGCTGCTTATCGGGCAGTATGCCACGCTGAGGCCCTTTTTCCCGGCAAGCTCCATTTCCCTCTTCGTGAGCCAGCCCCCGTGGGCGAATATCGAATCGCTGTCCATGAGCCCGAGGGAATCCAGGTATTCGTAGGGGAACTTCCCCCGCTTCCTGAGGACCTCGAATATCTCCGTGCGCGTCTCGCTGACATGCATCTGGAGCTTCAGCCCCCTTTTCCGGGCCATCTCCTTCGCCTTCGTCATAAGCTCCTCCGAGCAGGTGTAGGGGGCATGGAGCGCCACCGACGGGCGCAGGCTGCCGGAACCATAGGAGAGGGCCTTTTCGCCGTCGCGGAGCGCCTGCGCGGTCCGGGCGGGGTCGTTGAAATCCATCATGCCCCTCGCGATTATCCCCCTCATGCCGGCTTCGGCCGCGGCCCTGAAGATGTGCTCCGTGTCATGGATGCACATCTCCGCAAAGGAAGTCGTCCCGCCCCGCATCATCTCGCAGAACGCGAGGCGCGATGCTGCGCCGGCCTCTTCCGCAGTCTGCCTCGCCTCGGCCGGCCATATCCTCTTTTCCAGCCATTCATGGAGGGGCAAATCCTCACCGAGGCCCCGCAGCGTCGTCATGGCTACATGGGCGTGCGCGTTCACGAGGCCGGGCATCGCAATCAGGCGGGAGGCGTCTATGACGCGCTCGGCCTTCTCCCGCACCTGGCCGGTTGCGGATATTTGCTCCCCGTTTATCAGGATGTCGCCGCGGATTATGCGGCGCTCCGCATCCTGCGTGACTATGGTCGCACCTTTGATGAGGATTGACATCAGCAACAGAATGGCGGGAAGCAATTAAAATCTAGCGCTGCCTAGGGATTTGGTGATACGATGGTCGTCGGCCTTGTTCCGCCAGGAGAGGAGAAGAGGATTTACGAGAAGCTTATCGAGTACTACGAGAGGCTCTACCCCGGGATAAAATTCTCCAGGGAAGAGAAGGTCCTCACGCACGCTGAGATAGGCGAGATATACTACACTTATTCGGGCGAGGAGACCGAGGCCACGGCCGCCGAGAAGATGAGGATGATAAACTCGGCCATAGGCGAGGGCTACACGACCCCGATAATAATCCTTCAGAAGAAGAAAAAGGCGGTCCTCCTGGACGGCCACCGCAGGGCGCGCGTCGCTTTCGCCCAGGGCATGGGATGGCACGCGCTCCTCATCGTGCCCGGGAAAGACGTGAAGTTCGGGATAGAGGAGATGATCCTGGGTAAGATAAAGGACCTTTACGGCAAATAGCTCAAACATGGCCGTCCGGCTTTTCCGGAAGCAGGCCCCTGCTCTTCACCCACCAGTAGGAGGCGAGTATTGACAGGACCGTGGACACCACCATGAGGGAGACATACCATCCCCGGTCCTCCGGCCCCAGGGCGAAGACGTCGCTCCCGAGCACGGTCGCAAGCGTGTTCGGAACTAAGACGGCGGTACCGATGACCGTGAGGTAGGCCACAAGAAGCGCCAGCTTGTTGTTGAGTATCTGCAGCTGGTTGTTGTATATGCTCTGCATGACCTCTAGGCCGCTTGCGAGGACCTCGCTCAGGTGTTCTGCGAGGCCTATCTGGTAGTTCACCTCCACGACGAGCCCGCCGAGGCGCTGGAGCAGCTTGGGCTCGTCGGTCAGGAGCTCCGGGTCCCCGTAGCGGAGGGTGTTCAGCACGTCCACGGTCTCCCAGAGGCCGGTCAGGTACGCGATGAGGGCGTGCTTCATCAGGTGGATGTCCTTGCCGATTTCGTCCCGGGGCGTCCGCACGTCCGCGAGCTTCTCGCTCACTTTGTCCGAGTTCTCCTCGATTTCGCGCAGGTGGTCGAAATTCCGGGCGTTGTTCTCGTCGATTATCCTCACCAGGACCATCGTCAGCTTGTCCTGCGCGGGCAGTGCCGGCTTTATCTTGCGCATGTATATCTTCGCGTAGCGCCTGAGCCTGAAGAACCGCTTCACCTCGGTCGTGTGGATTGTCGCGACCAGCCCCTGCCGCATGAGAATCAGGAGGTATTCGACCTTTACGTCGAAGCCGTTTACGATTATGGCCGGCAGCAGCAGGCCCATCTCGGTATCGAGGTCCTCGTAGCCGGCCCGGCCGCTTTTCAGCAATACCGAGGTCACGTTGCCGCTGAATCCCAGCGACTGCGCTACCGGCACCGCGTCTTTCTGCAGGTCGTCTACTATGTAGTCCACCCAGGTCACTGTGGAGGAATTTATGGTCTCCAGGAATTCCTGGACTTCGCGCGCCTCCTTCTCCGAGGTAGTGCCGTCCTTGAGGAGGGAGACGCAGAACCCCTTCTCCTCGAGAGAGAGTATGACCTTCTCGTCCCCGTGCTTCCGCCGTATCTTATGGACTAGATCCTTGTTAAGCGGCATCGGGAGCCTCCTCAGTGTGCCATCCTGCGCTATTATTGCGGATTCGGGGGTTTAAAAGGCTGCCGGTGGGCAGGCACGGCCGCGGGTTTCCAGTTTCCGGCTCCCGGCCAGGATACCGGAGACCGTGTGCCGGATGCGGCGGGCCGCTACTGCGCGTGCCCCTTCGCGTGGGCGTGCACCGCCACCGCGCGCTTCACAACGGTGAAATGCTTCTCGTTCTCCTCGAGCGCGGCGATGCCCGGGAGCTGGAGCCCGCACAGGTATTCTATCAGGGCCTTCCCGGAAAGGCTCACGTAGCTGAAGTGCTTTTTCTCGATTTTGAAGCGCTCTATGGCAGCTACAGTATGCCCGCCGCCGAGGAGGGAGAAGGCGTCGGAGCGGGCGACGGCCTCGAGGAGGGCCCTCGTGCCTTTCGAGAAGTCCTCCAGCTCGTAAACGCCGGCCGGCCCGTTCATCACGATGTAATGCGAGTTGTTGATTATCTGGCTGTAGCGCGCTATGGTCTTCTCGCCGATATCCCATATCTGCCCCCGGCTGATGCTGCCGGCGTCGGCCTCGTGCCTCTGCATGTCTATGGAGAGGCCGACATCGAGGGGCAGGACGATTTTGCCGTCGAAATCCTTCAGGAGCTGCTTCGCCTCGGCTTCCTTGCTGAGCAGGCTCGAGTCCCGCAGGTACTGCAGGGAATCGCCGACGTGGTAGCCCCCCGCGTGCAGCAGGAGGACCGAGAGGGCGCCGCCCACGAGCACCTCCCTCGCGCGCCCGTCGGAGAGCCATTTCTTCATGACCGCGAACGAGTCGTCGACCTTGGAGCCGCCGAATATGAAGGTGACGTCGCTGCCGTGCCTGACCTTGTCCACGGCTTCGAGCTCCGCGGCGAGGATGTTCCCGGCAAAGCACGGGATTTTCTTCGCGAAGCCTACGACGCTGGAGTGCTTGCGGTGCGCGACCGAGAGGGCATCGAGGACGTAATAGTCGGCGAGCGGGGCAAGGTGGTGCACTATCTCCCCCTCCCCGTGCGGGTGCTCGGTCTCGCAGTGGAGGTGGCGGACGTTGTCAAGGACGAGTATCTGGCCGTCCCTGAGATTGGCGATTGCCGTCTTCACCTTCTCGGCCACGACCGCGTCTACGTAGATGACGTCCCTCCCGGTTATCCTGTGCAGGGCCCGCGCATGCTGCTCAAGGGGGAGGAAGTCCTCCTTCCCGCGCCTTCCCTGGTGGGACAGGACGACCACCCGCGCGCCGCGGTCGCTCAGGCTGCTTATCGTCTCGGCATGGGCGCGGATGCGCGTGTCAGCGATTATTTTTCCGTCTTTCACCGGGCAATTGAGGTCGGCCCTCAGCAGGACGGTCTTTCCCCGCACCTCGTAATCAGCTATCTTCCTCATCGGCACCACTCTTGGCGGGTTCCCTGTTTCCGGTTTCCCGCTTCGCTTCGCCGCCTTTCTTCCACTTGGCTTTGGACGGACAATTCGGGTCTATGCACATGCTATATCGCGTCCTCGCCTTTTTAACGTTTATAGTGGGCTTGCCGCAGTCCGGGCACGGCTTGTTCGCGGGCTGCACCAGGGCCTTCGGGGGGACCGGGTACGCGTTCCGGCAGGAGGGGTAGCCGGAGCAGCCGATGAACTGCCTCCCGTCCCTCATCCTTATTATGCGCAGCTGCTTGCCGCACTTGTCGCAGGGGCCGATAAGGCTCTCCCTCTCGAGCGAGAGCTTGAGGGCCTCGGCGAGGTCGGCGCCTATCTTCTCCTCGTTCGCCTTCCACTTGTCCAGTATCTGCGTGAGGATTTCGCGGCTCTCCTTTATCACCGAGTCCTTGTCGAGCTTCCCTTCCTGGATGGCTTCCATCTCCTCTTCCATCTTCCTCGTGAGGTTCTCGTCGAGTATCTCCGAGGCGTATTTCTGGAGGACGTCGCAGACCTTGAGCCCGAAATCGCTCACCTCTATGGACTTTGCCCCGCTGGCGTAGCCCCGCTTGAGGAGCGTGTCCACAATCACCGAGCGCGTTGCCTTGGTGCCCAAGTGGCGCTTTTCCAGCTCCGAGACTATGGATGCCTGCGTGTAGCGCTTGGGGGGCTTTGTCTCCTTCTTCGTCTTCTTCTTCCCCTTGGCGGAGACTTCCTCTCCCACCTTGAACTGAGGCAGCTCCACGTCCTCGGACGTGTAGTATTTGCCGTAGAACTCCGTCCATCCCTTCTCCGTAAGGCGGCTGCCGCTCGCGGCGTAGATTTCGCCCCCGCAGTCCACCTCGACGCGGTTTCTTTCCCTTTTTGCCGGCGGGGCGAAGGCGGCGAGGAAGCGGCGCACGATGAGGTCGTAGAGGTTCTTCTCCGGGCCGGACACCTGGGACACCTGGCCGGTGGGATGTATGGCCGGGTGCGCCGGGTCCTCCTTCTTGCCCTGCACGGGCTTGAGCCAGCCCTTGTCCAGCAGCTTCTTGGTGAGGGCCGAGTATTCGGGGTTCCTGGCAAGTGCCGAGACGATGGGCGGCAGCTTGATTGTCGGGGGAAGCTGCTGCGACGACGTTCTCGGGTAGGTTATCAGCGAGGCCTCGTAGAGGTTCTGCGATATCTCGAGCGTGCGCGAGGGCGGGTAGCCGAATAGCCGGTACGCCTCCACCTGCAGGGTGGTGAGGTCGAAGTTGGGCTGCGCGGGGATTTCCTGTTCCTTGAGCTCCACCGCCTTCACGGTGCCGCTCTCCGAGGTCTTCGAGAGCGCCTCTTCCGCCTTCGCCTCCTCGAGGAAGCGCGCGGTCTTGTGCATGAACTCGACGTCCTTGATATGCACCGTCAGCTCCCAGTAGGGGGTGGGGACGAAGGCGCGTATCTCCCTCTCCAGCTCCGAGAGCATCATCAGGCCAGGCCCCTGCACGCGCCCGACCGAGAGCACCCGGTAGCGGTGCGCGCGGTGCAGGGCGCTCATGAGGGCGCGGCTTAGGTTGATGCCGTAATACCAGTCTACGATGTGGCGCGTCTCGCCGGCATAGGCGTTGTTGTAGTCGAACTCGCCCCGGTTCTCGTAGGCCTCCACGAGGTCCTCCTTCGTGAGGGCGGAGAATTTCATCCTCTTGCCGTCGCGTATGGTGGTCGCGAACCTGAATACGTTGTACGCTATAGTCGAGCCTTCTATGTCGTAGTCGCAGGCAGACACGAACGTGTCCGCCTTCTTCCCGAGCTTCATGAGGAGCTCCACGTACCCCTTGGTGTAGGCCGCCTCCTTGGACGTCTGGTAGGATGGTACCCATTCGATGTCGAAGACCGGGTAGCTCCTGGTCTTCTCCCTTTCCACAAGGGTGTATACATGGCCCACCGCCGGGGCGACCAAGACGGGCTTCCCGTCACGGACGGCTTCGAAATAATAATTGCCGTTGTGCGCCTTCCTCTCCACCTTATCGCCGATGGCCATCGCGATTTTCTCGGCTACGCGTGGCTTCTCAGCTACAATTAGCTCCATAGGAATCTGATTTCAGAGTTGAATCAGCAAGGTATATATAGGTAACTGGGTTTTTGTCGGCCCGGGAGTCCGGATATGGTTCAGTCGTACCTCAGCGCCTCCACCGGGTCCAGTTTCGCGGCCCTCCAGGACGGGATGAAGCCGGCGGCAATGCCGGTCCCTATCGAGAATATGAACACGAAGGCGATTATCCGCAGGCGCAGGAGCGCGGGCACGTCGAAGAGGTCCACGAGGACCTGCAGGACGCCGTAGCCGAGGATGAGGCCGATTGTTCCGCCGGCAAGGCCCATGATGGCCGCTTCGGCGAGGAATATGGCCAGGATGTCCCTGCTTGTCGCCCCGAGCGACTTGAGGACTCCGATTTCCTGGACGCGCTCGAGCACGTTCATGAACATGGTGTTGGCTATGCCTATCGCGCCCACGACGGAAGCGATGAGCGTCACTGCTGCCAGGACCACCTGGACGCTGAGGAGGATGGTCCCGACTATCTCGGATATCTGCTCGGCGGTTATCACGGAAAAGTCAAGGTCGTCCATCCTCACCTTGTGGTTCGCGGCGAGCTTGTGCTCGATGGCGTCCTTTATCTCGTCCGGGTTGAACCCCTCGTCCACCTGCACGGCTATCATGCCGACCTCGTCCTCGAGAATCTGGCCCTCGAAAAGCTCCTTCCCGTCATCGAACGGGACGTATATCTGCGCATCGTCCGAGGCTGAGAGGGACGTGCCTATGCGCTTCTGGACTCCAACGACGCGGTAGTCGTGGTCGTTCATGCGGACTATGCTCCCCACCTTGACTTCGTCCTTCCCGAACAGCGTCGTGGCGGCGTCGGCCCCGAAGAAGGCGACCTTTCGGTCCCCCTCCCTGAATGTCCGGCCTGACTCCACTTCTATGTAATCCGGGTACATGTCGAAGAATTCCTTGTCCGAGGCGATTACGAACCCGCTGATGTTCTTGTCCCGGAAGCTGATGCTCACCCTGCCGAAAAGGGCCCTCGCGACGTTCTTCACGCCGGGTATCCCCTGGATGTCTTCGAAGTCCGCCTGCCTGAGCTTGCCGCTCGTCTGCTGCAGCGCCCCGCCACCCGCGAATGCCTCGCTCACGTCGGATATGGGGTAGATGAACATCTGGTCTGCGCCGAACGATGATACCTGCTTCGTTATGTCCTGGTTGAACCCCTCGCTTATGGAGAGTATGACCACGATGGCCACGACGCCGATTACCATGCCGATGACGGTAAGCCAGCTCCGCAGCGAGCGCCTGCGCAGGTTCTTGATGGAGTAGAGGAACGAGTCCGAAAGGTCCATGTCACTCGTACCTCAGGGCCTCGATGGGGTCCACCTTCGCGGCTTCTATGGCAGGGAAAGTGCCGGAAACAAGCCCTATCCCGATAGAGAATAGCGCCGAGCCAGCCATTACGAGGGGGTCGAAGACGAACGTAACCGCGAAAATGGCGCTCAGCGCAGCCCCGATGAGCGCCGCGGTCGCGATGCCAAGGAAGCCGCCCGTGAAGCCTATGACCGAGCTTTCGACGAGGAACAGGTCGCGGACCTGCTCAGTCCTCGCTCCTATCGCCTTCATGGTGCCTATCTCGCGCCTGCGCTCGAGGACGCTCATGAACATCGTGTTCGAGATGCCTACTGCGCCTACCGCGAGGGAAATCGAGGCGATGGCGCCGAGGAACAGCGAGAGGAGGTCCAGTATCCCGCTGAACTGCCTGTTTATGAAGGTCGGGCTCACCACGCGGAAATCCTCGTCGCCCTCGGCCACGCGGTGCGATGCCCGCATGATGTCTTCTATCTCCGCCGCCGCGGCATCGACGTCCGAGCCTTCCTTGAGCGTGAGGCGGATGGCGGATATCTCGCCCTGGAGCAGTGATTCGTTGAACATCTCCCTCGCGTCATTGAACGGGATGAACACGACGTTGTCTATGGGGGCGAACGTATTGCCCGTGGGCTTCAGCACGCCGATTACCTTGAACTTCCTGCCGCCCAGCTCCATGTTGGACTGCGTCTTCACCGGCTCGTCGAAACCGTCCGCGATGTCCGCGCCGAGGCCGGTGACGCCGCGGTCGGAATCCTCCAGGAACCGGCCCGAGGAGATTTCGACCGGCACCGTATCGTCGAATACGCCCGCCTCGATGCCATACACGCTCGCGCTTATGGACTCGTTCTTGAACACGACCGTCGTCTGGCTGCTGATGATTTTTGTTATGCTGCTTATGCCGGGATACTTCTCCACCCTTTCGAAATCCTTCTCGAACAGCTTGCCTTTCGTGGGAACGAAGGTCGAGCCGCCGCCGAATCCGCCCACAGCGGTCTTCGGGGCGATGATTATCGTCCGGGGGCCGAAGTCCTCGAGCTGCTTCAGGACGTCCTGCTTGAGGCCCTGCACGAGCCCCACGAGGAGTATCACCGACGATACCCCCACGACTATGCCGAGGACGGTCAGGAAGGAGCGGAGCTTGTGGTGCTGGAGGTAGTCGACGCTGTAATAAAGCATCTCAAGGACGTTCATAGCTCACTTCTTCCTGAACCGGAACCACCATACGAGGGCCGCGAGCACCGCAGCGCCGGCTATCAGGGGGAGCATGCTCCCTTCCTGCGCCGGCGCGTTGTACACGCTTACGTCCTGGGTGATGGTCTTCTGCCTCCACTCCCCGGACTGGTCGCGGTAGTTCACCGTTATCCGGACCGGATACTCCCCCTCGCCCGTCGCGTTCACCCGCATCTGGAACTGGACGGTCGAGAAGTCGTCGTTCGAAAGCCCGCCGATGTACTGCTTCTCGGATATGTCCACCGAGCGCAGCGCAGGAGATGAGAGCGACACGTCGACGTTCTCGATGCGGTAGGAGCCGAGGTTCGAGACGAGCACCGAGATGGTGTGGTCCTGGCCCGCGGTCAGGGGCAGGGGCCGGGCCTCGAGGTAGACGCCGACGTCCGCGTCGGACGTCATCGTTATCGGCACCTTGCGCTCCTCCTCCTTCCGGACGTCCCTCTCTATCCAGCTCAGCCCGGCATCGACCAGGTTTACCCCCGGGGGGAGGTCGGCGAAGACCGTCGCGTTCGCGAGTGCCGTCTCGCCCGGGCCGAGGTCGCCGAATTTCAGCTCGTTCTCGTCCTTGAGGCGGACCGTGCCGTTGCTGAATTTGAGCCGGACGTCCTTGAGCGTCTCGGTGCCCAGGTTCGTTATGGACAGCGCGAGCGTCCCCTCCTTCTTGGTTACAAGCTCGCTCAGCTGCGCGATGGCAAGGTCGAGCGCCTCGGGGCGCACCGTCACCCGGACGGTCTTGTTCTCCTCGTGCGGAATGCCCAGCTCGTCATCGTAGAGAAGCGTGACGACGAGGTCGGCCGGGCCTTCCGTGACATCCCTCGAATCGAGGATTGCCCCGAAGGTGGCGGTGTCGCGGACCTCCCCAACGTAAATCTGGGAAAGGCCGTAGAGGCTTATGTTTCCCGGCAGCTTCACCCGCAGGTTCCTGGCGACGCCGCCGTCGTTTTCCAGGGTGAAATTGACCGCGTCCGTGCTGGTCAGCAGCTGCTTCCCGATGCTCACGGAAAACTCGGGCTGGTCGGCCACGACCACGGGAATCGAGACCGTGTTGATGGAAAGCTTGGCCTGCGTCTCCACTTCCGTGTATCCCCTGAATGTGAGCGTGACGAGGTATATGCCCGCCTTGGCACCGTCTCGCACCTTGAAAGGCACCGTGACGATTGTCGAGCCCCCGCTGCTGATGTCCGCAAGCGAGGGCGTGCCGGTCAGGACGATTTCATAGGGGGCGTCGATATCCATGGTGACGCTGCTCACCCTTTCCGCACCGACGGGGTTCGTGACCGAGACGGTTATCGCCCCGGGGTCGTTCTGGTTGAACGTCTCCTTGGACACCGTGAAATTGTTCACGGAAAGCCCGGCGAACGCTATGCCGAGCGCGAGCAGAACCAACAGCATTGCCTTCAGTTTCATTCTTCACACCTTCTCTATCTGGCCATCCTTTATCTTTATCACGCGGTCAGTCACCTTAGAGATGTACTGGTCGTGCGTGATTATAAGTATCGTCCTCCCTTCCTGGTGCAGTCTGCCCAGTATCTGGAGTATCTCGTGCCCGGTCTTCGAATCCAGGTTCCCGGTCGGCTCGTCGGCGAGCACCAGCTCCGGGTCGTTTATGAGCGCCCTCGCTATGGCGACGCGCTGCCGCTGCCCCCCCGAGAGCTCGTTGGGATGGTGATGCAGCCGGTCCCCGAGGCCGACGAGAGCGAGCAGCTCCGTGGCCTTCTCCCGCCGGTAGGCGGCATGGTCGCCCTTGAGCATGAGTGGGAGCTCGACGTTCTCCAGGGCCGTCAGGGACGGTATGAGGTTGAACGTCTGGAATATGAACCCGATTTTTTCCCCCCGTATACTCGCCTGCTCCTCCTCCCTCAGCGTGCTGGTGTCGATGCCATCAAGATAGCGCTTCCCGGATGTCGGGGTGTCAAGCAGCCCTATGAGATGGAGGAGGGTCGATTTGCCGGAGCCGCTCGGGCCGAGGATGGAGACGAATTCGCCCTTCCCCACCGCGATGTCGACGCCGCGCAGGGCCTCTACGCTCACGCCTTTCCCCATCCGGTATACCTTTGTCACCTTCTCCAGGCGTATGACGTCATTCATGCGACCATCTCCCTCAGGAACTGGCGCTTGAGGCTGCTCTGGAACACGCACCTGCGCGCTTCCCTGAGGGCTTCCTTTCCCTTGCCGGTTATGTGGTAGACCTTGCGCACGCGCCTGCCGTGCATCTTCCGCTCCGCCGTCACGAGCCCCATGCGCGTGAGATTCTTGAGGACCGGGTATATCTGGCTCGGCGCGAGCATGCGCATCCCCCTCTCGCCCTCAATCCTTTTGAGGATTTCGTAGCCGTGGATGGGGCCCTTTGATATCAGCCAGAGCATGAACGTCGAGAAGAGGTATCTCATCATCTGCTTCTCGAAGCCCCTGCGGCTGGCTGGGGGGGCATCCATTTTACCTGTATTCATTTTATCAGATATATAGTATTTCTTATATATTTTAAAGCAGATATGTCCACCGCTAGCGGCCGCCGGCAGCCCCGCCCCTGCGGCGGGATTTATATTTTCATTCGCCCAACATGGGAGCATGGCCGAGTATGCTGTGAAGGATGCCGCCCTGGCAGGCCAGGGCGCGCTCAACATAGAGTTTGCGGAAAGGAACATGCCCATCATGGGCCGCATTGCCGCACGGTTCCGGAAGGAACTGCCCTTCAAGGGGCTGACGGTGGGCCTGGCGCTGCACGTCACGAAGGAGACGGCCGTGCTCGTGCGCACGCTCGCGGCAGGCGGGGCGAAAGTCGCCCTGGCAAGCTGCAACCCCCTCTCTACGCAGGACGACGTGGCCGCAGCACTGGCCGGGGAAGGGTTCGCTGTTTTCGCGAAAAAAGGCGAGACGAAGGACGAGTATTACAGGTACATAGACGAGGTCATATCGCGCTCGCCCGACATCACTATTGACGATGGCTGCGACCTTGTGACGGCATTGCACACGAGGCGCAAGGAAAAGCTGGGCAATGTCATCGGCGGGTGCGAGGAAACGACAACTGGGGTGATAAGGCTGAGGGCCATGGAAAAAGACGGCGCCCTGAAATACCCTGTCATCGCGGTCAATGACAACAAGACGAAGCACCTCCTCGACAACTACTACGGCACCGGCCAGTCCACGATAGATGGCATCCTCAGGGCCACCAACACCCTTATTGCGGGCAAGACGTTCGTGGTGTGCGGCTACGGCGACTGCGGCAAGGGCGTCGCGCTGAGGGCAAGGGGGATGGGTGCGAACGTTATAGTGACCGAGGCGGACGCGTTCCGGGCCATGCAGGCAGTCCTCGACGGGCACCGCGTCATGCCGATGGCCGAGGCCGCGCCGCTTGGCGACATATTCCTCACGGTGACCGGCGACAAGCACGTGATAAGGCACGAGCATGTGTTGGCGATGAAGAGCGGGGCAATCCTGGCCAATTCCGGGCACTTCGACGTGGAGATAGACGTCGAGACCCTGAACGCGAAACATGGGAAGCGCCGCATCAGGCCGTACCTGGACGAGTACGACGTGGACGGGAAGAGGGTATACGTCTGCGGGGAGGGGAGGCTCGTTAACCTCGCCGCGGCCGAGGGGCACCCGAGCGAGGTCATGGCCACCTCGTTCGCCGGCCAGGCCCTCGCGTGCGAGCACATCGCGAAGATGAGGGGGAAGCTGAAGCCTCAGGTGATAACCCTGCCCGGGGAGATAGACGATTCCATAGCAAGGCTCCAGCTCGAGGAGATGGGCGTGAAGATAGACACCCTGACAAAAGAGCAGATTGCGTATCTTGGCGGCTGGAAGGAGGGGACGTAAGCGGTCTTCCGTCCCCTGTTTCCGGCATCCTGCCTCCGGACCAAAACACGAAACCGGGAACCGGATGCGGTCTGCCGGATGCTGGAAAACTTCTGCGGCCGATAATAAACGTTGCGCTTCTTTTTGGAAAATTTGCCGCCGGCTGGAGTGAGGGCCTTAATAAGGGGCTGCCGTCGTTCTCCCATGACAGCCCTCCGGCGCATGAGCCCGGCAGACGAGAGGAGCGTGCGCGAGTTCTTCAGGGACGCCAAAAACCTGGCGGTAGAGGACATTGATAGTCTAGGACAAAATTAGACGAACTTTTATAAATTGTCCTCCGTAGATACTATCTATGGTCTGGCATCTACCAAAAGGAGATGAATTCCTCCCCAAAATATCCGTTGAAGAGTTAAGGCAA
>JBFMCO010000034.1:0-2555 GCA_040754495.1 Microcaldota archaeon
TAGAGAAGGTAGGCGATTTTGGTGATGTATTTGATGTTCGATATGGCGCGCTCGAAGAACTGGTTGTAGGTCATCGTCTCCTCGCCGCTCTTCTCGGTCGCGGACTCGAATATCTTGAGCCCGAGGAAGGCGGAGGCGTAGAAGACGCCGTTCGCGCTCTTCACGATTACGTCCTGGCTTGGGGGTATCTCATAGCCCAGGTCGGACACCATGACGATTTTGGTCCTCTCGGTGATGAGGGGCACCATGATGTAGCCGTATCTCCAGAAAAGGACGCCCATCATGGAACCGAGGCCGGCCAGTATTCCGCCGAGGAGGGAAAGCGGCCCGCCACCGCCGATGAGTCCGAAAAGCGCGCCCAGAAATCCGACACCTATCGAAGCGAAAGTATAGGTCTTCGCCGACGTAGCCATATGATATACCTCTAGATTGGTCTGATATGTTAATTTCGGAAGGATATAAAAACCACTCGATTGTCCGACGACGTCATCTGGCCGCAAGCTTCCTGTCCCGCCCCCCTTCCGAAGCCAGAAGCGCAGGCTGCGGCTGGGACGAGAGCCTCAGGGAGCCATCCCGCATGAGAGCGGCAGGGTCCATGTATCCGGAGAGGGAATCCGGCTGCCTGATGCGCGCCCTCGTCTGGAGTGCGAAGAAATTCTTGCCGCGCAGGTAGCGGGCCAGCTCTCCGCCCCTCTCCATGGCCAGGAAGTTCCGGGCCGTGAATACCCTGCCCCCGAACATGAACTCTGTCGTGGCCGTGACATGCACATGCGGCGCTGAGGACTGGATGGCCGAGCTCCCGGAATATGCTACTACCGAGCCCGTGCCCGGCCCGGAGGACATCTCGCTTCCGATGGAAACGTGGGAGCGGCGGAGATGCGCGAAGGTCCGCGGAGAGAGGTGGAGGAGCGCCAGGAAGTAGGGCCTGCGCTCGTCAGGGACGAAGAATATCAGGGCGTTGCCCATGGAGCGGCCGGCAGCAGAACCTTCCCGCGTGATGCCTATCAGCACCGCACGGCTGGCCGGGACCTGGATGGGCGTGCCTTCAGGAACCGCAAGGTCTATGCCGTTATGTGGATTCGTGCGCCGGGCGCCGAAATGTATGTATCCCCCGCGCCGCTCGCTGGCCCCGACCGCTGCGAACGCTTCCTCGAAGGGGTCCGTCCGCCGGGGCACCCCTATCCCACCGCCTGCCATAGCAACCACCCTCAACCCTTCACGGCCTCTTCCACGATTTTACGCGCCTGGCCCGTATATGTCGAATAATCGAAAAGCCCTTCGGCCTCCTTCCCGGATAGCACTTTCTTCTCCAGCATAAGCTCCTTGAGGTGGCGCTTCTTCGCGAAAGCCTCCTGCGCGAGGCTGCGGACAGCCTCGTGCGCCTCCTGCCGCCCCATCCTCCCGCTGTCGACAAGGTGTATCATGACGCGCTCGGCCATGATGAGGCCCTGCGTGAGCTCGAGATTGCGCCTTATGCCCTCCGGATAGAACTGCAGCGAGGAGAGTATTTTCGCGAGCTCGAGCGCCATGTAGTCCACGCAGATGAAGCTCTCTCCGAAAATGGCCCGCTCGTTCGCGCTGTTTGTCAGGTCGCGCTCATGCTCCAATGATATGTTCTCCATTGCAATCATGGCGTTTCCGCGGACAAGGCGCGCGAGCGAGCATACGCGCTCGCTCTTGTGCGGGTTCCTCTTGTGCGGCATGGTGGAGGAGCCCACCTGCTTCGCTCCGAATCCCTCGGAGAGCTCCAGTATCTCGGTCCGCTGGAGGTTCCGTATCTCTTTTGCCACCTTCTCCATTGAAGCGGCCGTGAGCGCGAGGGCGCAGAGCACCTCCGCGTGCCTGTCCCTCTGAACGACCTGGTTTGTGACCGGGTCGGCCTCCAGCCCCAGCTCCTTCATGACAAGGCGCTGGATTTCAAATCCCTGGCTGCCGAATGTGGCCATCGTGCCGACAGCGCCGGACATCTTCCCGACCGCGATGCGCCGCCTCGCCCCCTGCAGGCGCTCCATGCCCCTCCTCAAATCCCTGTAGTAGAGCGCGAATTTCATGCCGTAGGTGGTCGGCACGGCATGCTGGCCGTGGGTCCGGCCGATGCATACGGTTTCCTTGTGCTCCAGGGCGAGCTTCTTCAGGACCGCCGCCAGGGAATCAAGGCGCTTTTCAAGAAGAGCGAGCGCATCCACGAATATGAGCGCCGTCGCCGTGTCCTCTATGTCGTAGCTTGTCGCCCCGAGATGCACGTATTTGCCGGCATCGCCGGCCTGCTCCGTGAGCGCCTTCACCATCGCCATCAGGTCGTGGTGTATCTGGGACTCTATCTCGACCACGCGCTCGAACTTCACAGACTTCGCCGCCCCGGCTATTTTGGCAGGGGCGTCCTTCGGGATGTTGCCGAGCCTCGCATGGGCCTTCGCGAGCGCCACCTCCACGTCCATCCACCTGCGGAGCTTGGCCCGGTCCTCGAAAACGTCGTTCATCTCGGTCCGATACCTTTCTTCGAATGGAGAAATCGCCATGGGGAGTATTGGCTGCGCAGGTAAAAAAACGTTCCT
>JBFMCO010000035.1:0-18778 GCA_040754495.1 Microcaldota archaeon
CATTTCCCATCAGATTTCGTATTTCCATGTGTTCCACCTTCGTGAGCATAACCGTCTATAGTGAGACGGTTATACTTATTGGTGGGACGTGTCGCTGAAAGTGGGGAATTTTCAACCGCTGTTATCAGGGACGATTGCCATTGAGTAGTTTCCGATATTTATGATGGAGCAGGTATCAATGACATACAGCCGATTAGACATGAGATTTTCCCCTCGCTGCTAGTTCTCTGATTTTGTCAAGGTGCTGGATTTTTAGGGAGAGAAAATCCGAAAATTCAATAGGGGAAATCATCTTCCTATCGAGGTTATTCAATACAAGCGAGACATACTTGCTTCCTCTCTCATTGAATGATTTTGTGGAGGGCGGGATCACAAACTCGACTTTTTTCTTTGCAGCATTTACAAGACGCGCCTGGACTTGAGACTGAACCTTGGCGTATTCGGTTTTGAAGTCGGATTCGCTTATGAGGTTGAGTTCTGACAACCTCATTAAAATCGCTTGACGACTGACACCAAAGAGCCTGGATACTCTGGAGGTCGCTCTGTCAATGCCTTGATTTTCATATTGTGAATAAGCATGAAGAATATCATTGGTAGGCATAAGAAATGCAGCCGAGAAACGGTTGCACCAGGACTCGGCAGCATCCGCATTCTTCTCATCACTTTTGTCGCCAAATGACGGCGTGCAAACACTCGAAGACTTTAGTAGTAGATGAGCATATTCGTGAAATAATGTGAAGTTTCTCGCCGTAACGGAGTCACTGGTATTCAGGACAATGACATAAGGTGAAGCATCTGCAAAAGAGAAACCACGCGCATCTTCAACAGGCATTTTCATCTGGAAAATGAAGATGTTTTTGCCCTCCAAGCCGCGCTTCCAGAAGTTAAGTGCATCATAGTCGCTTTGCCAGTTTCTCTGCATGTCCATATCTAAGCCAAAGCTGGCTCTCTCGCGGTTGGCAATTTCCCTAGGGTCGTCCTTGAGAGTGGCGAAACTCAGACGGACCTCAGTTTCGTGATTCAAATTGCCCAAGAGCTGCTTCAGGCTTTTCTGTAGCCTCTTCGCCCGTCTTATTGACAACAGTGTCTTCGGAGCGTATGGATTCCCAGACTTGTTCTTGTTACGAAAAGCTGGGAACGGGTCAGTGCTGGGCGGCTTGGATAAGAGAAGCGTTGCCTCGGGACGCTTGAAGAGCGCTGCTAGAGCTTTGATTTTGGAGAATGCAATGTTCTGGTCTTCAGCCTCCCACGATGAGACAAGGCTTTCTGGGACTTTCAGCTTGCTGGCAACGTCCTGCTTCGAGTAACCGCTCCGCTCTCTTGCCCACCGAAGAACTTGACTGCTGACCTGGACTTCTACGGCTTTCCTGACCATAAAACCACGTCAAACACATAGTGTTATGCAAAAACAAGGCTTAATAAGATACTGGAACAGACGGTGCATTTCTGCGGCCGTAGGTTTGGAGAACTGTGAGGAATAACCACCCCGTTGCCTCTTTACCAATCGTGCTCAAGCCAGATGGCGATGGTTCTAGGTGGTGTGTATTTGGGCCTTTTTTGCTTCGCATCCGGCTATAGGGTGCTGTAAGGCATCACTTTTTCTTGGCAGGCGCGGCGGCGCTCTCGGAAAGCAGCCGGTAGAGCTGGAACCCGAGTATCGAGCCGGCCAGTTCCCCTCCGAGATATGCCGGGTTCAGGAGCCCCAGAGCCACCGCCACGGCCGGGTTGAGCACGCCCCCGGAGCCTATGCCTACCGCCAGCACTATGCCAAGGAGAAGCGAGCCCCCGACCACCACGCCGGAAAAGCCGGCTGGCGCCCTGCCATATACCACGGACGCTATTCCGAACGCGAAAAGCAGCATGCCGAGGCCCTCGGCTGCGAAGACCACCGCGGACGTTTCCCCGGGGGCAATGGGAGCGAGGCCAAGCACGCTGAAAGCGAGGAGATACGCCGCGGCTCCGCCCAAGAACTGTGCCACGAGATAGCCAACGGCGTCCATGAGCCTGATTTTTCCGAGCGTGAAGATGCCGACCGTGACTGCGGGGTTTATGTGGGTGCCGGAGATGTGCCCCACGGTGTATACGAAAAGCCCGAGCGTCAGCGCGGCGAGAACCGGAGTCGCGGCCGGAGGGCTGATTGCCAGGGAAAGCAGGACGACCAATGCCAGCGTGAATGCCCCGAAGAATTCCGCGATATATTTCATGGACATGCTGCCGCTTTCGCGCGCACGCATTAAAAACCCGGGCCGGGCAGGCGGCCGCCGGTTTTTTATACGCTTGAAGAGTACAGCTTCCGTGGACATCGGGGCATTGAAGAGAAAAATCCTGCTAGTCTCCCTAGCCGCGCCGGTCGTCGTCGGGGCCATGCTCTTTGTGCCTGCCGCCACACTGGATTACTGGCAGGCGTGGGCGTACATGGCGGTATTGTTCGCTCCCGTGGCTTTTGTAGTCCTGTACTTCCTGAAGAACGACCCGGCGTTCCTGGAGCGCCGCCTCAGGACAAGGGAGAAGGAGGCCAGGCAGGGGCTCATAATAAAGGCAGGTGCGCTGGTTTTCCTGGCAGGTTTCCTTATCCCCGGGCTTGACCGCCGCTTCGGATGGTCGCAGGTGCCTGCCGAAATCTCAATCGCTGCGGACATCGCAGTATTCCTGGGCTACGCACTCGTCTTTCTGGTATTCAGGGAAAACAGCTATGCCGGACGGACAATCCAGGTCGAAAAAGGCCAGCGGGTCATATCCACCGGGCCGTATTCTGTAATCAGGCACCCGATGTACCTGGGCACGCTGCTCATGTATCTGGCGACTCCGCTGGCGCTCGGCTCCTACGTTGCCGTACCCATGTTCCTGCTGCTCGTCCCGCTGATAGTCCTCCGCATCCTGAACGAGGAGGAGGTGCTCCGGCGCGACCTGCCCGGGTATGCAGATTATTGCAAAAAAACGAAATATCGGCTGCTGCCCTTCATCTGGTGAGCGGCAGGCCGGGCTTTCAAACAGGCTAGGGCTTTGGCTTCGGGGGGAGCGCTTTCGTGAGCGCGCTGGCGCACTCGTTGCTGCAGAAATACAGCTTGATGTGGGTCCTTGCCCTCTGCATGCTTACTTCCCCGATTACACCGTCTTTCCCGCACTTGGCGCATCTCTGCGGCATATGACCACCGCCAAGTATCGCACAGCCAGCATTCAAAAACCTACCCTGCACGGGCCAAACCGGCTCAGCGTTTCACTATGACAGCGAGCGGGATGAGCGAGAGCAGAACAGCGCCCGCGCAGCAGCCGCCTCCGGAGCTGGAATACCCGCCGGACTGGCCGCTGAGGCCGCTTTCGTAGTCAGACACGCACTGGACGTAGGAATCGGTGCAGTAGTCGCACATGGACGAAACGTAGCCCTGGTCGGCGTCGCTGACCATGCAGCCCCCGCCGCTCCAGCTGTAGCCGAGCGATTCGCAGCAGTCCTGGTAGCAGGCCTCGCCCTGCACCCTTTCAGAGTAGCAGTAGTCTTCGGCGCTCTGTGAAAACGCCAGGGCCGGAAGCAGCATCAGGAATATCGCGGCTGTTTTGAATGCCATGATTTACTTAAACCACAGAGGTTTATAAATCGGGTCAGGGATGATTTGCCATGAGAGCCGCCTTCATACTGCTCGCGCTCGCGGCGGTTTCCTTTGCATTCTCAATCGATTCCTATTTTACCCATGCGGCAGTGCAGCAGGACGGCAGCCTCGACGTCTATGAAAACATCAACTTCACGCTCGAAAAGGAATACGGAGAGGGCTTCCGCTCCATACGCAGCGAGGATTACGGGTCGCTTGGCAACCTGGACGTCAGATATGTGAGGGTGAACGGCCAGGACGTCCCCTTCACGAAGCAACAGAACGGGGACAAGGCAGAAATCGTGTGGAAGCGGACTTACGAGGGGCAGAACAACGTGGAGCTCTCCTACACGCTGAGAGGCAGGGCGCAGATCTACAACGATTTCGCGAAGGTCTGCTTCGAGCACTACGGCGCGGGCTGGAGCGTCCAGGCAGGGAGCTTCGAATCCCGCATGAGCCTCCCGGAGGCCGCCCGGGGGAAGGACATGCATTTCGAGGTCTATTCCGCAAAGAACGGGACGGCTTACATCGACGACCTTGACGTCGTTATCGAGATGAAGGACGTTCCGCCTGGGAATTATGTCGGCGGATGCTACTTGTATGACAAAGGCGCCCTAAGCACGCAGAACGTGGTTAATGCGTCCGCGCTCCAGATTCTCAAGGACGAGCGGGAGGCTTACGGCTCTGAAACGATAATCGCGCCTGAGGATAGAAGCTCGGTGGCGCTCTGCTGCCTTCCGCTGGGCGTGCTGTCGGCCGTCGCGGCCGCGGCCGTGTTTTTCACGAAAAGCAGCGTCCCTAAAAAGCCCGAGAATATCATCCCGCCGGACAGCGAGGAGCCGGCGGCCGTGAGCGCGCTTGTCCGCAACGAGGTGAAGCAGCCGGAGATGCTCGCGGCCGCGATACTCTCACTCATAAACAGTGGCGCGATAGACATCGTAGAGCTCGAGAAGAGGGGAGAGACCTCGGCAGAGGCCAGAAGGGAAAGGACCGTGCTCATCCTGAAGCGCAGGCCGGAAGGCCTGAAGCGCTATGAGACCGCCATACTAGACATGCTCTTCCCGGCCGGCACCAGCGAGGTTGACCTCGATGCCCTTGCCGCCTCGTACGATGCAATGAAGACCAGGGAGGAGGCCGACAAAACTCCGGTGGCGCAGAACATGGACATATTCGCGAACGAAATTGACGGCATTCTCAGGACGAAGGGCATGACCGAGCTCAAGGACCTGAGAACGGGCAAGAACGCCGGGCTTGTCGGAATCGGCATGATGGGCCTTTTCTTCTCCTGCGCGCTCGTCCTGACTGCAGCGCCGTTCATAATGTACGGCCTTGCAGCGGGGGATTACCTCGAGGCCGGGGGTGCCATTCTGGCGATGTTGCTTTTCTTCCCTTCGGCAGCCTATCTGGTTTACCATTATAACGTGCGCCCGACGATTCCGAAGGGCTTGGAAGAGGAATACGCATCGTGGGACGCCTTCGCGAGGGCGGCAAAGGCGAGCAGGCTGAGGGAGTACCCGCCATCTTCCGCGCTCATCTGGGGCGGGATACTCGTCTATGCCACGGCGCTGGGACTGGCGGACAAGGTGAAAAGGCACATGTCCGAGCTGGACGTCCTTACGGCCGGAAGGCTGGCCGGCATGGAGGCGATACGCGATTCGTCCGTCAGGTTCTACAGTTCCGCATGGGCGCTCAGGAACCTGCGGAGATACGGCACGAGACACGGGCCGGGAAGCAGGCACGGCGGATTCTCCTCGCGCTCCTCCGGGGGCTGGAGCCACGGGGGAGGCGGCGGGTTCAGCAGCCGCTCGTCAGGAGGGGGTGGCTTCCGTTGATGCTGGTCGTGGCGGCCCTCATCAGGCGCGGGGGAAAGGTACTCGTGGCCCAGAGGCGCGCGGACTGCCCGAGGGAGCCCCTCAAATGGGAGTTCCCGGGCGGAAAGGTGGAGAGTGACGAGGAACCTGAGGAAGCTCTTGCGAGGGAAATTATGGAGGAGCTCGGCGTGCGCATTACGGTCGGGGAGCTGTACTGCAGGAGCGCTTCGACGAAGGGCGGAACGAGGGTTGAGCTGCTTACCTACGAGGCGCGGCTCGGTGAAGGCGAGCCTCAGGCGCTCGGATGCAGGGACCTGAAGTGGGCCGGCGCTGCGGAACTCGGCTCTTTCGACTGGGCCGAAGCAGATTTGCCGGTAGTCGCGAAAATAAAGGGTGATAAAAATGAAACTGCCTGAGTGGCTGAGCAAGAACGTGGTGCTGCTCGGCATCGTGAGCTTCCTCACGGACGTTTCGAGCGAGATGATATTCCCGGTGCTGCCCTTGTTCCTCAGCTCAGTGCTGGGCGTGGGGAAGGAGGTCATAGGGCTCATAGAGGGCGTCGCTGACAGCATCGCGGGCCTGACTGACATAGTTTTCGGGTACTGGTCGGACCGGCTCGGGAAGCGCAAGGAGTTCGCGGTGGCCGGCTACGGCCTCTCGGCGGTTCTCAAGGGGGGGCTCCTTTTCGCGAGCGCCTGGCAGCACGTGCTTCTCATACGCGGGGCGGAGCGGCTCGGGAAGAGCGTCCGGACCGCCCCGAGGGACGCGCTCATTGCCGCCTCGACAAAGGAGTCGCAGAGGGGCAGGGCGTTCGGATTCCACCGCTCGATGGACACGCTCGGCGCTATCGCCGGGCCTGCAATCGCATTTTGCATCTTCGCAATAATGGGGCAGAACGGCGGGGCGTTCAGGACTATTTTCCTCCTCGCCCTTGTCCCTGCGGCGCTTGCCGTGCTCGTGCTCGCGCTTGCGGTGAGGGAACCGAAATCCGTCCAGGCGCAGGCCGCCGCAAGAAGGCCGGGCTTCTGGGTGTCCCTGCGCTCGCTCGGGGCCGGCTACAAGAGGTTCCTCTCGATTTCCCTGCTCTTCTCCCTGGCATATTTCAGCTTCGCTCTCCTGGTGCTGCGCGCAAGCGAAATCGGGCTCGGCCCGGACGAGGCCCTGCTTGCATACCTCGCCTTCAACATCTGCTACGCGCTCGCGTCCGTCCCGGCCGGGATGCTCTCGGACAGGGTTGGCCGCAGGCCCGTCATCGCCGCAGCATTCTGCCTTTATGCGCTCATATGCGTCGGCTTCATCTTCGCATCGGACTTCTGGCAGGTCGTGGCGCTGTTCATGATTTACGGCGCGTTCGTCGCGACGGACGAATCCGTGAACAAGGCCTTCATATCCGACATGACGGACGAGCGGACGAGGGGGATGGCGCTCGGCGCCTACAACAGCGCGGTAGGTGCCGCATACCTTCCTGCGAACGCCGTCTTCGGAGTGGTTTGGGCTGCCTTCGGCGCTGGCGCGGCCTTCGGGGCCGCCGCGGTGGTGGCGCTCGCCGCAGGAAGCCTCATGCTCCTGTGGCGCAGGTGACTCAGACTTCGTGGAAAACTTCCCTGGCCGGCCTGAAGGCCAGCGCGAAAACGCCCCATGCGACCAGGATGATTAGGCATGACGCTATGACCGGCAGGTGGATGTCGAAGGAGATGATGATGCCTGCGACAAGCGGAGGGACCGCCTGGGCAAGCGACTGGATGGACTGCGTGATCCCCAGGATCTCGCCCTGCGAATCCTTTGCGCTGAGATTCGACACGAGTGCGGACGCGTTCGGGAAGGACAGCCCCTGGAAGGCCGCGATGAACGGTATGACGAGGAGGAGGCCGGAGGGCGTTTCCTGGAACATCACGGCCGCGACCGAGAGGCCTAGCAGGGCAAGGGAGAACGAGAGGACCTGCCGCGGCAGGAGGAAGCGCGCGACCTGCCGGGTCAGTACGCCCTGGGTGATGGCGGCCCAGAAGCCCATGTAGGCGAACATGTCCCCTATCTGGGACTGGCTGAACGAGAACTTCTCGACGAGCAGGACGTTGAAGAACTGCGTATATATGTTGAAGCCGAAGCTGTAGAGGAAGAGCACCAGGAACATGACGCGGAGCGACGGAATCGAAGCCGCGCGGGCCATGTTCCGGAATCCCATGCCGAGGCTTACCGGGGTCTTCACCCGCGCGCGCAGCGTCTCCCGATAGCCCGATGCGAGGAATGCCATATTGAGCGCGCCGAGCAGTGCGGCGAAGGCGAACGGCGTCCAGTATCCGAACCACGGGACAATCGCAGGGTCCGCGAGCTTCCCGCCGATGTACGGGCCGATTATGAAGCCGAGGCCGAACGCCATCCCTATCAGCCCGAAATTCCGGGCCTTTGAGCGCTCGTCGCTGATATCGGCCATGGACGAGAGCGCGATTGAGATGTTGCCGCCGGTGAATCCGTCGATTATGCGGCCGAGGAACATGAGGGGGAGGCTGCCGTATACGATGCCCGCCGCGAACATTATGTAGCCGGCCACGGTCCCGGCCAGGGAAACGAGCAGGAGCTTCTTCCTGCCATAATGGTCTGAGAGCCCCCCCAGGACGGGGGCGCCGAAGAACTGGGAAACTGGATAGGCCGAGATGAGGACCCCGAGCATCAGCGCCCGGAACTGGAATGACGCCTCAGGCGGCAGGATTCCTGAATCCTCCAGGAAGAGCGGCGCGAGCACCGGGTATGCTATGCCGATTCCGACCATGTCCAGGAAAACCACTGAGAAAAGCGGGAGGGCCGGGTCCTTGGGGCTTGCCATGTCATTTCCTCATTTGAGTATCTTGCCCGTCTCCATGTACCAGAGGTAAAGGTCCAGCTCGCCCTGGTTCAGCCCGGCCCGCGCCGCTATCCTTCCGAGCGCTTTCTCAATCAGGAGATACCTCTTTTTCGTGAGCGATTTGGAGCGCGGCTTCCGTATCAGCCGGTGGCGCGCGAGGAGGTCTATTATGTGGAAGTCGATTATGGCGAAATCTGTGAAACCCAGGTTGCGCAGGAAATGGCTCGACTCCTTGTATCCGAGGCCGAGCACGTTCGCGGCGAGCCAGTCCCGGACGGCCTGCGCACTCATCGAGGACAGCCTGCCCCTGAGGGTGCCGAGGTGCGCCCGGGCTTCCACGATGTAGCGGGCGCGGGCGTTGGGGAAGCGGTAGCCGAGCGATTTCAGCCTGCGCGCAAGCTCCCGCTCCGGCAGCCTGATGAAGCCGTCCCCTATGGCCTCCTGTATCCGGATGCCGCCTTCTGCGGAGTAGTTGGCCGTAAGCAGGCAGAAGCAGAGCTCCTTGAAGGCCCCGTCTTCGCAGCCGGCGCCCTTGGCGCGGAATTCGGCCATGCGCGAGCGCACGCGCTTTCCGACGGGGCCCCTCCTCAGCAGTTCCAACTGGCTTATCAGCTCCTCCATCGCATACAGCTCCGGGGCTTAACGGCCTTTCCAGATTATCTCCGGCACCTTCTTCCGGTAATTCGTGTAGCGGGCCATCGCGAAGAGCAGGTCGCCCACGCGGTTCATGTACACGATGATGTCCGGATTGACGCTCTCTTTCTGGGAGAGGGCTATGACCTGGCGCTCGGCCCTGCGGCAGACCGTGCGGGCCAGGTGAAGCAGGGAGGCGGTCTTGCTGCCTCCGGGGAGTATGAAGTTCTGCAGGGGCGGAAGCTGCTCCCACATGGCGTCTATCTCCTTTTCCATCTCCCCCACCCTTGCAGGCGGGATGGACCGGGATTTGGCGCCGCGCGTCGCGAGCTCGGCACCTATCACGAACAGGTCTTCCTGGATGCGCTGGAGCGACTCCCGCATATCGCCGCTGTCGCTGAATGAGACGACGATGCCAAGGACCGCGTTCAGCTCGTCCACGCTCCCATAAGCCTCGACGCGCTGGTCGCACTTCGGGACGACCGCGCCCCCGATGAGGGCTGTGCTGCCGCGGTCCCCGAATTTGGTGTAAATGCGCATATTTTTGTTTCACTTGCAGATATTTAAATCATTTTCCACCAATACTGCTCCATGAGCACCCCGGATTATAAAGAGCACGCGCGTCCGCGCCTCTGCCAGGCCCTGCCCTATCGTATCGCAAGCCGATACGGCCCGGCACTCGAGGGCATAGTGCGCATGCATGTCGCGCGCAGCATGCTCGAGGAGGAGGACAGGGACCGCGGGAAGGGCCTAGGCCAGCTGGTCAGGGCTTCGGTCGAAAGGCTCAGCCAGATGGAGCGCGGGAAAGAGAGGTGGTGCTATACCAAGCGCCACTCGCTCGAAGTCGCTTATTTCGGCTACATGATAGGGGACCAGGCCAGGCTCCAGGGCGTCCCGGGCGCCGAATCCATACGGCCGGAACTCGTTTTCGCCGGCGGGCTCATGCACGATATTGGAAAGACGTTCCTTCCGCTGGCGCTCGTCGTCAAGGAGCTGGGCATAGACCTGGTGCTATTCTGCCTCTTCGAGGGCGCGAGGATGAGCGACATCGAGCGGAGGGTGCTGCGCGACGAGCATATCTCGGCCGGGACAAGGTACATACGGATGTTCGGGGGCGGCGACCATATGAGGACGATGCTTGACATGGTCGGCCTCCACCACGTGATGTACGACGGCACGGACACGGCGTTCCCGAGCTACCCCTCGCAGGTGCGCGGGGCCGACCTCCCGTTCCATTCGAGGATAGCGAAGACCGCGGACTTCATCTCGGCCGTCCTGCCCAGGCACTACCGCAGTGACCAGTGGGTGGAGTCCATGAGGGAGTCGCTCGGCTATGCGATAGCCGTCTCGGGCTGGGAACTCGACCCGGTCACGGTCAGGTGTGCCGTGACGGGCCTGCATTCTGTTGGCGCGGAGGAAGCCGACCGCATGATATCGAGGCTGGCCCTTCCGAAGGATGCGGAGTGGGGGAGGCGGACAGTCAGGAATTTCAGGGCAACCAAGGAGTATGTGAAGGGGACCATAGAGAGGGACGCGGCTTTCAGGGACATCCTCGGCCGGCGCGACTGCGACCTGGAGCAGATGTACAGGGAGCGCATCCGGGCGTGCTCCGGGGAGCTGAACGCCCCGGAGCTTGACCACCTTCCGGAATGAGCATAGGAATAAAATCAATCGCGTATCCTACTTAGCCCATGACAATTGTCGATGATTTCGCGCTCCTGGAAAAATACGGATTCGGGCTGCTGCCGTATGCCTTGGCGAAAGACGAGGACGGCGCAGCCAAGGCTGCATCAGGCATAGGCTACCCGATTGCCATGAAAATCGTCTCCCCGGAAATCGAGCATAAGACCGACATAGGCGGCGTGCGCGTGAATATCAGGAACGAGGATTCCCTCAGGCAGTCATTCAGGGACATAATGGCGGCTGCCGGAAGCAGGAAGGTGGAGGGGATCCTCGTCCAGAAGATGGCGCGCAAGGGCGTGGAGCTTCTCATCGGCGGGAAGAAGGACCCCCAGTTCGGCCACATGCTTGTCTTGGGCCTCGGAGGCATCTACGTCGAGATATTCCGGGACATAAGCGCGAGAATCTGCCCACTGACGGCTTCCGATGTCGACGAGATGGTGTCCGAGCTGAAGGCGCACCCACTGCTCGAAGGGGCACGCGGCAAGAAGCCCATAAACAAGAAGGTTCTCGAGAGCCTGGTGCTCCGCTCATGCGCGTTCATGGAGAAGGAGGACATCAAGGAGATGGACCTAAACCCGGTCGTCTTCGACGAGAACGGATGCGACATCGTGGATGCGAGATTCAGCAGGTGAGATTATGGGCATCATGCAGAACCTGAAATACGTTTTTTCCCCCAAGTCGGTCGCTATAGTGGGGGCTTCGGCGACACCGAACAAAATCGGCAATGTGCTCCTGCGGAATTTCCTTGACACCAAGTTCCAGGGAAAGGTCTATCCGGTGAATCCAAAATACCAGGAAGTTGGCGGGCTCAGGTGCTACCAGAAGGTGAGCGACATCCCCGGGAGAGTCGACTGCGTCATAATCGCCACCCCTGCCGAGACAGTGCCCGGCATCGTGGATGACTGCGCCAAAAAAGGCGCGGGCGGAGTGATAATCCTTAGCGGCGGCTTCGAGGAAGTGGGCAGGAATGACCTGGCGGAGAGGATAAGAAAGACGGCTGAAGCTAGCAGCATGCCGGTCGTCGGCCCGAACTGCCTCGGGGTGTTCAACCCGTACACCAAGGTGGACAGCATATTCCTCCCGATGTACAAGCTCGAGCGGCCGAAGCCCGGAGGGATTGCGTTCGTGACCCAGAGCGGGGCGGTCGGCTCCACGGTGCTTGACCTTGCCGCTTACTACGGGCTCGGGGTATCCAAGTTCATATCGTACGGCAACAGCACGGTGCTCGACGAGGCGGACTATCTCGAGTATCTCTTGAAGGACGACGAGACCGAGGCCATCATACTTTACCTGGAGGGCGCAAAGGACGGTAGGAAGCTGCTTGCGGCCATGAAGAAAGTGAACAGGGTGAAGCCCATAATAGCCCTTAAGGCCGGGCGGGGGGCAGGCGGGCAGGCGGCCGCGAGGTCGCACACCGGGAACATCGCCGGGAGCTACCTTGCCTACCAGGCGGCCTTCAAGCAGGCTAAGGTGACCGAGGCTGCGGGCATAAACGAGGTGTTCGAGTTCGTCAAGATATTCAACCAGCCCATGCCCAGGGGAAGGAGGATAGGGGTAATAACGAACGGCGGCGGGATGGGCGTGCTTACCGCGGACAGCATAGAGGGGGAGGGCCTCGCGCTCGCGCAATTCAGCGAGGACACGAAAAAGAGGATACGGGAGATTCTGCCACCCTACGGAAACGTGGCCAACCCGCTCGACCTGGTCGCTGACGCGGGCGTCGAGGCTTACGGGAAGGCCATAGATGCCATGATGGAGGACCCGGGCATAGATGCGCTGATTATAGTGGTCCTGACGCAGACGCCACCAATTGACGAGAGGATAATACACGTCCTGACAAAGGCGTCAGACGACAAAAGGAAACCAGTAGCTACGATTTCTATAGGCGGAACTTACACCGAAGCCTACAGGAAGATACTGGAGAGCAAAGGAGTCCCGAGCTACAACTCCCCACGGGCCGCGGTTAAGGCAATGGAGAGGCTGATTACTTATTCTAGGTACCGCGGGCAGCTGAAGAAGAGATAGATGCGCAGGGAGCCCCGAACACAGCAACAGAGCCCGGCAGGGTGATGGATAGGGAGGGTATAGTTCCACTAATACGGACAGTGTTGTTTGTTTTTAAGTTTATGTAACTATAGTTACATAGCACTGACGACTGCTGCGCCGTCCGGTTGTTTTTTTTGTTTTGGTGTTCCACATGAAAATACTCTACATATACGACTTGAAAGCCGGGAACAAAAAAAGGTTCAACCGCACAAAGAGGCTGTTCTACTATCATCTTGGCAGGCTGCCCGTGGAAAAAGACTGCTGGAAGAGCAAATCTGCCCTTGCAGTCCCCCTGAAGATGGAAAAGCTCATGGACGGCTTCTTCAGGAGGTTCGGCAAATCAGTCATCGTGTTCAAGGCACTGGTTGAGGATATAGAGCAGCTTGAATAGTGGAATTATGGGGTCTCCCTATACGGTCAGCTCGCACAGATAAACATCGAACGGAAGGCCGAGCTTCTCGAGGACGGCCTTGTCGGCTTTTCCGAACACGCCTATTTTCCTGCCTTTGGATACGACCGTGCAGGAAAGATTGGCATCGAAGGCCTTCATCTTCTCCTTGGACAGTGTGAAATCAAACCCCTTCTCGAATGCGAGCGTCTGCAGGAACCCGCGCACTGCCGAGAAATCCAGGTTTTTATCCATCACGCCGAAGACGAGCCTTTTCGAGCACGCCTTCCCCTCATGGACGATCCCTATCTCGTAGAACCTCTGGGGGAGCCCCTTCATCTTGTTTATCCTGAAAGTGTCGAGCATGTCTGCAAGGAGGTTTGGCCGCACAACCGTGTAATCGACCGTGCCCGGGTTCTCTACCTCCACCACGCCGTCAGCCGAGCCCACGAGGCCAAGCCGTTCCTTATTCGTGAGGATGAACGTCTTCGTTTCCATGAACCCCATGCCCCTCATTATGCGGTCAAGCTCGTCATGCGTCCTGACTGCTTCTCCGGCATGGAAGAAATCCGGAAGGGTGGGCTTGAAGTTGTTGTAACCATATGCTATCGCTATGTCCTCGATGATGTCCACCAGGCCCATGACGTCGGCGCGGTAGGGTGGCACGAGGACCTTGCCCTTCTCGTATCCATAGCCCATGCGGGCAAGATAGCCAGCGGCCTCCTTTTCCTTCAGTTCCACACCGAGCGTCCTGTTCACTGCCTTGAGGTCCAACGCGATATGGCGGGGCTCAAGCTCAGGAGAGACTGACTTCCTGCCGCTATAATCCATGGTCACCCCATAAATTGTTCCGCCCATGTCCGCGAAGGTGCAGACCAGGATGTTCAGGGCCGCCTTGCATGCGTGGATGTCCGTCCCGGACACCTCTATGAATAGATCCTTCGTGTCCAGGTCGATCTTCCCTGTCTCCGCGGAATTGACTATGGGGATGAGCGCCATTATTTTCCCGTCCCCGTCAGTGAAGACAGGATACCGCTCGTGTCCCTGCAGTATGTGCCCGTACTGCTGGCCCTTCTTGTGCTTTTCCAGTATCTCCCCGGCGCCCATCTCCTCTTCATGGCCGAGCGGCACGTATCTTATGTCGCCAGGCTTCATTGTCGTGTAATGCACCGGGAACCTTATCGCGTTCAGCGGGTAGAGGCCGAGCCCGAACTTCTTCACCCTCCGGCCGAGCGTGGCAAGCAGCTTCTCCTGCAGCAGGACCATGTCCTTGATTCGCTGGTCGTCGAGCCGCAGCCCCTTCACCACGGCGCAGGCCGTGTAGGGCCTGACCTTGGCTACCGATGGATTCACGATAACAGTGTATTCGGACCGCTTCACCTGATATTCCGGGCTTTCTTTCCCGTGGTAAGTCTTGAGGGCCCGCGCCAGGCCCTCCATCGAGTACCAGTCCGGCCTGTTCGGGGTGAGTTCGGCTATTATCCTCCCCACCTCCGGCTCGTATTCGGCAGGGGCGCCGAGCTCGTTGAGCGACGCCACCATCTTCTCCCGCGGCAGGTCTATGAGCCTTTTCATCTCCTCGTATGCGAATTCGACAACGACCATCGTATCACTTGAGTTCAGAGCGCTTTATCAGCATGGCCATGTTCCTTACGAAATCCGTGTGGTATTCCTCACTGAGGCACGCGGTGCAGAGCTGCAGGCCGACCGCCTTCTTCAGGCCTTCGAGCGATATGTAAGAGAGGCTCTCGGCGCCCAGGTAGTCCTTTATCTCGGCGACGCTCTTTTTATTAGCTATCAGTTCGCTGTAGCTGGACATGTCCACGCCATAGAAGCATGGCGCCCTCACCGGCGGGCACGTAATCCTCAGGTGTATCTCCCTCGCCCCGGCCTTCCTGACAAGCGCCACTATCTCCTTTAGCGTGGTCCCGCGCACGATGCTGTCATCGACGAGCACGACGCGCTTGCCTGCCACTATATTCCCAATCGGGTTCAGCTTCAGCCTCACCGCGTCCGAGCGCTTCTCCTGGCTCGGCATTATGAACGTGCGCCCTATGTACCTGTTCTTGATGAGCCCCTCCTCTACAGGCAGGCCCAGCGCCTTGCCGTAGCTCGCCGCGGCCGTCCTGGAAGTGTCAGGCACGGGCACGACCACGTCCGCATCGGCTGGCGCCTCTGATGCCAGGATCTCGCCGAGCCGTTTCCGCACCTCGTAGACGCTCTTCCCGTTGATGAGCGAGTCCGGCCTGGAGAAATACACGTATTCGAACATGCAGTGGCGCGCCTTCTCCGGCGCAAGCTGCTTCCTGTGGATTTTCCCCCCGTCCACGACCGCGATCTCCCCGCCCCGGATATCCCCCCTGTACGGGATGCCGTTTATGTCGAGCGCCACGGTTTCTGATGCGAAGCATATGAAATCATCGTTCTCACCCCAGACAAGCGGCCTGAGGGCGAAGGGGTCCCTGAACACGATGAGCTTGCCGCGCGATATGGCCGCGACAGAGAATGCCCCCTCGACCTTTCCCATCATGGACCCCACGGCCTTCTCGGCGTCCTTCTCCCGGTGCATCAGGTAGACCATGACCTCGGAATCGACCGAGCTGGTGAATTCGTAGCCGTCCTTCTCGAGCTCCTTCCTCAGGGCCTCGTAATTGGCAAGGTGGCCGTTGTGCGCCGCCGCATGCTCCCCGAAAACCATCGGCTGGACGTCGCACATCCTGCACTCGCCGTATGTAGGATACCTCGTGTGGCCTATGCCCAGCCTGCCTTTGGCGCCCAAATCCTCGGGCCGAAAGACGCCGTCAACGAGGCCGATACCGCGCCTCGCTTCAATCCCGCCGCCGTCATGCACGGCCAGGCCGGCCGCGTCCTGGCCGCGGTGCTGGAGCGCGACGAGCGCGCGGTATAGGTATGGCGCGACATCCTCCCCGGTCTTGGAGAAGATGCCCACGATGCCGCACTCCTCCCGCTTCTCGGTTAAAGGGTCGGCTATCCTCACAACCATATGCTAACAATAGATGCACCGCTTTTAATGATTTGGTGAGGGTTTACTGGCATGGCGACTCTCGAGGGCCTCGAAGCGGAAATAGCCGCGATAAAGCAGAGAAACGCGCGCGTCGAGGCTGACAAGGCATGGGAAACGAGCCTGGCCAGGAAGGCGATAATAGCCGCCGGCACCTACTCTTTCTCAGCCCTCCTCCTGCTCTCCATAAACGCCGAAAACGCCCTCCTCGCCGCGCTCGTGCCTTCAGCCGGCTTCATTCTTTCCACGCTCACCCTTCCGGTGCTAAAGGGCTGGTGGCTCGCAGGGCGGAAATCCCGATGACGCTTTCCGTCGTAGCCCTTTGGCAAATCTTATAAAAAGCCCCGCACAATATCCCTCCGGTATTCTTATGCACAGAAAAGTAGCCATAATCGGGGCAGGCATGACGCCGTTCGGCGAGCACTGGGAGCACGGCTTCCGGGACCTGGTCGTGGAGGCCGGGGTCAAGGCCATCAGCGACGCCGGGATTTCCGGAGAGAAGATAGACGCCGGCTTCATCGGCACCATGGCATCGGGCCGCCTCGTCGGCCAGGAGCACATAGGCGCGCTGATTGCCGACTACATGGGCCTCAACCCGATACCCATAACCCGCGTCGAGGGCGCCTGCGCATCGGGCAGCCTGGCGCTGCGGCAGGGATTCATGGCGGTCGCGAGCGGCATACACGACATAGTAGTCGTCGGAGGCGTGGAAAAGATGACCGACCTCGGCGTCAATACGGTCAGCGACATCCTCGGCGGTGCCGGGGACCAGGAGTGGGAGCTTTTCCTCGGCGCCACGTTCCCCGCTATATACGCCCTCATGGCCCGCAGGCACATGCACGATTACGGGACCACTGAGGAGATGCTCGCCAGCGTCGCGGTGAAGAACCACCGCCACGGCGCGAAGAACAAGTACGCGCAGTTCCAGAGCGAGATAACGATGGAGCAGGCCCTCAAGTCCAAGGCCATCGCCGACCCCCTGAAGGTCTTCGACTGCTCTCCGATAAGCGACGGCGCAGCCGGCGTAGTCCTCGCCCCGCTCGAGCTCGCGCACAGCTTCACGAAGAAGCCCATAGAGATAGTCTCGAGCGCCCAGGCCAGCGACGCCATCGCCCTGCATTCGCGCGAGTCGCTGACAAGCCTGAAAGCCACCCAGGTGGCCGGAAAGAAGGCGTTCGAGATGGCCGGCATGGCTCCCAAGGACATGGATTTCGCCGAGATACACGACTGCTTCACAATAGCCGAGATAATGGCCATCGAGGACCTGGGCTTCTTCCCCAAAGGGAAGGGCGGCCAGGCGAGCCTTGATGGCAGAACGGCCATCGGCGCGGAAATCCCGGTGAACACCTCCGGCGGCCTCAAGGCCTGCGGCCACCCGGTGGGCGCGACCGGCATAAAGCAGGCCGTGGAATGCGTCTGGCAGCTTAGGGGAGAAGCCGAGGGCAGGCAGGTAAAGGACGCGCACGTGGGCCTCAGCCACAACGTCGGGGGCAGCGGCGCGACCGCTGTCGTCCACATCTACCGGAACATGTAGCTTATGCCTCTTTATGGCAGGTTCGTGAGGGAGGAGCCTGATTACGGCGAGTTCGGGCTCGCGCAGGGGACGGATGGGAAGCTCTTCGTCATGGAGGGCAGCCGCCGCATCGCGTCATTCTCGCTCTCGCGCGAAGGCTCTTGCGTAACTGTGCGCAGCCTCAGCCCTGCAGGAGCCGCAGGCGATGAAAGGGTGCTCGGCTTCATCCTGTCCATGGCAGGGGCGGGCGCGGGCTGCGCCAAGGTCCTCCTGGATACCGCCCCGCCGCCCGATGAGGGCGTCGCATCCAGCCTCGGGCTGCACCCGGCCTTCATGCCGCCGCAGCCGCCCCTTTCGCGGCTCAAATGCTGGGCAGGCAAGGCATTCCCGCCTCTGGCCCGCGCAGCCTACCTGATAGGAAACCGCCTCCGCGCAGACCGCTTTCTCTTCGAAGGGTTTGTTTCCGGCAGGCGCCTGCGCACCCTTCTCCTGGGCACGGGCCAGATGGCCGCTTACTATTCAAGCCAGATTTTCGACAACGAGAATCCGAGGCCCCTGCACCCGGACGCGGCATCGCCCGACATCGTTCTCTCCTGCGCAGGATTGCGGCATTGCGGCGGGCTCGCCCTTCCGAAGATGGTGCGGGGGCTCCTGGACCTTCCGGCCTCGATGGAAGACTACGAGGAATCCCTTGGCGATGCCGCGGCGGCAGACCTCAGGAAAATCCGGTCAGGTGGCTTGCGGCCTGAGGTCTCGAAAGACCCTGCAGACCTTGCGCTGTTCTACCATGGCATGTACCTGCCCACCCTGGCATCGCGCCACGGCGAGCATTCCATCGTGGCAGGGCCGCAGGAAATGGGCCGGTTCTTCCGGAAGGGGTTCCTGCTCATGATATGCCGCGGCCGCGAGACGCACGGCGGGGTGCTCGCATACGACTGCGGGGGCGGGCGCCTCGTCCTCAAGTACCTCGGCGTGCTCGGCGGCGACTTCCGCCTGACAAGGGCCGGGGTGAACTCCGCCATAATCGCATTCTCCATAAGCCACGCTATAAACGCCGGCCACCGGGTGCTCGATTTCGGCCTCGGCGGGCCGTTCAGGACCGACGGGCTCATAGCATACAAGAAGAAGTGGGGTGGAGTGAACCCCTATTTGTAGACAACCAGTTAAGCCACATTCCCGTTTAAAAATCTCACCTCAAACTCATTGGGCGGCACATATCCTATCGACGAGTGCAGCCGCTTTGAGTTGTAGACCTCCTC
>JBFMCO010000036.1:0-9716 GCA_040754495.1 Microcaldota archaeon
CCGGGTAGGTGTCCGAGCGCGACAACTCATCAAGGAGGTATGCGTCGCACTGGACGAACGCCTTGCAGTTCTGCGCGCCCTTGACGACTTTCAGCAGGCCGCGGTAGGACGCCCTCCCGCCGCCCTGCGAGATGCTCTTCGAGATTATCCTGGATGTCGTGTCCGGCGCCTGGTGGATTATCTTGGCACCTGCATCCTGCGTCTGCCCTTTCCCGGCAAAGGCGACTGAGAGCACTTCGCCCCGGGCACCACGTCCTTTCAAAATAATGCACGGGTATTTCATTGTGATTTTGCTATTATGGACTATTAACCCATTTGCAATAAAATTATGGGCCCCATCAACTTCTATATCGTATGTTCTCTCCTCCCCACTATATCCAATTGAACTAACCGGCACAAAACCAATTGGCGCATCGATATTATCCTCTGCAAAGTATAAGAAATAGTTCGTATATCCCTTTACCTCTTTTCCAAGCGGAAGCTTGTCTCTTCTCGTCCATTCTGATACTTTCAATGGATTTAGTCCACAGCTCATGGCCAGGATTTTCGTATCCTCAAGCAATTGCCGGTTTGCACTGGAAATGCATAAATTTTTGTGACCTTTTCTCACATATCCGTCAGCATCTATGTAGCCCCTAATAAAAGCCAACTTTTGTTCTTTTGGGAGTTTAAAGACCCATTTCGGAATCCTTTTTTCCTTCGCGGTACCTACAAAACCGAGGTGAACAAAAAAATCCTTCAGAGCCGCAGAGTTTACTCTTACGACTACCTCCTGGTGTTCCTCAACCTCTGCTCCAAACAGCTCCCTCACCATTCTGATGACTGTTTCCCTGCTTTTATCTGTCTTTGGAACTGCAAAATTAACTCTTGCCTTTTCCTTATAGCCATCTCCAGTGTAGAATCCGAGTAGCCACATCAGTTCTCTGGAACTTTCTATTGGAACCTGTATCCGCTTTGTGCCGCGTGTTTGTTTAAAATCAATTTTATAAGCGCGTCCATTATCCGGCAATTCTCCCGCCACTGCGATTAAATCGCCTTCTTTTATTTGATCCAGCCTCAGCCAGCTGATTTTTGACACATGCCCGTGCTTTTTCATAACCAGGAACGGATGATTGGCAGTCGCCTTAATGATGCGATGATTCATTGTTTTTAATTCGTACACCGCCATCGGGGCGTTTTCTTTTTTACCAACTACCCTGTTCCTGGTAATCTCAAATTCCTGGCTAAGTGAATAAACGGTGTCTCCCACTTCTATGTCCTTAATATCTTTTACGTCATTATTCGTAAATATCTTAGAATCGCCAGTCAAACAGCCCATATTCCCGTCAAGCCATTCAACTACTGCATTTTCCTGCGCCACCGCCCTTTTGGTAACAAGGTTGTACACATTGTTCGACCAGTTCTGGATGGTGGTGTAGCGGACGTACGAGCCTTTCATGGCCAGCACCTCCACGACGGCAGAGTGCAGGGCGCCGGCCGAGTAGATGGGCGCGGAGCAGCCCTCGATGTAATGCACCGACGCGCCTTCCTCGGCGATAATCAGCGTGCGCTCGAACTGGCCCGCGTTCCTCGTGTTTATCCTGAAATAGGCCTGGAGCGGGATTTTCACCTTGACGCCCTTCGGCACGTAGACGAAGCTGCCGCCGGACCAGACAGCGGTGTTGAGGGCCGCGAACTTGTTGTCCGTGACAGGCACGACCGTTCCGAAGCGCTTCCTGACTATCTCCGGATACTCTCGCAGGCCGCTGTCCATGTCGAGGAACACGACGCCCTGCTCCTCCCACTCCTTCTTCAGGTTGTGATATACCACTTCGGAGTCGTACTGCGCGCTCGCCCCGCCCAGGAACTTCCTCTCGGCTTCCGGGATTCCGATGCGGTCGAAAGTCTTCTTTATGTCCTCGGGCACCATGTCCCAGGCGTCGAACTTGTCGTCCGTGGGGCTGGCGTAGTAATGGATGTCGTTGAAATCTATCCCTGACAGGTCTGCCCCCCATGCGGGCATGGGCTTTGCGCGGAAGACAGACAGCGCCTTCAGCCTCGCGTCGAGCATCCACTCCGGCTCGTTCTTGATTTCGGATATCGTGCGGACCGTCCTCTCGTCAAGCCCCTTCTCCGTGAGGTGCTTGTATCGGATGTCGTCCCTGAATCCGTACCTGTAAGAGATGTCCAGCTGCTCGCCTGCCATTGAAAACACGTACCGGGTTGATTTTATCTCGGCAGATATATTTAAATAATTAGGTAAGCCAAAAATGGTTGCTATTTATCGGTGCGCACATGTTCGAGATAAAAGACCTGACGGTGTCAGTGGAGGGCAAGGAAATCATCCGGGGCATCACGCTCAGCATGAAGAAGGGCGAAATCCACGCAATCATGGGACCGAACGGGGCTGGCAAGAGCTCGCTGGCTGAGGCCCTGATGGGCCACCCCTCGCTCAAAGTCGGCGGCAGCATAAAAGTGGATGGAAGGGAGCTTGCGGGCACCACCCCCGACATCAGGGCGAAAAGCGGCCTGTTCCTCGCGTTCCAGAATCCCGAGGAAGTGGAGGGGGTGAAGGTCAGCAACTTCGTGCGCAAGGCCCTTTCCGCGCGCGAAGGCGGCGAAGGCGACCTCGAGAAGATGGTGAAGATGCACCACGAGCTGCAAAAGTCCAGCGAAAAGCTCGGCATGGACAAGTCTTTCATCGCGCGCGAGCTGAACGTGGGGTTCTCGGGCGGGGAGAAGAAGCGGCTCGAAATCCTCCAGATGCTCGCGCTCAAGCCCAAGGTCGCGGTGCTGGACGAGGTGGATTCGGGCCTCGACGTGGACGGCATCCGCCTGATTGCGAAGGCAATCTCCGAGCTCAACGACGGGAAGCGCTGCTTCCTGATAATCACGCACTACCCGCGCATACTAAAATACATAAAGCCCGATTACGTGCATATACTCGCGCACGGGAAGCTCGTCCTCTCAGGGGGCGAAAAGCTCGCGCACGACATAGAGGAGCACGGCTACTCCTCCTACCTGAAGGATAAGGATGCTTGACGCCAAGAAGATAAGGGCCGATTTTCCCATCCTGCGGACGCCCGGCCTCATTTACCTTGATTCTGCAGCGACGTCCCAGCGGCCGCGCCAGGTCGTGGAGGCGGTCGTCCGTTTCTACGAGGAGCGCAACTCGAACGTGGCGCGCGGCCTTTACCCGATTGCCGAGGAGGCGACGCTGGAGTTCGAGAATGTCCGCGAAAAGGCCCGCAGGTTCATAAACGCGCCGTCTTCGCACGGCGTGATATCCGTCAAGAACACGACCGAGGCCGCGAACGTCGTGATGCGCGGCTGGGGGGAGAAGAACGTAAAAAAGGGCGGCAAGGTCGTCACGACCGTCCTCGAGCACCACAGCAATTTCGTCCCGTGGCAGCAGCTTGCGCGCATGACGGGGGCGCGGTTCGTTGTGGTCGACGTCGATGATGAAGGGCGGATTGACCAGGCGGACCTGGAGAAGAGGCTCAAAGGAGCCTCGCTTTTCGCGTTCTCCGCAGCATCCAACGTGACCGGCACGCTCAGCGACGCGCGGAAGCTCTGCGCCATGTCGGCCGAAGCAGGGGCAGTGAGCGTGGTGGACGGGGCGCAGAGCGTCCCCTCGATGCCCACCGACGTGAAAAGAATGGGCTGCGACTTCCTCATGTTCTCGGGCCACAAGATGCTCGCGCCTTTCGGCGCAGGCGTGCTTTACGGGCGGGAGGAGCTGCTTGAGGGGATGGACCCTTTCATGTACGGGAGCGAGATGATCCGCAACGTGAGCGCGAAGAAAAGCGAATGGAACGAGCTGCCATACAAGTTCGAGCCCGGCACCCCTGCCGTGGATGCCGTGATAGGGCTGGGGGCGGCTTTGGATTACCTGGGCAGGCTCGGCATGGGGAATGTCAGGAAGCACGAGGAGCGGCTGGTTTCTTATATGCTGGAGAGGCTCGGGGAAGTGAAGGGCCTCTCGGTAATAGGGCCCCGCGATGCGGGGGCGAGGGCAGGCCTCGCCGCGTTCACCCTCGAAGGCGTTCATCCTCACGACGTCGCGGCCATGCTCGCCGAGGACGGCATATGCGTCCGGAGCGGGCACCACTGCGCGATGCCGATTCACGAGAAGCTGAAGGTGCCGGCGACGACGAGGGCCAGCGTTTATATCTATAACCTCGAAGAGGAGATAGACATGCTCGTCTCGTCCCTGCAGAGGGCGAAGAAGGTGTTCGGATGAAAGCGGCCGCAATGCTCCTGCTACTGGCTTCCGTATGCCTGGCATCCGCCAGCCTAGAGGAATTTGTCGCGAAGGAGCGCCAGTTCCAGGCCCGGTACAACGGGACCGTGGCGCTCATATTCGGGTCGGCAACCGTCCTTTTTTTTGCAGGCGCAGCCGTCTACTACAGGATTAGGGGGGCAAGCGACAAGAACGCGAAGAATGTCGTTTATATGCTGGGGCTCGGTCTCATCGCTCTATGCGGAGCTTTGATATATGCCCGTCAATACCTGGCTTATTCGTCATGATGGTGTTAGCATGAAGAGATTGTCATCGGCAATCCTGCTGTCCGGGCTTGCATTCGCAGCTGCTCAGGGAACCACAACCCTGCCAAGCGCGCTCAAGGAACTTGAGGACACGAGCAGGAGCTTCCTGCTCATCACATCGGCGGTCCTCCTTGTCGCCGGCGCTGCCGGGGCTGGAATCGGCGCGTTCGTCTATCTCAAAAAACTGAAGGGCGTGGAGAAGCGCGAGCCTCTCTGGACTGGTGCCGCGCTTCTTTTCGGCGGCGGAGGGGCAATATCCCTTATCGGGGGAATCCTTGGCCTTCTCATCGCCTTCCTGATGCCCGCAATCGTGCAGTCCCTCATATCCGCGCCATAAGGGTTGTAACCATGGAAGAGCTTTACCAGGAATTCATAATCGAGCTTTACAAGAACCCGCTCAATTTCGGCAGGCTGCCGGACGCCGACTACCGGGCGCAGATATACAACTCCACGTGCGGCGACATGGTGGAGCTTTTCATCAAGGTGGAAGGAGGCAAGGTCAGCGACGCGAAATTCGTGGGCCGGGGCTGCGCCATCAGCCAGGCCAGCTCGTCGCTTTTCACAGGATTCCTCAAGGGAAGGAAGGTAGAGGAACTCGGGAGCATAACGAAAGACGATGCGCTCGCGCTCCTGAAGATAAACCTCAGCAAGAATCCATCGCGGATGCGGTGCGCCCTGCTCCCCTTCGAGGCGCTGAAAAAGGCCCTTAAGGGCTGAGTCTCCTTTCCAGCTTCGCCAGCATCCTTTTGGCCGCGGTCGCCGAGTCCCCGTACGGCGAGTGGCTCATCACCACGCGCAGCGACTCCGCGTCGCTTTTGAGCCGCTCGAGCGCCTGCATCCTGTGCATGCCGCTGTCGGCGCCCATCGCGACGTGTATGAAGACGAATTTGTTCGTGACGCGCTCCAGCATGGTCGCAAGCCTGTTCGTCGCCTTATGGACGAGCGCCTCGTCATTGGAGCGCATGAGAAGGGACGTTAATGCAGCCACATCGTCGAGCCGGTCCGCCATCGCCCCGAGCGCCTGCAGGGCCGCCTCCTCTGCATCCTTGTAGCTGGAGCTGGAAGCGACGCGGGCGAGTTCCTTGTGGTCCCTGCCAATCAGCCTCACCGCGAGCACGCGCGTGTCCGGGAAGGGGCACGAGCATGCGATGTCGGCAACGAGCTGGGCATCCTGTCTGAGCTCGTGCAGGGCCATGTTCCTCGCGTCGCCGTACTCGCCGCACATGGCTACGCCCGCCAGCGCCCCTACGAGCCCCCTGAGCTTCGTGACGCAGAACTTCCTCGCCTCGCCGTTCCTTGAAAGGCAGGCGACCAGCTTCCACGCGGCCGGGTCCCTGATGGTGTCGGAAATCACGGCCAGCTTTTCTATCGCAATCTCCCTCTTGTCCTGGTCCGTGCAGTGGAAATATACCGCCTTGAGCGCTGCCGGGTCATTCCCCAGCCGGTTCAGCATCCCGGACAGCTTCGTCGCCGCCGCGTGCCTTTCCTTCTGGCCCTTGTGGCTCTGCGCGACCAGGGTGAGGATGCTCGGCTCTGCAAGCGTTTCCACCCTCTTTCCGAGCCTCTCAATCGCGTCCTCCCGCGCGGATTCGAGCACTGCGTTCCTCGCGACGAATGCAAGGGAGGCCGGTTCGTCGTCAAGGAGCTGAAGGAGGCCTGCGGACAGGTACTTGTGATTGCAGTAGACGGCGGCCATCAGCCTGATGTCGCTCTCGTCCCCCTTCCCGAGGACCGCCGCGAGCTCGTTCGCTATCCCGGTCCTCTCGCCCACATCGCCCGAGCGCCTCAGCCTCTCCTTGAGGGATGGTGGCGTTTCGGGCGCCCGTGCCGGGACGGCGCGCGTTCCTTCGAGCCTGTCGAAAAAAGGGATGCCCCATGCAGAGGCAATCGAGCGCGCAAGCTGGGCGGTGTCGTAAGATATGCCCATCCTCCCGGCCATCGTCCCGGTGACGAAAAGGCCGGACCCGCGCGTGCCCAGTGGCTCCACCTTATGTTTATTTTAGTAAACAAATGTGGAATAGTATTTATAATCCATGCTACTCCAGCAGGGCGTCTATCTTCGCGGCGACTATGAAATCGTTCTCGTGCAGCCCGTTTATGGCGTGCGTGAAAATCTCGAGCCGGACACGGTTCCACCTTATGTGGATGTCCGGGTGGTGGCCCTCGGCCTCGGCAATCCCGGCGACCTTGTTCACGAAACTCATCGCTTCCCGAAAATCCCTGAAGCGGAATTCCCGTGCGATGCGGCCGCCGGCGAGCGACCATCCCGCATCGACCTGCTTCAGGTACGCCTCCGCCTCAGCCTGGCCAAGGGGCGCGATTCCCCCCTCGCACGGGACGCATTTTTTCCGGGCAAGCTCCATAGCCGCAGATTCCCCGCGTCAGTTTTATATTTTTTCCCTGCGCGTCAGATGCCATGTCGAAGGTAGAATGGTATACGGAATTCGTGGATTTTGGCTACAAGCCGGCGAAAGACGACCTTGTCTGCCTGTTCTATTTCGAGCCCGATACAGGAATAAGCGTGAAGGAGGCAATCGGCCGCATAGCGTCCGAGAGCTCGACCGGCACATGGACCACGCTCTTCAAGCTCCCGCCGCGCATGAAAAAACTCCAGGCGACCGCGTTCAATGTGGATGGCAACCTCGTCAAGGTCGCATACCCGCTCGGCCTCTGGGAGGAGGGCAACGCCCCGCAGCTCCTTTCCGGAATCGCAGGGAACATATTCGGCATGAAAGCGCTGAGGAACCTCAGGCTGATCGACGTCTCCTTTCCGCCGGCATACCTGAGGCATTTCAAGGGGCCGCACCACGGCATGGAAGCCGTCAGGAAGATGATGAAGGTGCCAAAAAGGCCTCTCACCGGCGCGGTGCCGAAGCCCAAGATCGGGTTCAGCGCCGCCGAGCACGCGCAAATAGGGTACGAAACCTGGATGGGCGGGTTCGATTTCGTGAAGGACGACGAGAACCTCACCTCGACCGGATTCAACCGCTTTTCTGAGCGCGTGAAGCTCATGACGAAGATGCGCGAGAAGGCCGAGAGGGAGACCGGCGACGTCAAGGACGCATACATCAACATCACGGCCGAGACGGAGGAGATGAAGAAGAGGGCGAGGATGCTCTCGGACCATGGATGGAAATACTGCATGATAGACGTCGTGGTGTCCGGCAACGCGGCCGTGATGACGATGCGCGACTATTGCGCGGACCTCGGCCTTGCCATACACGCGCACAGGGCGATGCACGCCGCTTTCGACCGCAACCCGAAGCACGGGATAACGATGCAGTTCCTCGCGAAGATGATGAGGCTCATAGGCGTGACGCAGATACACTCGGGCACCGCGGTCGGCAAGCTTGTCGGGAGCAAGCGCGAAGTGACCGCAGTGGCGGACACGCTCCGCGAGAAGCACACGAAGGCCCTGAAGGGCCACCTGCTCGACCAGGACTGGAAGCACATCCGGAGCGCGTTCCCGGTCTCGTCCGGCGGGCTCCACCCGGGCCTCGTGCCCGATGTCATGAAAATATACGGGACCGACCTCGTCCTTCTTGTCAGCGGCGGCATCCACGGCCATCCGAAGGGCACGCGCAGGGGGGCGATGGCCACGATGGCCGCAATCGACGCCGCCATGGAAGGCATGACCCTGGAAGAGAAGGCCAAATCGAGGCCGGCCCTCGCGGAAGCGCTCGTCAAGTGGGGCCATCTGAAACCGAAGTAATTCCCATGAAGAGGATAGCCTGCTGCCCGGAATGCCTCAAGCCAGTCCAGGTGAAGGATTACATGAATCCGGCACTGGTCGGGTTCCTTGATTCCGTGCTGCCGGTGATAGACTGCGCGTGCGGATACAGCGGCCTGCCGATCACCATGAGCCAAAAGGAGTACCGCTCCCTGATGAAGCCGAAAAAAGACTAGCTTACGCGAATTCGTGCCCGAAAAGCCTGCTGTATCCGTAGCTGAGCACGATGTTGTACCCTGCCGCGGCCGCGTCCTCGGGCCTCGAGCCGGGGAATATCGCGCCAATCCTGCCCGCATCATCCCTGATGAACCTTGCGCCGTTCTCGATATGGAGGCGCATCACAGGGTCAATGGGCCTGCGCCCGCCAAGGAGGCAGAAATCCTCTAGGGTCATCTGCCTGCCGAACACCTCCTCGAAGCGCCCGGCATCGCGTGCCATGAAGATGCCGAAGGCTGTCTCCTCGATGGACGCATGGAGGCTGTCGGGCCCGAGAGACTGGTAATCCGCGCGGACGCCCGCCATGAGTTCGGCTGACAGCCCGCTTATTCCGAACGCCTTTTTCGCGGACAGCAGGCTCCAGGCGTGTTCCCTCTTGAGCGCCTGGGCCGGCTTTGTCATATGGAGATACGTTGTGATGTCCAGGGCCGGATTCGCCTCCAGCGCCCTGCCAAAGCCCCTCGGCGCGCTGTACGGGGCGGCTATGAGGCCATTCGCTTCCGCGAAGGCGATGGCGTACCTCAGCGTCTCGGCGGCAAAGCCGTTGTCGGCATGGCTCCTGTCCACGACAATCGATGCGCAGAGCGCAACCGGGAGCGCATCCTGCCTTCCTGCAAGGGCGGCCAGCAGTTCGCTATACTGCATGTGCGTGGAAAAGGTCCTGCCGCCTGTGACAGAATCGTAGCCCGGCTGGAATCCCCTGCCTATCTCGAACGCAGTGAGCATGATGTTTATCATGGACAGCGGGATGCCGGAAGCCCGGTCGCAGCCTACAATCTGCCCCTCCGGGAAATTCGCCATCTTGGCCCGGAGCTGGGCCGGGCTAATAGGCAGCCCCCAGGACGCCTCGTACATTCCTGCAAGATGCTCCGCCTCATCAGGCCTTGCATTCCTGAAGCGCAGTATGCCCTCCTTTAAGGGAGGCGCCATAATGTGTGCTCCCAGCCCTTCCTTTACGGGCTGGGCTGTCCGGGGCTTTTCGACTGCCTTCGTAGCATCACCGCTTTCCCTCTTTTTTCTCTTTCATTGCCTTTCCGCAGCACATGTTCACGCTGACTTCCTTGCCGCAGTTCGCGCATGAGAGCGTGTCGCCATCCAGGCCCATCGGCTCCCCGCAGTGGAGTGAACCCCTATTTGTAGACAACCAGTTAAGCCACATTCCCGTTTAAAAATCTCACCTCAAACTCATTGGGCGGCACATATCCTATCGACGAGTGCAGCCGCTTTGAGTTGTAGACCTCCT
>JBFMCO010000037.1:0-13502 GCA_040754495.1 Microcaldota archaeon
AGTAGGCCGAGGCGCAATCCAGGCTCGTCCCGCACTCGAAAGGCGCCGGAGTCGGTATGCCGGCAAACGACTCGAGCCCCTCGCTCAGCTCCTTCTCGTATATGAGGTTAAGGAAGTTCGAGTAGAATACCTTGTCGAACTGCGTGTGCTCGAAAGAGACGGATACGTACTGCGGGAAGTCTTCGCCGTAGTCTATGCCGTCTGCCGTCCGCCGCACCGGGTAATAGCGGTAGTCCGGCATGGACGCGCCGTCATAGGTCGGCCCGCGGAAAGGCGAGACCTCGTCCTTGAGGCAGAAGCTCTCGTTCTGGACGCGCTCGTCGGGCTTGTCGTATGCCGCGCCGGAGTATTTCTGCCCGAACTCGTCGGGCGAGATGAGGTAGTTCATGTACCGCTCCTTGGCCCCGGCGACGGGGTTCGAGTTGCAGTTCAGGTCGCTGAGCGGGAAGAACCAGCGGTAGTGGTCGAACTCCTCGAACGAGCTGCCGACGCCGAGGCGGAAGGTGTTGATGAAGCTTCCCTTGGAGTTCTTCAGGAAGTTGAGCAGGAGGTCGTCGGTGCGGTACATGCGGCACGTCGTCCCGTACAGGCCGACCGGGCTCTCCTTCCTGATTTCGTCGGCTGCCGCCACCTTGCCCGTGTCGCGGGCCTCGGACTCGAATTTCTGCGAGTCGCGGTAGCTCGGGATGGGCGTGGGGTTGTACTTCAGGCTGCCGCACAGCTGCGCGATGCAGTCGCCCTGCAGGCAGCCGCCGCTCGCGTTGCTGCAGATGGGCACGGACACGTCGGATGTGTTCTCTGCGGTGCCCACCGTCACCTTGATGCTGACGTTGCAAATGGTCGCGGTCGTGTTGCACGAGTTCGTGCCGAGGAAGGTCGTCTCGGGGCCGGAATCCTTGAGGCCGTCGCACTGCTCGGTCGTTTCGTTGTAGATGCAGCATCCGATGGAAACCGGCTTCTTCATCGTGCAGCCTGCTATCAGGAGCACGAAGGCGACCGACAGGATGACGAGGAGCTTGTTCATCTAGACCACCTTCCCCATCGCCCGGAGCAGGTCCATCGAATCGCCGCCCAGGACAGTTATCATGTACCTTATAAGGACTATGGTGAGGGCGAACGCTATGAAAGGCTGCAGGAGCACGGACGAATAGACCGACGAGACGTCGCTGCGGAGCTGGTCCAGCGACAGCTTGGACGAGCCGCTGCTTGATGTCGCGGTGCTCCCGAAGGTCGAGTATATGGAGTACGAGAGGCCGCTGAAGGTCGGGAAGCAGAGCGGCGCGTCGAAGCCGGCCGGCTTGGCGGGGGCCTGGTATGCCGGCTTCACGAAGCCCGGGTCGGTTATGATATAGACCACCGGGTAGATGTAATAGAACCCGAGGGCCATCGCGATGAGGAACGCGCCCACTCCGCGCGTGAAGAAGAAGGAGCGCAGCAGGAGGCCGATGGGGAGGAAGAAGCTGAGCATGTTGTTCTTCACGTAATCCGCGGTTATGATGATTGTGTTGAGGCCGATCAGGAGGACGGTCATGAGCTGGTTCAGCAGGCGGTAGGTCTCCGCATCCTTGTACCACGACGATACGTACTGGCCGCTGAAGACCGGGACCCCTATCAGGCTGATGTAGAGGTTGAGCAGGTTGAGCGGCACGGCTGCCGCGTCCGTGACCTCCCCCTGGATGTCGGCGAACGCGTTCGCCTTGTCGGCAAGGCGGCATTTGAGCAGGTCGATGGAGTTCGTGAGCTTCTCTATCGTTATGTACTCGCCGCCGCATTCGAAGGCAGGGCAGTTGATGCCGCTGCATATGAAATACTGGAGCATGAACTCCTCGACGGAGTTCAGCATCATTATCAGGAACGACACCATGAGGATGGTCGCGAAGCTGTTCAGGAGCTCCGCCTTGGCGAAGCGCTCGGTCTCCTGGGAATTGAACGCCCTCGCGATGGCCAGCACGCCGGCGTATATTATTATGATTGCCACGCACGCGACGATCGTCATCGGCAGGAACTGGAGGTTCGGCGGGAGCATGCTGTACACCCCGCCGAGGGACGCATCCGAGTTGAACCCTATCAGGTATCCGGAGACCTCTGCCATATCACATCAGCTGCACTATCCTGGAGAGGTCAATTTCCTCTCCCAGGAAACGATTTATGTAACCGACCGCCGCCGCGGCCCCGAGGAGGGCCAGCGAAGGGATGAAAACGCCCACGATGAATGCATTCCCTGAGAGCTTTATAACCTCTAGCGTCTGGTCCCCGCCGTCGTCGAAGACGTCGTCGCTGAGGTCGCCGTCGAACACGTTGCTGAGGTCCACCTTGTCGCCTATGTCCTCGTCCGCGTAATTGAACGCCGCCGAGCCGGTGGGCGCGAGTATGCGCGCCGCCTTGAAGTCTATGTAGAATGCCGCCAGTATGAACGGATAGACGATGAGGAACGAGATGGCGACGGACATGAGGAGGGACCCCAGCGTGCGCAGGTACGGCAGGGCCCGGAGGAAGATGCCCAGGGGGAGGAAGAAGAGGACGAAGCCGCTGAACACGAAGCGGAGGATGAACAGGTAGTTCAGGATGGAAAGATAGGACAGCATGAGGGAGTTGAAGGCCGCGCCGAGGGCAGATGAAAGCAGGCCGTAGCCGGAGTTGGGCGCGTTCGTGATGCTGACGGCACCGGCGCCGCCTGCGGGGCTCGGCAGGATGGGGCCGAAGAGGCAGAAGAGCCATGAAGGTCCGACGTCCTCGCACTCGTTGCGGCCGAATGCCTGGAGGATGTTGTACGCCCCCATGTGGTAGCGGGCCACATGCAGGAGGTCGTGCACCCATATGCCGGACTCCGTGAGGTAGCTGTTCGCGGCGTCGAAGACGGTGAGCCCGGCCGGGACGCCGCTCGCCCCCACGTCCAGCAGCTCGTAGATGGAGCCGACATCCAGCACGCAGAAGGTGCTTATCCCGCCAAGCATGATGCCGACCGCGACCATCGAGATGATGAGCTGGAAGAACTCGGTCTTGGCCCACAGCGTGATGCGCGGATTCGACAGCGCGTTCCCGGCCATGTAGCTCATGCCGATGACCATGGTCGTGACGATCGCCGAGACGGCCGTCAGCGGATAGACTATGCCCTGTATGATTTCGTTCGCGTCCGCCGAGCATATTGTTTCTATCGCCATAAGCATCACGATATCTTCATCAGCGCCGAGACGTCGACCTCGGCCCCGGCCAGCTTCGAGAGCCACCTGAATGCCGCGAAGAAAGCGAGCAGGGAGACGATGGTCTGCATCGTGCCCCGGACAAGGAATATGAAGAGGAACCCGTCCACCGTGCCGAGCATGGTGTCGAAATTGCTTATGGCCTCGTCCGCGTTCCCGTAGGAGAAGCCGGCTTCGGTGGAGAAGTCATGGACGTCGCAGTCCGGCTCGGGCAGGCTCATGCTCGCCACGCTCGGCGCCCCCGTGGAGGTGAGCTCGTCCATGAATATCACGGCCAGGGGAAGGAACAGATAGAGCGAGACGGCAAGGCCGATGAACAGGGCCCCGGCCCCCCTCGTGAAGCGGAACGTTCGGAGGAGTATCCCTATCGGGAGCAGAAGGGTGAATGCGTAGGTGTCGCCGAAGCTGGCCAGCGTCCGCAATGAGCTAAGCTCGGCTATGGACAGGCTCAGGGCCTGCAGCGAGAGGGTGAGCGGGGGGATGAGGGCCGAGAACGAGCCGCACGGGGCTACGCTGAACCCGGCCCCGCTTATGCCGCAGTACATGGATTTCGTGGATTGCGGCACGAGCTCTATCATGTAGCCCCTTATGAGGTTGAAAACGTCCGCGTGCGTCTGCAATGATGCGTCTATCTTGCTCAGGCTGGCTGCCTGCATGTCCGGCGCTATCGAGGAGAACATCTCGTTGAGGGCGGCCTCCGCGGAAAACAGCAGGGCTATCATGAATGCCGTCGCGATGAGCTGGTACAGCTCTTCCGTGGATAGGAACTTCAGGTCGTTCAGGCTGAACGCGATTGCGACCATGTAGAGGACGCCAAGGAGCAGGAGCGATGTCGCTATGGCGACCATGGCGACGGTCTCCCAGGGCTGGTGGGCCGCGAAGGCGAGCGGGACGAGCAGCAGCAGTATCAGCAGTCGCTTCATAGTATCCTCGTCAGGCCTGGTATCTCGATGTCCCCGCCTATTATCTGCGAGAACGAGCGGATGAATATCAGCGTTACTACTATGTTCAGGATGGGCAGGACGTACGCCGGCAGCATGAGCGCGGACACGGCCTTTATCTCCTCCTTGCCCACCATGCCCTCCTGGGAGCGCCTGCTGAACTCGCCCGGGGAAATCTTCGGCGGCCCGGTGGGCGAGGGGTTGCACAGGTCGGCGCAGGAGAGGTAAATCGGAGGCCCGTAGGTATATTGCTGGGGAACGAAGTTGCAGGCGTCGCACTCGTGCGCATCGACGTCCTCCTTGCTCGGGAGCACCCACACGCACGACTGCGTCGCGTCAAGGTTCGCGGGGCAATTCAGCGCCGCATCCCCGCTGCATCCTGCCGGCCGCTCCATTTCAGGCCTGCGGGCGAACTTGCAGAAGTCGCTGCCCGATACGCAGCCGCCTGCCGAGCAGTCGCCTTTCAGCGGCGGGACGCTCCTGCACTTTTCCGGGCATTCGCCGTTCGCCATGCTCCCGTCGTTGTAGATGTCGCTGTTCCCGCCGCCGGGGTTCACGTAGCGTATCATCTTGCAGCGGGAATCGAGTGCGGCGCATGCCGATATGGCCTCGGGCACGTTGCACTCGGGCACGAGCGGATAGGGCAGGTCCCTGCATGAGAGCGGGCAGTCCGTCGCCTGGCAGCCGTAGATGGTCACGCTCCCGAACGTCCTGCTGGAGGCGCTCCCGGAATCAAGGGCCGCCACCCCTGATGTCACCGATTCTTCGCTCTGCCCCTGGCTCTCCAGGTAATCGATGAGGTCGGTGCGCGAGAAGAACTGCGTCCCGCCGTCGTTGTAGAAGCGGGGCGGGGGAATCATGCAGGCGGCTGGGCACGGCTGGAGGTTCGGTTCTATGCTCGATGCCCCGAACATTGTTATGTTTAGCGTCAGCCAGTCGAAGACGTACATGAGGGGGAAGACGTACATCACACCGATTCCGACCGCGATGAGGAGCCCGCCCATCTTGCGCGTGAAGAAGAACGAGCGCGCGATTATGCCTATCACGAGGATTATGGGGGCGAGCTTGAAGGAGATTTCCTTCACGAAGAACTCCTGCGCGTAGAGCGAGGAGAGCATGTTGCCGAGGTACTCGAGGACCGTATTCCTGCGCTCGACGTCCATGAGGCGGCCCGCGGTGAATGTGAACGACGTCGAGGCCTGGAGGAGCGGGATGAGCATCGGCGTCGAGAGGCCGAAGCGGGTATACGCCCATTTGGCCGCGCTCGCAGCCTCGACGACGTTGTCGCGCGCCTGCTTCTCGGCCGACTCGGTGATTCCGGCAAGGTACTGCTCGCTGACCGTGACGGCGCAGTTCGTGCTCCCGGAGCACGAGAAGCCCAAATTCGAGTTCTGCACGATGGTCTCGAGGTAAGCGTCCAGCAGGAGGGCCGTGAATGTGAATGCGACGACGATTATCGCGCTCACGAAGACCTGCACCATCTCGTTCTGCGCCCATGCCTTGATTTCCGGCATCTCGAATGCGTGGCCCAGCATGTACCCTATCGCGACCAGCAGGATGGACAGCATGATGGCGCCGATGGCGAGGGCGCGCCAGTCCTCTGCGATGCCTATGTTGCTGGCCTCTGCGGTCTCCTCGATGGACGCAGTGGCGTAGGCGAGATACGGAAGCGCGAGAATCAAGGCGAGGAGCAGGAGCCCGAGCTTCCTGCGGAGTCCGGTTTTTCCTTCATCCCTCATCCGACCACCTTGAGCGCCTTGTTTATGCCGCCGAGGAACGTGATTGTGAGGGCGAGCGTCAGGTTCGGCAGGAAGAACGCCTGCGGTATGGCCCGTGCCACCTTCCAGAAGCTCGTCTCCGAGTCGCAGCCGCCCATGATCTGGTCGTTGATGACGCTGGCGTACATGCTGCAGTCCGAGAAAACGACCTGGTCCATCGCGCCGTTCAGGGCATAAAGCGTGGGGACTATGACGTAGAGGCCGACTGTTATCGCTATGAGCATGTTGCCCATGTTGCGCGCAAACGGCAGCACGCGGAGCAGGAGGGCAACAGGCAGGAGCCATTTCAGCAGGTCGGTGGAGAACCCCAGCACGAGCGTCTGCAGGTTCAGGCTTATGAGGGCCGGAAGGGCGAAGTTGAGGGCTATCATGTCGAACTGCATCGCATACGCCTTCCTGTACGCGCCGAGGGGGACGGATACGCCTCCGGTGATGGGGTTGTACAGCGAGAATATGAGCGTGGAGTCCATCTCGTTGCCGACGGCTTCCTTTATCATCCTCTTGACCGTGCTGTCGGTCTGCTTCGTGATGGTCTTCATGTAGCAGGTGGCGATGGCCTGGGGCGCCTCGGCGCCGGTGTAGCACCCGTTCGGGCTCATCAGGCCGAGCCCGTTCGGGCCGAGCACGAAATCGAGGAAGCTCGTCAGGGTGTTGCACGAGAAGAAGAGCACTCCGCTTATGGCCACGATGAGAATCGCGGAGAACATCAGGTGGTAGAGCTCGTCCTTGGCCAAAACAAGCATGTTGGCGTTGTTCATAGACGAGCCGATGGCGTAGATTATCCCGATGACAAGGATTGTGAGCGAGACCGCGATGCCGATGTTGATTCCTGCCTCGCCGGTGATGACGTTGTCGAAAAGGCTCTGCGCGCACTGGGCCGCAAAGGATGCCGAGACAAGCATGAGGAGGAGCAGGGGGAAGCGCATCAGACCAGCCTCTGTATGCCCGGCATCAGGTACTCGCCTCCGAGGGCGGCCGATATGCTCTTCGTGCCTACTATGGTGATTATGGCCACCAGGATGGTGTCGACATATGTCACAACGACCAGGTTGTTGATGGCCTTGAGGAATGGGAGGAAGGCGTCGAAATCCTCGCCTATGTCGGGCGTGAGGAAGGTCGAGAACGCCAGCATGAGCCCCCATGTTATCGGTATTATGATTTGCATGATTATCGGATAGACCACCTTGGTCAGTATCTCCCAGCACGGCTGGAAGCCCGCCCCGAGGGTGGCTATGGCCACGATGATGCATGGCGGGAGGGCGAAGCCGATTTCCCCGAAGAGTCCGACGAGGATGCGGACGTACCACTCGCCGCAGATGAACGTGGCTCCTGGCGGGATTACGAATTCCAGGGCCTCGAGGGCGGAGTCCGGCAGGTCGGGCGACGGCACGGTTATTACGTTGTGCGAATAGTCCAGCATGAACAGGGAGAACGGGAAGATTACGTATGCGCCTATCACCATCGCGATGAGCGTGTTGCCCATCTGGCGCGTGAACGGGATTATCCTGAAGATGAATGCCAAGTAAATCAGCTTGTCCCCGACCGCGAGGAAGAAGTCGAGCAGGACCTTGAGGGCCTTGTAGATGAATATGGTGTTCGTGAGGCCGGTTGTCGCCTGGTTAAAGAATATCATGAACGATGAGTAGCCGGACGAGGGTACGCCCCCCGTAGAGGCGAAGACGTAATAGCCCGCGACGAGGTTGGTCGAGAACCCGGTCCTCATGGAGACGGCGTGGTAGGCGTATATCATGTCCCTGTAGGCGTCGGTCGCGCGCGTTATCATGCCGTCTATGGTCGCCAGCGCGTCTGCCTTGTAGTCGCTCTTGCCCGAGATTATCTCCACGGCCGGCTTGTCCCCGTGGAATAAGCCTATCACGGCCACGAAGAGTATGAGCGCCACGATGAGCTCGCGCAGCTCCTGCTTCACCCACGCCTTCAGCTGCTGGGCGTTGATGGATTCGGCCACCATGTAGCAGGCCGCCAGGATTATCACGACGAGGACCGCGACGACGCCGAGCGCAGGGGCCAGGCTGTCGAGCATAGTCGCTGCGCTGGAGAGCGAGAGCGCCGCGAGGAGGAATAATGCGACTTTCGGTCCCACGCTCGGAATATCCACACTATATTTATAAAGTATAGTCAGGCGCGATGGCCAGGCCTGCCGCGCCGGGGAGCCGTTTTTGGCGCAAACCGCAGCATTCCGCAACTTATTTATTAAGGCCCGGACATGATTTTTGCATGGAGGAGGACAAAATCGTCCTCGACCGCAGGAGCTTCGAGGCGCTCGCGGTCGACAGCAGGGTGAAGATTCTCAAATCCCTCAAGGAGAGGAGGAAGACGCTCTCAGAGATAGCCAAGGAGCAGGGGATGTCGGTTTCCGGCGTCAAGGAGCACCTGGAGACCCTGGAGAAGGTCGGCCTTATAGAGAAGAGGGACGACGGCCACAAGTGGAAATACTACGAGCTGACCAGGAAGGGGAGCGACATCGTCGCTCCGCGGGAGCTGCGCGTCTGGATACTTCTTTCGATATCCATGGTCGCCCTTGTCGCCTCCATGGTCGCGATATTCTCGCCTCCCCAGCTCGCCGCGGATGCGCTGGCGCCAGAGGCTCCGGCTCCGGAAGCCCCCCTGCTGGCAATGAACGCGGAGACGGCAGCTCCGGCAGAGGCCGATGCCGCAGGCGCAGTCCCGGCCCCTGAAGCGGCGGGCGCTGCAGAGCCCGCGGAAGGGCTCAGGGCAATGGCAGTGGAGAAAACTACCCGGGACGCAGAGGCGGGCGGCGAGGAGGCCGCTTCGGAGCCGGCAGGGCCTGACATGACGGTCCCCGTGGCGGTTTCCGCGGTGAGCGCGCTGACTCTTTTCGCATGCGCAGCCGTGCTAATCAGGAACAGGATGAAGCCCATATCGCTCTGAGCGGCCGGTTTCCGGCCTCCTGCATCCAGCACTTTCAAAACGCAAAACCCGCAACCCGAAACCGGCTGCCCGATGCAGGAAACTGGCGGCCTACTTGGGCCGGAACGCCAGGCCGGTGACGCTCAGGAAGATCGGAATTACACGGATAAAACGAGCTATAAGACGTAGTCAGAGTAAATCTTTCACAAAATCCACCGCTTCCCGCATATTTTTACAAACGCCGTCCGCTTTGGAAAAATCCTGCCGGAGTGAAAATTCGGTAGGTATTGCGACGGTGAATATTCCCGCATCCTTCGCTGCCGTAACACCGCTCGATGTGTCCTCAAAAACAAGCGCCTTGCTGGCTTCGATGTTCAGGGTTTTGAGGGCTTTCAGGTATAAATCCGGGGCAGGTTTGCCCCTGATGGACCCGTGAACCCCTAGAACAACGTCAAAGTAATCAGTCAGATTTGCTTTCTTTATTTTTAATTCGGCTTCTTTCTGTGTGCTTCCTGAGATAGCGCCAAGTTTTTTTGAACGGAGAAATTCGAGAGATTCTTTCACATAGGGCAGCGTATCGATCCTGTGCGAATCGAACAAATCAAGCATCACCTGTTTTTTCTTAATTGAGATTCCGGCTTCTAGACCGTATTTTGACCTGAGAATTTTTTCGATCTCTTCCGAGGGCTTGCCGGCGTACTGGGTATATTCTTCTTTTGTTATCCGGACATCGTATGGTTTTAGAACTTCGACCCAGCCCAGAAACTGAAAGCGTTCTGTGTCAAGCAAGGTCCCATCTACATCGAAAAAAACCGCTTTTAGCATCTCATATCCCTCACGAGGCGATTGATTAAAAGTACCGCTTCCTCCATAGTTTTAACCGCTATGAGAGGATCTTTTACATCATGAGGAGGATCGTAGCAGATTGGGAAGACTGCAGCGCCCGAATCGTATCCAAGAAATCCCATCAGCTTGGCCGGACTGTCATCGATCAAGAAAACAAGATCGCCCGATGCGACAGATTGATCCGAGAGGATTTTTTTCCAGGTTTCCGGATCTTTCTTCAGCCCCCACCCTTCGCCGCTGACGTAGCATGCGTTACCGGCAGTTCTCGATGCCAGAACGCGGTATTTTACGGGAGGCAGATCGTACCTTTCAAACATAGTCTCAAGAGCGGGTCCAAATGCAGCCAAGAAAAGACGCGGGTGATTATCGGTAACAACGCTGAGTATTGTGCCATCCGGAAGATTTTTCAAAGCCTGGAAAGACCGGGGGTTCATTGATTCAAGGGCGACCGGTCCGAGCGGGACAGAAAGGTATTCGAAAAATCTTTCGCGGGATTGTTCCGCAACCACTCTGATCAAAGCATCCGGATCAGCACCGCAAACAAGGGACAGGGAAAATGCCAGCCGGTTTATGTCGTCGTATGGGTCCAGCTCGCTTTGTTTCAGCCGTTCTTTTGCCTCTTGATAAAGGGAACGGAAATCACCCTCCTTTATCCTGCGGACCGAAGGGACCGATGTTGCCATATCATGAAGAACCCTTGACCGCAGCGCAGCGCCAAGAGAAACGTCTCTTCTAGCTCGCTCCACTTTTTTATCGCACATCAGCGGTCCGCCAAGATCAACGAAAACGTATGCTCGCATTTCATCACTTCGTGCGGGCAAGCAAAAGATCCGCAATCTTTTCCGCCGCCTCTGCGCGGATTGCCGAAAATGACGGCCAGTCATTGACGTCCACGAAATAGAACTCGTTTCTAGAAGTATATATGAAATCTCCGCCAAAAACATCCAAATCAAGGCAGCGCGCCATGCCTCTCGCATAATCGGCAAGCTCGGCTATCTTGGGTTTAGACGCGGCATCGGCAAATGCAAGCGGGAAAATTTCATTCCCGATACCGTAAAATTTGAAGGTCCTGCCTCCAATCAACTCTTGCACTAGGTAAAAAGAATCGTCAATTTCCCTGATTAATGCCGGGAGGGCCGCAATATCCTCTTTTGAAGAGATCAGCAACGTATCCCGGCTCTTTCCATGAGTTGCTGTCCTTTTGAGAACAAACGGGGGAACGAGCCCCAGCACTTCATGTTCTTTGAAGACTCTTGTTTCGGGGAATGGTATGCCTGCTTTGGCCATGGTGTCATGGAGATTGGATCGCCTGAGACAGGATTGGACGGCTGCCGGAGTATTTACGACAGGGGCATGGGCGGCCGCACAGGATAACACGCTGAGGGCATCCGGACCCCGTGCCATGGAGAATATAAGCTGCGGGTACGGGAAATCCAGTCGCAGGCCTTCGCTTCTCATCATTTCGACGGTTTCAACCAGAGGTTTTCTCCTGAGGGCGTTTCCCACCGCATCAGCTATCTGATTGTCTGCTTCGGGCTTGCCGGCCAATTTTTTCTCTCTGTAAAGTCCCAGTATCCGCACCATAATCCACCCGTTTTTAAAGAGATATTGGTTGCTTCATATTATAATGTGATAGGTTATAGAAAAAAATGATACGGGACTACTTCCCCTTGAACGCGAGCCCGGTGACGCTCAGGAATATCAGTATGAGCAGCCCGGCCACGCCGCCTATCAGGACTATCAGCAGGCTCCAGACATTGACTTCTGTCTTCACGCCCAGCCAGCCGACGACCTTCAGCGCCACAAGCGCGATAATGGTGTTGATTAGCAGCGGCACGGGCCCCCAGGCGCTCCACACGGCAACGAAAAGCAGGAGGGCCGCGATTATCAGGAGGACGTTCAGCAGCGTCTTGAGCATGCAGCCATAATCCGGGGCAAGGATTATATCGTTTCCCGGAGTGTTGATGCCATGCTCGACAATGTTTTCAAGGCGAGGATAAAGGCTCCCGAATTCGCTGGCATTAAGGCGTGGCTCAACTCCAAGCCCCTCAGGATGGAAAAGCTGAAGGGGAAGGTCGTTCTGGTCGATTTCTGGACGTACACCTGCATAAACTGCATGCGGACGCTCCCGTACCTGAAGAGGTGGCACGGGAAATACGCGAAAAAGGGCCTCGTCATAGTCGGCGTGCACTCGCCCGAGTTCGAATTCGAGAAAGGCGCCGATAAGGTGAAGGAGGCCGTGAAGAAATTCGGGATAAAGTACCCGGTCGCGGTGGACAGCGGCATGCAGACGTGGCGGGCGTTCGACAACCACTACTGGCCGGCCAAGTTCCTCGTGGACAGGGAGGGATTCATCTCGTACGTTCATTTCGGGGAGGGCAACTACGCCCAGACCGAGATGGCAATCCAGATGCAGCTCGGGCTGAAGGCGAAGCTGGAGAAGGAGGCGTTCCCGGGCTACATGTTCGACCAGAGCCCTGAAACCTACACCGGCTTCGCCAGGAACTTTGGCCTCGGCTCCGGCCTGGTCTGCGACCAGAGCGGCTGCAACGTCTATGTGGACCCGGGCAACCACGCGATGAACATCGTCTATCCACACGGCCAGTGGGTCCAGGAGAAGGAGTATCTCGAGCTGAAGAAGGCGCCGGGCCGCATCTCCTACCGGTTCAACGCCAGGGAAGCGAACATCGTCATGTCCCCGGTGGGGAAGCAGTGCAAGGCCGAGATATACATAGACGAGAAGAAGACCGGCGAGATTACGATAGGCGGACCGGACATGTACAAGGTCTTCCAGGACAAGAAATACGGCGACAGGGAGCTCGCCATCATGTTCAGCGGGAAGGTCCGGGTGTACGCATTCACGTTCGGTTGAGCGTTCGGAAAATATAAAAACACTAAGCTAGAGATTTAATCACATGATTCCAGGCCCCATCAGGAGAGCAAAGCCCATAGACCTTCCGCTGACCGCAGACGCATTCTGGAGGTTCAAGGACCGGCTGGAGATGGAGGGGTTCCGGATGCTGGACGTGGGCCGGGCGGACCGTCTGATGGAGGCACGGCGCGATTTTCGCTCATACCGGCTCAAGGTCGCCGTCGCGCTCTCTTTGGCTGACGGCCCGGCAATGTTCGGAAGCCATCCCGTCAAGGCAGAGGCGAAGTTCATATGCATGGACCCGGGCGGCGGGCCTGCGAAATCGAACCTGGCCGGCGACCTCATCTCCAGGGCATTCCCTTACGTGCGCCACGGCAATATCGCGCTCAGATACGAGGAGCTTGCTCCGCAAGGGCCGCTCCCGGCGGCAGGCCCGTACAGGGGTGGCGAAGGCCCTGCGGTATCGGATGAGATAGACATCATTCATTTGCTCAGGGCAGGCGAGGAGCTGATGAAGGCAAGGGAAGAGGCGGCCCGGATCGTTCGCGCGGTGCTTTCGGCAGCAGAAGGGGCAGGCCGGCTGGAGGCGGGCGCCGCCATGGGCGAAATAACCAGCCGGATCAAAGAGAGCAGGCTCATTGCTTCCGCGATAGAGGAGCATGTTCCTGGTGTGTAGCGTTCTTCGCAACCGCAACCAGCCTCTGCAGGATTGTTATTGCAGAGAGAGCAATCGCGAGAACTACGGCATAAACGAAATACTCCATCGAGACGGCAAGCCCGGCCCCGAGGCCGATGAGGATTATGAGAAGCCTCTCGCTCCGCTCAAAGATTCCGCCGAGCGCGAGCGCCTTCCCCCTGCTCACCGCACCCTTGTGGTCCGCGTAAGCCCGGATGAAGGAGGGCATGCACGTTCCCAGGAATATGAGCAATGCGAGCCAGATTTTCGCGTCGATGACAATCAGCGGGAGCGGTATGA
>JBFMCO010000038.1:0-2375 GCA_040754495.1 Microcaldota archaeon
GCCCCCCGCCCACGACCGCTACTTTCACCGGCCCCGCCCCCCGGCGGCCTCTGCAAGCATCCGCGCCGCCCCGACGACTCCGGCACCGAACTGCCCGTCGCTTACGGGCCTTGCGCCGCTCCTGATGCAGCGCAGGAATTCCCGCACCTCGCTGCGGAGGGCCGGCCGCCCGGCCCGGAAGATGGTCCTGAACGCAGCCCTGCCCCGCTCGAATGAGAGTATGGCATCCCCGTCCCACAGCAGCTCGCGCCTGGCTGTCCGGACAAGGACCGTCTTCCTTTTTTCCGGGGAGAAGCGGTCGAGCTCGAATGCGCAGCGGCGGCCCCCGGGGAACTCCGCGCTGAAGGAGAGGAAGTCGCAACCGGACACGACGCCCTCGCGCCCATGCACGACGAAGCCGGATGGCTGCCCCATGAGGGCAATCGCCAGCGCAAGCTCGTGCGTCGCCAGGTTCCATACGATGTCCTCGTCGAACGTGCCCAGCTTCTTCCATGAGAAGCGCATGCCGGTTATCCGTTCACCGTGAACGAGCGCTGCAATCTTCCTGAAGCAGGGGTGGTAGAGGAACACGTGGCCGACGAGAAGGACGAGCCCTTTCTTTTCCGCAAGGGACGCAAGTTCCGCCGCCTCCGCCGCATGGGTAGATAGCGGCTTCTCCACGAAGACGTGCTTTCCGGCTTCGAGGGCTTTTCGCACGAGCGGGGCGTGGGTGGATATGGGCGTCGCTATGGCGACCGCATCCAGGGACTTGTCAAGGATTATCGAGTCCGCTCCTTCGCGGACCTCGACACGGGGGAAGCTGCGCCGCACCCATGCGTGGTCCACGCTGCCGCTCCTGTTCGCGCATGCCACAAGGGCCGACGCCATGTGGAACTCGGAGAGCAGGTTTTTTCCCCAGCGCCCGATGCCAATAACACCCACACGCATGTTTTTTGAGTATGAATGAACCATTTAAATCACTCCCGCTCCAGAAGCCCGAGGAACAGCTTCTCGTAGGAATCCAGCATCTTCTTCTTCGAGAATTCCTTTTCCGCGCGCTTCCTCAGCGCCTTTCCCATGCGCAGACGGAGGGCCGGGCTTCCCGCAAGAGAGAGCATGGCTGACGATAAGGCCTGCAAATCGCCCTGGGGAACCAGGATGCCCTCTTCCCCGAGGAGATGGCCGGTGCCGCCTGCGTCGGTGGCGATTACCGGAAGGCCGGAGCACATCGCTTCCAGGACCGAGCCGGGAAGGACGTCGTCCGAGGCCGGATGCAGGAACACGTCGAAAGCGGGCAGCACGTCCGCGACATCGTCCCTGTGGCCGAGGAAAACGACCTCAGGGCCGACGCCGAGCCCTTCCGCGAGCTTGCGGAGGTGCGCTGCATACCCTTTCTGCGTGGATTCCGCGCCGGCTATGACGAGCATTGAGCCTGCATGTGCCCTGCCGATGCGCGCGAATGCGTTGATTCCGGCCTCAATGTTCTTCACCGGATGTAACCGGGTCAGCATCCCGAAAACGAGCGCATCCCCTGGAATGCGAAGCCGCGCCCTTGCCCTGGCCTTTCCGAGCCTGCTGGAAAATGAAGACGGGGATTTTCCGTTGGGAATGCAGACTGTTTTGCCGGCTCCGGCCCGTGCGGCGCCGCCGGGGAAAAGCGAAACCACCGTATCCGAGAGGGCATGGGAAGCTTCGACCATGGCTTCGTTCAGCCAGGGAAGGCGGCCGGCCGGGATGCACTTCCTCGTAACGACCTTCTTCCCGAGCGCCCGGCACATGAGGGGCAGCAGGAGATTGTCCGCACCGCTGCTGTAGTACAGGTAGACGACGTCAGGGTTCTCCCGGACGATGAAGCGCAGGAGCGCAGGCGCCCCCCTGAGCTTCAGGAGGGCGGCTTCTGGAATGGAGCGGGGGGATGGAAGCCTGAGGAGGGCGAGCCTTGCGCTGCACGGCTGGGCGCGGAGCATGTCGAGCCGGTCGTGGATTACCAGGCCAAGGTGCTCCATGCGCCTCCTGCGGCCAAGGCCGTCAAGAGTGGAAAGGAACATCCGCTGGCAGCCGCCCTCGCAGAGGGACTCTATCACATGCAGGACCTTCGGCCTTCGCATCGCATGGATATCGCTGCGAGCGCATATAAATTCAGCCGGAGGCGCTGCTGGCGAGGCTCACGCCCGTCGGCATGGAAAATGAGAAAGATGAAAAGAAAAGATAAGAAAGAAAGGCTTCAGCCCTTCTTCTGCCTGCTTCTCCAGTAGACTATTACGCCTATTATGAGGAGCAGAAGCACCCCGAGCCACAGGAGCGAGAACGCGTCCGGGCCGGCAGCGCCGGGCTTCTCAGGCTCCCCAGGCGCCCCCTGCGGGAAGGCCTTGACCTCTATGGTCTTGACCACCGTG
>JBFMCO010000039.1:0-3597 GCA_040754495.1 Microcaldota archaeon
CGGGTCCCTTGTAGTGCCGGTTCCGCCGCGGAACTCGCGCTCTTCTTCTGGAATACGCGGTGCCGGCCTCGGCTGTGGTGCCACGACGGGCCGCTCAGGAACCTGCGGAACCGGGCCCGGCTGGATGACGCGCCCTCTTCCCGGAGGCTGGGGCTCGGCCGGCCGCTCCTCCCTTCTCGGAACCGCCGTGCCGACCGGCGGCGGCTGGTCCTCCACGCGCCTCGGCGTGGCCTCTGTCACCCGGGGGGGCTGCGCCTGCACCGGAACGACGTTGTACCTGAAGCGCCTCTGGCCTCTCGATGAAAGAATGTACTGCTCAAGGACCGCCTGCTGGTTCCTCATCACCCAGTCCCTTACGAACCCGGGCCGCTCAGCCTCCGGAAGCGTACGGGCCTGCGTCAGGAGTTCCTGCACGACCGTATCAGGGAGCCTGACGACGAGATAGCTGCCGCGGTCTGTAAGAAGCGGGATTGTGAGGGTTATGCTCCTTACCTGTCCGCGCCGGACATCTACAGGATTGGATATCGCCTGCCTTGCCTCTGCAGCGCGCATGGACCTGACGTTGACGTCTGCCTGAAGGACCGGAGGTTGTGCCATGAGTGAAATTTGTTTGGAAAAGGTTTTAAAGAAGGGCTCAGCCGTCGTTGACGTATGCGCCGATGACCGGGTTCTCCCGGGCATTCCTGACAATCTTTGTTACTGACGACACGAGGCTTTTCGATTCGACGCTGCCTGCGATTCCGCGCTCGCGGAGCTTCTGCATCATATAGGCCGAGGCGAGGGGCACGACGTTCCTGACAAGGTCCTTTTCGCTCGTCTTCGTGCTGCCGGCGGCAGTAACGAACCGGATTGCTATATAGACCTTCACGGATTCGGAGCCGCTGGAATAAAGGTATGGGAACGTCTCGCTGGATAGTACCGTGCCTGCCGCGCCGGATGATGGGACAGGAATCTCTATTACGTAAGGTTTCTTGTCCGTGCCTTCCCCGCCCCGCTTTACCGGGGGAACCGGAGCAACGAGCCCGCTTGTCGAGGGCTTCTGCGCGGACGATTTCTGCCCCGGGGCCGGCTCTGGCTGTATGACGCGCCTTCTCTGCCCGCCGCCATCCGGCTGGACGCCTCCGTCCGGCGCCTGCGAGGGCGGGGGCTCTACCCTGGCCGGGGGCTGTGCGCCCTCTTCGGTTATCCGCGGGGCGCCTGCATCAGGCCGGGCGGTCTGGCCCTCTTCGGTTATCCTGGGCCTCGCAGCATCGGGCTGCGGGGTGCTGGCTGCCGGGGGCTCCGTCAGCGGGGCGCAGTCGAACGTGGCGCTCCTCCTGCTGCCCATGCGGGTGAGCGCAAGCTCTACGTTCCTCTGGACCGCCTCGGTCACGAATGCGGGCCTCTCGGCCTCAGGCCTCGCCCTTGCGGCCGTTGCAAGCTCGTCCATGTAGGAATTCGGAAGCGTGAGCTGGAGGTAGCGGTTCGATTCGAGAACCGGGGTATTGACGAGCCTCGCCCTGCGGGTGGTGGATGTATAGGAGCGTATGCTTCCCCGCTCTATGCTGGCGGAGCACTGGGCGCGCCTCGGCTGCTCAGCGTTCGATTCCCCGGAAGCGAGAGTCAGGCCGGCCGCGGCCCCCAGGACCAGGATTGGCGCGTACTTCAGGAAGCGGTTTGGCTGCTCTTGTCCTCTGTGATTGCCTTCGGCAGGAGTCAGTTTCATAAGAATCCATATGTTGTAATACGCAGAAGATTTTATAAAGACGGGGTTTTGTGGTTGAAACTTTGCTGCTGTTTCTCTGAGGCCAGAGTTTCATCAAAGGGCCTGAGAGCCGGCAAGGGCATGTTTTGCACCTGACCTCTGGGGCCAAAGTATCATCAAAAGCCGGATTTTATACGGCTGAAGTTTCGATGTCCTTTATCCGGAGATACGTCTGGGGAAAGGACAAAGAAAAAGAAGCGCGCCTTTTTTCAAAAAAGGCGCAAAAAATTTATAAAAAGAAAAAAATTTACTGGGTCTTCGTGACCTGGGCGACGAAGTCCTGAGCCGCCTCGAGAGTGTCCGCAGCCTCGCGGCCCGCGACCACTATCTTGGAGCCCTGGACGACCTCCCTCACGACCTTCCTCTCCGCGGTCCAGTCGACTGCCGAACCCTGGAGAAGGTCTGCCGTAACGGAGTTCACCACGTCACCACCGACGGACACCAGCGTGCTCACGCCCACCGCGTCCGAGTCGAGGATGACCAGGTTGCCGTAGTTGCCCGTGTAAGGCATGGCCACCGTAACCGACGGGGCATTGTTCGGCATTATGACTGCCGATACGCCGCTCATGTCAGCCGTGCACGAGACCGAGCCGCCCGCGGCGCTGCAAGCGCCGACGTCCTCGGTTATCTCGAGCACCTTCACGGTGACTCCGCTCACGGTCTCCGACTCGCCCTCGCCTAGGGTGACGATGGTCTTGGACGCGTCTGCCGCAGAGGTCGAAGCCGGCGCAAGGAGCCACTGGGCCCTCGCGAGCTTGTGCGCCATGTCAAACTGGACGGTGTCGTCGTCTATCACTTTGAACACGGAGCCCCTCTCGGAGACGTACCCTTCCTCGACCACTTCGATGCCGCTGTTGACAGGGCCGCTCAGCGCGTCGCCAGTCACACCGCCAACGCAGTAGTACTCGTCGATGACGCTGAAGGCGCAGCTGTCGGCAGCTACGTCAGGGTTCGAGACGGCGTGGCCATAGAGAATCTCCTCGCTGTCCGACGTGAACACGTTGGTTCCGTCGTCCGAGTCGAAGTCGAAGGTCGCGTCGCCCGGCGTTCCGGTACCGGTGTCGGTGATGCCGAACACCCAGTAGTCGACGAACTCGTTGCTCGAGCCCGTGCCCGCCTTCTCGGCTATCGAGAACAGGAAGTCAGGCACACCCGTGGTGGTGCCAGCACTGTCCGCATAGCCGTCCGAGGCAAGCATGTCGCCGATTGCGTCGTCGGGGTCCGTGACACCGTCGAGCGCATCGTCAGCCGCGCCCATGTCCTCTATGACAATCGCGCCGCCATCAGGCGGAGAGAACGCGTTGTCGCCGTCGCCAATCTTGTCGTACTCGACAAGGAGGCCGTCATCGGCGCCGAGGAAGTATTCATTGAAGCCCATGTTGTCGCCCGAGGGCGAAATCTTCATGAACACCGAGCCGGCATCGAGGTCCACGTCTCCAGTGTCGATGACACCGTCGTCGTCATCGTCGCAGGTCGCGCCGTTGGCTTCACCGCCAGGGGTCTCGTCCGTGTCGCCTGTGTTCATGGCGATGAAGAACTCATCGTCAGACAGGGTTCCGCCCGGACCATCGTCACGGTCGGTCTGGAACACAGAGCCCGTCGAGCCAGAGGTAACCTGGATGTACGGCGCGAAAATCGAGCACGCGTCCTGGTCCCCGTCGCCGTCCGCAAGCGGACCTTTGCTCGAGGATATCGTCTTGGCCGTGGTCTTCAGCTCGAACTTCAAGCCGGACATGTCCTCGGATGTGAGGTCAAGCCCCTTGTAGCTGAGCTTCCAGACTTCAGGGTCCTGGACGATGGAGATGTAGTCTCCCTCCTCGAGGACTTCATCACCGGAGCTCGAGACGTCCTCG
>JBFMCO010000040.1:0-35719 GCA_040754495.1 Microcaldota archaeon
CTCATCGCCGTTCATTTCATGGACGGCCTCCATTATGCGCAGGCTCGTCTCGTTGAGATAGACAATCGGCGGGTAGGTCCCGAGGCATATCTGGTGCAGGTTGTTGCTCGCCTTCATGATTAGGCCTGCAAGGACAGGGAAATCCCTGCGCCTCATGGCCTCAATCATCACGGCCTTCATGGACTTCTCCTCGTATTCAACCCATGCTGCATAAAGCGGGTTCGTTTCTATGCTGGCCCTCATGCCTGCCCTGCTTTTCACCTTCTTCTCCCCGGCCTCGACCTTTGCGTAGAGTATCCTCAGCTCCGGCCAGTGCGCCGGCGCGAACAGCGTTTCGGCAAAGGAGCTGTCCGACGCCTTGCCCAGCTCGGCTTTCGTTAGCCCGGCAGGCTTCCTCCCATCGCCAAAATCAAGACCCCTGTGCCATACCACGAAGCCGCCCTTCGCCGGGATGCTTCTTGCCGCGGAGCCTGAGCCGAGGCGGGCGAGCGCTGAGAGCCTCTTGTCGTCCCCGCGCAGCGGCGCGAACTCCTCCAGCTCGCCTGCCATGGCCGTTATGAGGGCCGCAAAGCCGCTTGCCGAGCTGGCAAAGCCGGCCGAAGTGGGAAAATTGTTCTCGCTCGCGATGCGGTAGTCGTATTCCTTGACGAATGGATGGAACGCCCCGACCCTCCCGAGGAAATCCCCTATGTACTCGTATTCCGTCATGGCATGCGTTATCCTCTTCCCGTTCAGCGTGAAATCGGCCCTCCCCTTTCCGGGCCTGGCCTCCACGGTCGTCTTCGTCCTGAGCCTGTCCACGGTGAAGGAGAGGCTGCTCTTGGAGGGGATGTGGTACTCCTCCCAGGCAGGGTTCTTCCCCCAGTATTTGAGCACGGCGATGTTCGTCGGGGCATCCGCAGTCGTAGTCATCCCATCATCCTATTTTATGAGGCCGAGCTCCCGCCCTGCCTTCTCGATCTTGCCAAGGGCGAAATCCAGCTCCTCCTTGGAGTGCTCGGCAGTTATCATGGTCCGAATCCTCGCCTTGTCCTTGGCCACCATCGGGAAGACGATTGGAAGGGCATACACGCCCTCCTCGTAGAGCTTCGCGCTCATCTCCCTCGCCTTCCCTGAATCGTAGGTTATTATCGGCGTGATTGGCGTCTGGCTGCTGCCAGTGTCGAACCCCAGCTCCTTCAGCCTCTTCTTGTAGTATAACGTGTTCCTCCAGAGCTTTTTCACGAGCTTGTCGCTCTCCATGAGCAGTTCGAGGGCGGCAATCGAGGCCGCGACCGTTGCCGGCCCGTGCGAGCCGGTAAGGAGCCATGTCCTGGACTTGTTGAGAAGATACTGCTTGTTCGTCTTCGAGGTCGCAATCAGGCCGCCCATTGTCCCGAACGCCTTGGAGAACGTGCCCATCTCGAAATCCACCCTGCCTTCCAGCTTGAAATGGCTGACTATGCCCCGGCCGCTCTCGCCAAGCACGCCGTCCCCGTGGGCGTCGTCCACGTATGTAACGGCATCGAAGCGCTCGGCCAGCTCCACGATTCGGTCGAGGGGGGCGATATCGCCGTCCATCGAGAACACGCCGTCCGTGACAATCAGCATCCTGTTCGGCTTCTGGGGCCTGGCCGCAATCTCCTTCAGCTTGGCCTCGAGGTCGTTCGTGTCGTTGTGCTTGTATATTCCCCTCTCTGCCTTGCTGAGGCGCAGGCCGTCTATTATCGAGCCGTGGTTCAGCTCGTCCGATATGACGATATCGCCTTCCCGGAGGAGGGCCGGGAGCGCGCCGCTGTTTGCCGTGAATCCGGAATTGTAGTATATGGAGTCCTCGGTGTGCTTGAACTTCGCGATGGTCTCCTCGAGCCGGATATGCAGGTCCATCGTGCCGGCTATCGGCCTCACCGAGCCGCTTCCTGCGCCGTATTTCCTGACCGCTTCTATCGCGGCTTTCTTGAGCTTCCTGTGGTTTGCGAGGCCGAGGTAGTTGTTCGAGCAGAGCATCACCACCTCCTTTCCGTCCACCATGCTCTTTGCGGACGACGGGCCGTTCAGGGTCCTTGGGTTCCAAAGAAGGCTCTGCTGCCTGAGGCTATCCAGTTCCTGCGCTAGTTCGCTCTGAAGTCTGCTGTTCATCAAAGACACCGGCCTGCATAACCCCTGCGAAGATTAAAAATCTGAGCCATCCCGGCCTTCCTTTCGTCTATTATCGAAGTTATCCGCAGCCCCCGTGCCTGCTTTAAAATCCTTACTCTGCCAATTCGGTCATCCGAATAAACGCCCAGTGTCAGGAAGGGGGTAACCGAATGGACAAGATGCTTGCAGTATGGAAGACCGCGCCGAAAGAGGGATTGGAACTCAGGGAAGCGCCCGTGCCGAAGATAAAGGACGACGAAGTGCTAATCAAGGTGAAGGCCACCTCCATTTGCGGGACGGACATCCACATATATACGTGGGACCAGTGGGCGCAGAACCGCATCGGGAAGAACCTCCCCTACATCTTCGGGCATGAAGTGGCCGGGGAGGTGGTGGAGCTTGGCCGCGGCGTGAAGGGCCTGGCGGCCGGCGACCATGTCTCGGCCGAAACGCACATCTCCTGCGGATACTGCTTCCAGTGCAAGACCGGGAACGAGCACATCTGCGAGAACGTGAGGATTCTCGGCGTGGACACGAACGGGACGTTCGCAGAGTTTCTCGCGCTCCCCTACCGCAACGCGTGGGTGAACGACAAGAAAATCCCGCACTGGGTCGCGACCGCGCAGGAGCCTCTCGGGAACGCAATACATACCGTTTTCGACGGGGAGGTCGCTGGAAAGACTGTCACAATCTTCGGCATGGGCCCGATTGGCGTGTGCGCCGTGGGCCTGTGCAAGCTTGCTGGCGCGGACAAGGTCATAGCCATAGACCACCACGAGAGCAGGCTGAAATTCGGCAGGGAGTTCGGCGCCGATTTGCTCATAAACAGCTCGGACGGGGTGCAGGTCCGGAAGCAGATAATGGATGCCACGGACGGCAAGGGAGCCGACGTATTCCTCGAAATGGCCGGCTCGCCGCAGGCAATGAAGGACGGCCTCGCGACGCTCCGCGCAGGCGGCAGGGCCTCAATCCTCGGTGTGTTCTCGAAGCCGGTCGAGCTCGATGTCAGCACCGACATCGTCTTCAAGGGCATCCGCATGAGCGGCATCAACGGCAGGAGGATGTTCGACACCTGGTACAAGGCGAGGGCGTTCCTTCCGAAGATAAGGCTCGAGAGGCTTGTTACGCACAGGCTGAAGCTTTCAGAGATAGAGAACGGGTTCGACGTGCTGAAGAAAAGGGAAGGGATGAAGGTAGTGCTCGAGCCTTAACCCGCCCGCATCCGTATGCTCCTGCCCGTCCGCTTATGATTCAGCGTGGCCGGAAACCGAGACGGCAGAAACGCGCGTGCCCGGCTGCATATCGGCTGCAAACTGCCCCGCAGTATTCAGAAGGGAGTTAAAACTCAGGAATTCAGCGACTTCCAGTCGGGTTCCTGGTGGCCGCAGGCCTCCGGCCGCCCCCCTGTCTGCGTTATCTGGATAGCACCTCCCAAGTCGCGGTTAAGAAAGGTACCGAGCACGCCTGCGGGATTCGTGCGAAGGCCCTGCTCCAGCAACTCTTCATCGACCGTAATGCCTGCCGCCCTGACCGCATCCAGGTCTATCCGGATGGACAAATGCCCACCGCCGCGGATTCCGTAGCGGTCAAGATGGCTATCTAGGTTAGCAAGCCGCTGGATATCAGACCCTCCCGCTAGAATCTTATCAAGATTGTTGTTTACCGCACCCGTGAATGAGTCAGCATTTACACGATACTCGAAAACAAGCGCCCGCGCGTGATGCCCGCTCTCCTCCTCGGTCTCCTGCGGCGCCTGCTGCTGTTCCTGTGCCGGAGGTGTCGCCTGTCCTCCTGGTGGCGTCGGTGGCGTTGCTGCCCCTCCGCCTCCTGCGCCTGTTTCCTGCGCCGTGAGTATCTCCGTTGCGGTAGTCCGCGTCCACGCGCCGGCGTCGGTAATCTCGCGCCTTCCAGCCTGGCGCGCAACCGTCCTTGCCGCGGTGTCTAGGGCATCGCCGGAAAGGCCCATCGCAGCCAGGTCCTGCCTCACGAGCGTATATGCCGCGTCCTCAGCGGCCTTGCCTATCACCCTCCCTATGGAGTCCCTTAGTTCCTGGGCGCCGAAGTAGCCTCCTTCCTCGCCAGCCGCCCGCGCAGCTCTCCGCGTCTGGTCGCTCTGCGCGGCCCTGTCCGCGGCCCTCCATGCCCTGCTCCTGATGGCCTCTGCCTGCTCAGTTGTCAGCGTGATTCCTGCGGCCGCTGCGGTATCTATTATTAGCTGCCTGTCCTCGGCTTTCCTCTGCTCGCCCCTTGCCGCCCCTGCCTGGGCCCTCGCCTCAGCCCCGTTTGCAAGGACACCCCTGGCTGCAGTCGCGGCTGCGGCGAGGGATGCCGCAAGAGGGGCGCCCGCCTCGGTCGGCGGCCTGAATGCATTCGGCTGGTTGGCGAGGACCGCCTGCGCGTCCCTTTTCGCCGTGTCAACCCTTTCCTGAAGCTGTCCTCCGCCCATGGAAATCCCCTAGATGCGTCCCTCGAACTCCCTGCACAAATCCGCGAACTTCTCGAGCCTGCATGCTGACGCTTCCAGGTCTTCTCCCGCGCCGCACCCCATGACAGATGCGCGCTCCCATTCGGAGAATGCCTTGTGGAACTTCCGCAGGGCCTCGATTGTTTCAGCCAGCTCAGCAGGCCTGTCCTTAGACAAATCCCACTGCGCGATGGCGACTTCTACTGAAGAAAGAGCCTTGTTGACCTTCCGCTGCAGTTCCCTTTCGTATTCCCGGATGCGTATCTCTGCGTGCCCCATGTGAAAGGTATTTCATGCTATGTTTTTAATCAGCATTCGTGCCGGGCCTTTCCACGCTTACAGTGCCGTGCTCATCAAGGCGTATGCGGATAACGCCGTTTTGATATCGTATTGCCAGCCCGTCTTCGCGGGAGACAGCGAAAGGCCCTTCCATATCACCGGATTGCTTATACGCAACCGTCGTCCAGGACCTGTTTTCCGGGGCTACGCCGCGGAAAGCCAGAACCGGCACCTCCCCGCTCTGGATAACGAGAAGCGCTCCCCCGAAGTACGCAAGGACCGCGTCGTCGCGTATGTCATCTCTCGGCATGCTTTTTCTCCACCTGCCCTCTGAATCGCTCAAATCAGTCACGTAGATTCTGTCCGTGGTACGCAGGAACAGGCGCCTGGTTTCCGGGTCGAACGCATGGGCGCTCGTTCGTGCAGGAAGGGCCAGGTTTGTGCTGCCGAGTATGGACGGATGAGCCCGGTCTACCGTCAGGACGTACCTGTCAGTAATGACAGCCGACAATTCCCCGCTCATCAGAACCTCAGCGCTCATGCCTCTCTCCCCGCTGGAAAGCGTGTCGAACCTGACCATGGTCCTGCCGCCGTCAGGGAGCTTGTGGATTACCTCCATGGAGCACCCGCTCTCGTATAAGTCCGCGCTTTCGCTCTGCAATGTACGGGTAAAAGAGTTGTCCTGGCAGCCGAACTTCACATCAACGTTGCCCAGGATGCGGATATCCTCTGAAAGAGGGACAGATTTAGGATTCGGTTCAGGTGCCGGTGCAATGAGGCGGTGCTCCGGCCTGTGCAAGTCCGAACGCGAAGGTTCGGGCTGTCCGGTGCAGGATAGCAGGAGAAGCGCGGGGGCGATGGCCGAAAGCGGCGCTCCTGCTCTCCCCCGGAGCATCCCGCCAGCCGCTACATCCCCCCGCTTCAGGCGCATGATTCGTTTTTATTCCATACCATTTATATATACTACTTAACCACTTTTTGCAACCTAATCGCATGTTTCGCCCAATTCGCGGCTGCGGTCGGCAACGGTTAAAAATCTAAGTTGGGAAGGTTTCCCTGACAAGGTGACCCTATGGACGCTTCAGTTAAGAAAATGGGCAAGTCGCTTGCTATCGAGCTGCCTGAGGAAGAAGTCAAACGCCTCGGTTTGAAGGCTGGCATGAAGGTCGAGGTGGAGATAAAGAAGAAATCCTCGAGCGCGGCGCCTGACGACGGATGGGGAGATTAGGTGCAGCCGGTTTCCGGTTCCCAGCCCCCGGTCTCGGGTTCCGGGTTTTGCGTTCCTGTTCAGCGGCAGCCTCTCTTAAGCCGGGGCTTCCGTGTCCTGCTCCTGCTGCTTCCTCTCCTATCCCTCTCGCTCGCACAGCAGCTGAACGCGTCCGACCTCCCATCGCCGTTCGTTTCGGACGATTTCATCAAGTCGGCCCAGAACATCCCGGAAAACGACTACAACCGGCTGAGCGACATCCACCAGATGGTCATGATACTATATGAGCATGACAGCACCCTCTCCGCGCTCGCTCCAGAAACAAAGAGCAGGCTAATAAAAAACGTCCGCTCCTTCCAGAACCCGAACGGCGGCTTCGGAGACTGGGAGAACGACCGCTCCAAGACCGAATCGACACGCCTCGCCCTCGAGACGCTCAAAGCGCTGGGGTCAGGCCCAATGAACAGGAGCGGTGCGGTCCATTTCCTCTCAGACCTGCAGGTAACGAACCTCACCTACGGCAACTATGGCTTCCGTTCCCACCTGCAGGACCCTGATGCCGACCTGTCTTCGACTTATGATGCCATCGTCAGCTTCGAGCTCCTCGGAGAGCCGGTCCCGAATTCCGTCCAGGCCGTGGAATACGTCAAGCAGCACCAGAACAAGGACGGCGGGTTCGGCCTCGGTACCAACCGGAAGGCAGGCGTATCATGGCCTTCCGAGATGTCGCTGACCTACCGCGGGCTGAGGGCCCTTGATTCGCTGGGCTCGAAGCCGGATTTCGAGGACGAAGCGGTGTCTTACATAAAAGGCCTCCAGACAGCCGATGGCGGATTCTCGGCGTCAAAAAGCATATCGGCGCGTGCCACTACGGCGGCGACATACAACGCCATAATGGCGCTTGAAGTCCTCGGGGAAGCGCCTGACCGGCCTGCCGATGCCCGCAGTTTCCTGGAGAACAATGCCGGGGAGGGCGGCGGCTTCCTGGAGAACAGCCTTGACACGGAAGAATCCCTCCATTCGACATACTGGGCAATCGCGGCCCTCAAGACGCTCGGCGCCGGAATATCCGGATTCGATTCAGACAGCTACGCGCTCGGGTACGATTCATCGCGCAACGACGGCGGATTCGGCGAGTTCCCGGGCGGGGGCTCCAGCATAAGATACACGTTCGATGCCATATATGCGCTGAACCTCATAGGGGCCGAGCCAATGAACAAGAGCGCGGCAATCTCATTCCTCCGCCAGCTGAGGAACAGCGATGGCGGATATGCCGAAGACGGCGGCGTAAGCAACGTGGAATCCACATACCGCGCCGTGTTCGCCCTGCGCCTTCTTGGCGAGGAGCCGGAAGACAAGAACCGCACCATTGCGTTCCTGAGGGAAAGCCAGGATAAGAGCGGCGGATTCGGATGGTCCAGCGTATCAATCCCACGCGGCGCCTACACGTACCGCGCGGTGAAAGCGCTGGAGCTTCTCGGCTCTGCCCCCGAGAACGGGGCTAAGGCCGCCGACTACATCCGCTCGCTCCAGAACCCCGACGGAGGCTTCGGCAACTATCCCGGCGATGTCTCGGACGTGACCTCCACCTACCGCGCCGTTGCGACGCTGGAGAGCCTCGGCGGCGCGCCGGATGAGCCGGAAAAGGCCGCGGCGTTCATCCTCGCATCGCAGAACCCCGACGGAGGCTTCAGGAGAAGCCCGTACGACACCAAGGCGCCGGACAACTTCTCCAAAGCCGTATATACGTACGGGGCCGTGAACGCGCTAATCATCCTCGGCCGCGCTCCCCAGCCCCGCGTCTTCAACTTCACGGAGTCGCTCAGGAACCCGGACCTCGGCTACAGCGAGCAGCCGTTCTACACCTCCACTGTGCCTGATACTTTCACCTCCCTCCAGACGTACATGAGCATCTTCCCAGGCATCGTCAACCATGTGCCGGCCCTGAGCGGAATTGTGTCCCCCTCCGCGGGCAATTCATCCACGGTCTTCCAATTCTTCGCTAATTACAGCGATTCCGAAGGGCAGAAGCCCGAGGCGGTGTATGTCCTGATTGACGGGGAGCAGCGCCTCATGGAGCCGGCTGCGGGCAGCGGGTCGAACGCCTCGGCCAGCATGCGGTACTCTTTCCGCTCGGCGCTGCCATCAGGCATGCACAATGTCTCCTTCCTGGCCGGGGACACCATCCTCTTCACGAAAACAGGCAACATCCCGGTTGACGTGTCGCCGCTTGCCTCGGCGCCCGAGCTCGACCTGTCAATCTATCCCGGGAACGGCACGCCGTCCACGGCGTTCGTCTTCACCGCGCTTTACAGGGACGCCGACGGCGAGCCTCCGGCCTATGTCGAGATAAAGCTCGATGAGTCGGAATGGGCTGCCATGTCCCCGGCGGATTCTTCGGCGGATTACCTCTCAGGCAAGCCCTACAAGTACAATGCAAGCCTCCAGCCGGGTATCCACACGTTCAGGGCCCGCACTTCGGACGGGACCAACCTCAGGCTCTCGACCACCCAGCGCGTCACGGTCTTCGAGGAAAGCCCGGTATCGCCGGATGACGTGGTTTTCCTGAAAATGCAGGCGCTTATTGCCGCAAAGCGCGGCATCAACATATCAAAGGACGACGTCTCGGCAGACGTTTTCGAAGGGAAATTCGCATGGAGGGTGTCGCTTCCGGCAGGAGCGCTTTACGTGTCGAAGGACGGCACGGCCCTGCTTGAGCCCGAGCAGGTTTTCGACATGCGGCCGGTCCTTATCGTCGCAGGCCTGGCAATCCTCGTGGCGTTGGCATATCTCTGGCACAGGGGGAGAACGCGTGGAAAGGGAAGATAAGATACTGGTCGCTCTTTTCCTCGTTTCCTTCCTGGCGCTTGCACTGCTGATAAGGCTGAGCATGCCGAATTTCATGCCAGTAATAGTCGAATCGAGGCTCTTCTTCCAGCTCCTGCTGGCCGCCAGCGTCATCGCGCTCCTGCGCAACTGCGTCGGCATATCCACGTACGGCGTGTTCGGCCCTGCGATAATCGCTTTCGGCCTGCTCTCACCGGGGCCGCTCTGGGGCGTGGCGCTCTATGTGAACGTCCTCGTCCTCGCCCTTGCCGTCCGCTTCATAATCGAGCCGCTGCGCATCCCGAATGCCTACCGCGTGGCCCTTCTCATCTCGGTATTCGGCATATTCGTTTCGCTGGCTGAAGTGGTGGGGGAGCTCTACCACATGAGCATCCTCCAGGCGTCGCTGCTTTTCCCGGCCCTCATCACCTCCTGGATGGCAGACCGTTTCGCCAATAACGTCCGGGAGATAGGGTGGCGGGAGCCGGCCATCAAGCTGCTCGCCACATTCCTGCTCGTCCTCGTCTCCTGGGCGGTCATCAGCAACATCCCGCTCGTCATCTGGTTCATAGAGAACCCGGAGATGTGGGCCATACTCATCGGATTCAACATCCTGCTCGCGACCAAATGGCGCTTCAGGCTCCTCGAGTATCTCAGGTTCGACTGGGTCCTCAGGAAGCAGCCGCCCTCCGACGTGCTCTCGATGAACGTCCGCAACCGCGAATACATAGAGGAGTACAACCCGCGCCATCTCTTCCCGGGGCTTGAGAAGGCCGAGATGAAGAAGGCGATGCACGGCCTCGGCATATCCACGCCGGAGACGTACCTGATACTTTCAGAGAAGAGGCAGCTCGGGCGGCTCAGGGAACTGCTCACCGGCAGGGACAAGTTCGTAATCAAGCCCAACGTGTCCTACGGCGGCGAGGGCATTATCGTGGTGACCGGAAAGAAAGGCGGGCGCTACGCCTCCGCTTCAGGCAAGACGTACGGCATCCAGGAGCTGACCGGGCATGCGGCCCAGATAATGGACGGCCAGTATTCCTCCGAGCTGTGGGACAGCGCCATAGTGGAGGCGCTCGTTGTCGCCCATCCGTTCTTCTCCGGGATATCCTCTGGCGGCGTCCCGGACATCCGCGTCATCGTGTTCAAGGGATTCCCGCTCATGGCCATGACTCGCCTGCCGACGCGGGAATCCGGCGGGGAGGCGAACCTCCACAAGGGGGCGGTCGGTGTCGGGCTGGAGCTCCACACGGGAAAGGCCGTGACGGCATTCTCGAACAAGCTCGGGCACATAAAAAAGCATCCTGATACGGGCGCTCCGCTGGAAGGCGTCGTGATGCCCGGCTGGCGCGGGATACTCGAGCTCGCGGTCAAGGCCCATTACGCGTCCCGGCTGGGATACTCGGGCGTGGACATCGTTGTCGACAAGGACAAGGGGCCGATGGTGCTGGAAGTGAACAAGCGGCCGGGCCTCGGCATACAGAACGCCAACCTCGAAGGCCTTCTCAGGCGGCTCCGTTTCGTGGAGGGCAAGCTGGCCGAGGTCGAGCATCTTCCCCTGGAGAAAAAAGTGGACCTGGTGATGGAATGGTCGGAAAAGGGCTGGAGATAAGGGATTTCAGGCTGTTCCTCGCGATATGCGCGATAGCGGCAGTGTTCGCTGTCGCCTTCTTCCTCCTTTTCGAGACCCCGCCGCATGAGAAATGGGCAACCACCCATTACAACGTCTCGTATTACGTGGTCGTGGAGAACCACGGCATCGCGCCTGCGACCAACATCCCGCTTACCGTCGCTCTCCTGGACTCCGAGGAGCCGTACCAGACGCTTATCGGCAGGAGCGTCTACCCTGAGCCGGACCGCGTCTATCGCGATTCCATGGACAACTCCTTCGCCGCTTATGAAATCGGCTCGATACAGCCGGGCGAGAACTTCACAGTCCGCGTCGATGCCGTGTTCGATTCCGAGAATGCGGACTACAACATCCTGCGCAGCAGCATCGGCAGCCTCGGCGACGAGGAGAGCAAGTTCACCCTCCCCTCGAAGTACGTGGAATCCAACGACCCTGCCATTAAGGCCAAGGCCGCGTCGCTCGCAGAGAACAGCACGTACGTCGTCGACACCCTGTGGAGCACGTACTCTTTCATCGTCGATGAAATAGACTATGAGAAGCAGCCTGGGGAATTCGGGGCTGCCTGGGTCCTCGGGAAGCGCGAGGGGGGAAGCGCGGAGCTAGGCAACCTTTTCGTCGCCCTGGCACGGGCCAATGGAATCCCTGCAAGGCGGCTTTCCGGGTGGGGCGCCCACTTCGCCACCAACGAGACCCTCGATTCCGTCCAGTTCGCGCACGGCTGGGCCGAGTTCTACCTTCGCGGATATGGCTGGGTCCCTGTGGACCCCACCTTCGGCAAGACGAACAAATTCGATAATTTCGGCCGGAGCGACGACGACCACATCGTCCTCACCCGCGGCGAGGGCATACATTTCTACACCCGCGGGCCATTCACTTCCCCGATAGGGGATGCCGAGCTCGACACCACCTATACGGTCCATATCAACTCTAAGGACGTGGAGAACGTCTCTCCGAAGCGGGACCTGCTTGCGGCCCTTTCATTCGCTGTCCCGGCCCTTTTCCTCGCGTTCCTCGCCTGGAAGTTCTGGAAAGGCGGCTAATCCTTTGGCCTGGCGCCTAGCCTGACAGCGCCTGCGTGATGAGCTTCTCGGCCGCGACCCTGTTTATCCTGTACAGCTCGTCGAGGAACCTGACCGCCTCCGACTCGTTGCCCATCGCCATGGCGAAGGCGAACCGGAGCTTCTCAAGCTCCACATTCCCCTTTTCATCTATGCCGGCAAGGAGGTCGTGCCCTTCGCGGTATCTCCCGAGCCTGAAAAGGGCTGATGCCGCAAGTATCCCGCATGATGACTTGTCCTTTTTCCCGGCCATCCGGAACGCCTTCTCCCCCTCTGAAGCGGCCTCCTCGAAGTTTCCGGACCAGAACGCGCTTTTCGCAAGCAGGTAATGCCCTATCATATGGGCCGGGAATGCGGATGCAAGGGCTCTGGACAGGTCGTACGCCTTCTTGTACTCCCCCTGCCGGAGGTAGACGGCTATCTGCTTCACGAAGGAGTCCCTCTTCTCGAATATCGCCACGTAACGCTTTGGGGGAGCGTTTTTAAAAAGAATGGTAGCTATAATATACATGAAATCCTATCAAAGGACACTATTAATCGGCGCCGTCGCCGTCGGCCTCGCGGCCGGGACCGGCGCCCTCTTCAAGTCCTCCTCCCTCCCCCGCGTAGAACCCATCGCCGCGGAAGTCATGCCGCGTGCGTCCGAAGCCGCTTCGAAGGAGATACTCTCCTGCAAAAGCGTGAAGGAGCTCGGAGAGCGCCTGCCGGCCATATCCCGGCATCTCAAGGCGATGAGGGAATCCGGGGACGCGCAAGGGCTGAGGAAAACCTACGAGGCGACCAAGGAGCACGTGCTCGCGCTCATGGAAAGGACCAGGGTGCAGGAGGACTCAGCCTACATAGACGACATCCATCGCCTCGGCGGCCTTTTCATCGCCACCGACTCCCGGGACGAGCGCCTCGCCCTCATATTCCTCGCGCTCCCGCGCCTGCACGAGCGCGTAATCTTCATCGAGCCGCTTGAGCCGGACGGCAACACCATCGAAAGGGCCATGCTCCATGCCGAAGACTCCTTCTTCAACTCGCTTGGCGACGGGGGCTTCGGCGAAGCGTCAATTCTCATCAGGAGGCATTGGTACACCCCGGACCAGCTCCCTCCCGACGAACAGGACAAGCGGCTCTTCTTCGAGGGATTCGCACGCCTCCGCTAGGCGCCAAGGACGCCTCTCCTGCGGGCAGCATCGCGCATCGGCCCTTGAGCCAGGAGCACGTCTGAAAGATGGACCGAGTCCTCGGAACGCGGGTTAATCATGCGATACACCGCCTGGCCCATTATGGCCTGGGCGCCAGTCAGGCTTGCAATGCTCATGCCTATCCCCTGGAGGGAAAACCTGGATTCCGGGTTGAGGATGAGCGTCGCCGCCATGAGGAACGAGCGCTCCATCTCGTACCTGTTAGGGGCTGAGGCAAGGAAGCCGTCTATGTCCAGATTGCCGACCCCCATGACGATTGTCTTTCTCGCATTCGAAGCAAGCCCATCCCTCAGCCTCTGCCTGTCTATGCCGAGGGAGTTGTAGAGCCCTGACAGGGCCGAGTCGGACGAGGCCGTCCCGGAGCCTGCCACCCTGCTCGCCATAAGGATTCCTGAGGCGTAGTTGGCAAGGACGAGCGGCGGCTGCCGCGCGAACAGCTCGCGGTGCGTTTCGTAGAAGCGCGTGAGGAAATCCCTGGCCCTGCCTGCCATCGCCGGAGTTATGCTGCCTGTGGAATGGGTGAGGGCATACGGAAGGTAAGCCCACGCACGCGAGGATTCTATCAGCCTCTCTCCCTGCGGAGTCGCGCCCATGAAGTCTATGAGGTCCATTGTCGTATTCAGGAAAGAGCCCATCGGAAGGGCCGCGGTGGCAGCCCCGCCCGCCTGGATGGAGCGCCCGAGCGCATCAAGGGCCACGGTTCCGTACCTCCTGGCCATTCCCTCGTCGCCGGCATTGTGGAATGCCACCGCCGCAGTTGCGGAAAGCCTGTACCTGAGGGCCGGGCTCTGGATGCGGCTGAAGTCGAAATTCCGGAAAAGAGCCCTCTGCTGGTCCTCGGAGATGTGCGTGACGTAGTAAGAGAGGAAAAGCGGCGGGAAGCCGGCAACCTCCGCTGCGCTGGGCGACGGGTTGTCGAATAGCCTGTCCTGCCTCCGCGCTGTCTCGACGATGGAGGGGTTCAGCGCCATGGGGGCGCCGAGCCTGTATGCGGTAGTGGAGAACATGGTCCTTGAGCGCAGGGTTACGCCGTCCGGGCCGAGTTCGAATGCGCTCCCCTGGGACGAATCCCTTGCGTTCGTGGAGTCGAAGAACATTGCGCGCCCGGCGACATCCACCCTGAGGATTGCATGCCCCGTGTCGTCCCACGTCCCGCCGCCCGTCGTGTAGGAGCCCACGGGCTGGACCCTCGCCGTCACCGTGACGCCGCCCCTGCCTGCCATGTAATAAACGAGCTGTCCGAGCACTATGCTTCCGGAGAAGCAGTTTATTCCCCTGGCGCTGAGAGCCTCTGACGGGTCAGAGGCGCTGATGTCGTATCCCAGCCCGAACAGGTTCGCCGGAGGCTCGCCCCTCACCCTGAACCTCTCGCCGACCTGCGCTGTTATCTCCGCGAATCTCTGCGCCCTGGCAGGGCTTCCGAGCCTCGCGCATTCATCCAGGGCTGCCCCGAGGGCGACGTCCCTTCCGCCCACGGTCACGCGGACGTTCTCCATATTGAGGCCGGTGAAATACCTGCCGCCTTCCATCTGGTTGTAAAGTGTAGTCGCCCTTGCCGGGTCCCTCTGCTGGTAATAATCGAGGAGCGCGCTCTCGACACGCTGGCGGACTTCGGGCGGCTGGGCGGTCCTCATGGCCCTTAGGGCGCTGTCCACTATCGCCCTCGTTTCCCTCGCGCCGAGGTCGAGGCCGTAGCGGCTGCTTATGCTTCCAAGCTCGCTCTCGGCGAGCGTCCTTGTCCTTTCCCTCGCTTCCGGTCCAAGCAATGCCTGCGGTCCGCCTGTCATGTCATGCCCCCTTCCCGCGGTAAAGATGAATCGCCTTCTTCAGCGCGTCCTCGGCGGCCTCGGCAAGAGCCTCCGGGAGCGTCGGATGCGCGTGTATGGTCGCAGCGAGGTCCTCGAGCTGCGCGCCCATCTCGAGCGCGAGCGTCCCCTCGGCTATGAGGCTCCCCGCCCCTGCCCCTACAATATGCACGCCGAGGACGGTGCCGTTTTCGTCCGCGACGACCTTGACGAAACCTTCCGTCCTGTTTATCGCCCTCGCCTTTCCTGAAGCGGAAAAGGGCATCTTCCCGACTCTCACCTTGTAGCCTTGCTCCTTCGCCTCGTCCTCGGTCAGGCCGACTACGGCTATCTCCGGGTCAGAGAACACGACCATTGGCACTCCCACGTTGTCGAACGCGCTCTTCTGGCCTGCAATAGCCTCTGCCGCGACCTTCCCCTGCCGAAACGCCTTGTGCGCGAGCTGCGGGCCGGGAGTGATGTCGCCTATCGCATAGATGTTCACGTCTGCGGTCCTGCAGGTCTCATCGACCATTATCAGGCCGTCTTCCCCGGGCCTGGCCTTGGTCTTCTCAAGCCCGAGACCCGCATAATCGCATTCCCTTCCGGCCGCGACAAGCATTTTGTCGAATTCGGCCTGCTTCTTCCCCTCCGGCGTCTTTATCGTCGCGACCGTCCCCGCGACCGATTCGACCTCGCTCCCGAACAAAACCGTCCCGCCCATCTCCTTCATCTTGCGGAGGAGGATGCCGGCGACTTCCGGCTCGAGGCGCTTGAGCAGCCGGCCGCCCCTGTGGACGAGGGTGACTTTAGAGCCGAACTTCATGAACATGTTCGCCATCTCGACCGCGATGTAGCCGCCGCCGACTATAATCATCCGTTTCGGCACTTCCTTGAGCCGGAAAACATCGTCCGAGTCTATCACCCTCCGGTGGTCGCATGGCAGGCCAGGAAGGTCCTTTATCACAGTGCCTGTGGCGATGATTGCCTTCCTGAACTCGATTGTCCTCATCCCAGCTTCGGTTTCAACCGAGAGGGTATTGGATGACGTGAAGAACGCCCGCCCCTTTATCACCTCGACGCCGTTCAGCTTGCAGAGGGAAGCGATGCCGTTCCGCAGGTCTTCCACCACGCGGTCCTTCCACTCCTGCGTCTTTGCGAAATCGAGCGTGATTTCGGCGTGGATGCCCATGTCCTTCGCGTTCTCGTATTCGGCCTCGTGCTTCACGTCCGCAGCGTGTATGAGCGCCTTTGAAGGGATGCATCCCACGTTGGTGCATACGCCGCCGAGCTTCCCCTTCTCGATGAGCGCGGCCTCCAGGCCGAGCTGGGCCGCCCTGATTGCGGCCGTGTATCCGCCCGGCCCGCCACCTATCACTGCGACGTCAACTTTTGTAGTCAGCTGTCCCATTACCATGGCATTTCCACCATTTATCTGCGCTTGGCAAGTTCTTTCTCAATCCTCTTCACCGGATAAGTATTAAGTATGTCCTTCGCCTCAAGCCAGCCGCGCCTTGCCTGCGCCACTGCGAATTTCAGGTATCCCATGTGGTTCACGTTGTGCGCGTCGGTCGAGAGCGTGAACCTGCATCCTGCCTCCTTTGCCGCCCTTATGTGGACGTCCTTGAGGTCCAGCCTGTCCGGGAAGCCGTCTATCTCGACGAAAGTGCCCGTCTTCCTGCATGCGTCGAACACGGTGTCGAGATTCACCGCATACGGCTCCCTCTGGTTTATCACCCTCCCGGTCGGGTGCGCGAGAGCATGAATCGGGTAGCTTTCGATGGCGTCGACCATCCTTTTCGTCATCTCCTTCTCTTCCATCTTGAACCCGCTGTGGACCGCGGCCAGGACGAAGTCGAGCCCCTCCAGCGCTTTCCTGGAAAGGGCAAGGGTCCCGTCCTTGAGTATGTCCACCTCGCTCCCCTTGAATATCCGTATGCCGGTTTTTTTCTCCACGGCCTCTATCTCCTTCGCCTGCTGCGCCAGCCGCTTCTCATCAAGCGCGTGCGCTATCTTCAGGAACGAGCCGCCATGGTCCGTGATGGCGATGAATTCGTGCCCCATGCCCCTCGCTGTTTCAGCCATGGCCGCGATGCTGTCGTTGCCGTCGCTCCACGAAGTCTGCGTCTGGAAGTCGCCTTTCACGTCCTTGAGCCGCACAAGCTCGGGGAGCTTGCCTTTCCCCGCCGCCTCGATTTCGCCGGAATTCTCCCGCATCTCAGGCTCTACATACGCAAGGCCGAGCTTCCTGTATATCTCCTCCTCGCTCTTTCCGGCCACCCTCTTCTTCCCCTTTATCGTGAATAAGCCGTACTCGTTCAACGTGAGCCCTTTGGCGTTCGCGAGCTTCCTCAATGCCACGTTGTGGTCCTTGTTTCCGGTGAAGTACTGGAGCGCGCTCCCGAATTCGTCCTCCCCGAGGACGCGGAAGTCCACATGGAGGCTGTTCCTTAGGAGGACCGCGGATTTCGTCTTCCCTTTCGCCTCCACGGTTCTGACCTCCTCCATCTTCGTGACGAAGTCCATGACCGATTCGGGCTCCTCAGAGATAATGAGGAAGTCCAGGTCGCCGACGCTCTCCTTCATGCGGCGGTAGCTCCCGGCTATCTCCACCCTGCTGACGGATTTTTGCGCGGCGATGCGCGCCCGGATTTCCTCGGCAAGCGAGGCGATATGGCCGATGGGGAACCTCTTCTCCTTGCCCCCGCCTACGAGTTCGATTCCGCGTAAGATATCCTCCTCCATCTTCGGCCCGAGGCCAGGGATGCCCCGGAGCTTCTGCGCTTTCGCAGCCTCCCGCAGGTCCGCGAGCGTCTTCACTCCGAGTTTGTCATAGACGAGCTTGATTCTCTTCGGGCCCATGCCCGGGACGGACATCAGCTCCTCCACGTCCAGCGGGAACTGCTTCTTCAGCTCTTCGTAATAGGCCAGCTTCCCGGTGTCCAGCAGCTCCCCGATTTTTTTCGCGATTGCCTCTCCGATTCCCGGAAGCTCTTCGAGCGCGTCGGTCCCGCCTTTGCGGTAAATATCCGAAGCCTCCTCATGAAGGCTCTCGATGGTCCTTGCTGCCTTCTCGTAGGCCCGGGGCTTGAACGGGACGCCCTGCATGTCGAGAAGCTCGGCTATGGCATACAGAACACGCGCGATATCAGCGTTCTTGAGGGCCACAATCCGATAATCGGAACATAAAATATAAAACCGAGCGTTGGCCCCCAGTAGTTCCGGACATCTTCTGCCACGCCGGCACTATTACGGCGGTTTTCGGTTTCCAGTTTCCTGTTTTGGCTGCGAATATTGCACTAAAACTGCTGTTTCGTCCGGAACCGGAAACCCGAGACTGGAAACCACAGAATAATGGCAGTTTGTGTCTGCGAACGTTAGGATGTGCTGGCCCCTCTCGGGCTGCATCACATGGAGCGGCGCGCCGTTCCTGCCTTTTTCGCCTTAAGGAACCTGATTACCTTCCTTATGTTCCTGCCCAGGGCCTCCTGCGTCTTTAAGTAGTTGAGGTAGCGGAGTATCTCCTTGCGGTGCGACGGGGCGAGCTCCCGGAAAGCAGCCCCCGCATCCCTGTCATCCGCAAGCGCGGCGGCCAAAGCCTTCGGCATCGGCTCTGCCCGCGGTTCACTGTCGAGCCGCACTTCGATATCTGCCCAATCGCCCGGCGATACCCCCGACTCGCGCCGCATATCCCCATTCAGGTACAGCAGCCATGCATGGCGGTACCTGACAACCGTTGTCCTGAACGGTTTCCCCTGCAGCTTTCCCCTGACCGGTACCGGCCCTTTCTTTTTTGCTTCTCCGTGGAGCTTCAGGACGATGCCTTCAGGCACATACACGCAGGGATTTACCCCTACCCTGCGGACTTTAGCCGAAAACCTTGCCATGCCAGCATCACTGCTAAATCATGTCGACGAGCATCAGGTCCGGGTCCTCGAGGTGCTTCATCACGACGTTCATGAACAGCGTCGCTTCCGCCCCGTCCACCACGCGGTGGTCGAAGCAGAGGGACAATCCGAGCACCTTCCTGATTTTCATCTTCCCCTCCAGCGGCAGCACCATCTCCTTGATCCTGTGCACGCCCATTATCGCGACCTCTGGCGGGTTGATTATCGGCGTCGAGAACATGCCGCCTACGCTGCCTATGTTGGTTATCGTGAACGTGCCCCCGCGCAGCTCGTCGAGCTTCAGCTTCCTCTCGCGGGCCATCACCGCAAGGTGCTCGATGTCCTGGGCGATTTCCACGATGGATTTGCGGTCTATGTCCTTCACGACCGGGACCATCAGGCCTTCCGGCGTATCGACTGCGATGCCGATGCTGTGCTGTTTCTTCACCACTATGTCGCCGGCAGACTCGTCGAAATGGGCGTTGAATTTCGGGTATTCCTTGAGCGCGATGGCGACGGCCTTCACTATGAACGGGAGGTAAGTCAGCTTCACGCCCTTTGGCTCGAAGTTCTTCTTCTCCTTCTCCCTGAGCTCCGAAAGCTTCGTGACGTCGCAGAAGTCCATCCCGCACGCGTGCGGTATGTGCGTCTTGGAATACGCCATCTTTTCCGCTATGACCTTGCGCAGGTGCGTGAGAGGGATACGCTGGTCGCCTTCCTCTGCAATCACCCGTGGCGCTGCAGCAATCTGCACAGGGGTTTCCGGCATCCTGCCTCCTGTTTCCGGCCTCCCGACTGCGGTTCCGGGTGCTGGAGGCTGGGGGCCGGCTGCAGGCATGCCGCCCGAAGCCGCCTTCTTCACATCATCATCAGTGATTCTTCCGCCCGGCCCGCTCCCGCGTATGGCAGCCAAATCAACGCCTAACTCGCGCGCGAGCTTTCTCGTAGCTGGAGCGGCCATGGCATGGCCCGGGGAGGCCATGGGGGGTTCCGGTCTCGGGCCTCCTGTTTCCGGCTGCCGTGGTGCTGGAGACGGGATGCTGGGTGCCGGGGGCGCAGCCGATGGCGCATAGCTCTCCCCGGCCTCGCCGACAACGACCAGGATCTCCCCCACTTTCACGACCTGCCCGACCTGGAAGTTGATTTTCAGGATGGTGCCTGTCGCGGGCGAGGGAAGCTCCACGACCGCCTTGTCCGTCTCGACCTCTACGATGGTCTGGTCCGCCTTCACGGCGTCCCCTTCCTTGAAGTGCCACTTCACAATGGTGCCTTCGTGTATGCCTTCGCCTACGTCCGGAAACCTGAATTCCCTTGCTATGTCCATCCCCTCTTCAGAATCTTGCCGTCTCCAATATCCCCTTCAGTATCCTCTTCTTGTCCGGGAAATAGTAATCCTCGAGCTTCGGGTACGGTATGGTTATGTCCCATCCTGTGACGCGCCTGACCGGTGCCTCCAGGCTGAGGAACGCCTTCTCCATGACCCTCGCCGCTATCTCGGCCCCGAATCCGAGCGTCTTGACCGCTTCGTGAACCACCACGCACCTGCCCGTCTTGCTGACCGAGGCGATTATGGTGTCCCAGTCGCAAGGCGAAAGCGTCCTGAGGTCTATGTGCTCCACAGAGACCCCCTGCTGCTCCGCCTCCGCGACCGCGTCCTTGCTCACGTACGTCATCGCGCCCCAGGAAATGAGCGTCACGTCGCTTCCTTCCTTCAGGACGTGCGCCTTGCCAAGTGTGATTTCGTAGCGCTCCTCCGGCACCTCCTCCTTGAAGGCGCGATACAGCCTTTTCGGCTCGAAATAAAGGACCGTGTCCTCGTCCATGAGCGAAGCCGCAAGCAGGCCCTTGGCCTCATATGGCGATGATGGGCAGACGACCTTCAGGCCCGGGATGTGGATGTATATGCTCTCCAGGCTCTCGCTGTGGTGCTCGAGCGCCCTTATGCCCCCGCTGTAGGGGAGCCTCACGACCATAGGCACGCTGAACGTGCCCCTCGTCCTGTTCCTGAGCCTTGCCGCATGCTGGACAAGATGGTGGTAAGCGTTGTACTCGAATCCCTGGAACTGGATTTCCGCGACCGGGCGGAGGCCGAGCGCCGCCATGCCGACCGCCATCCCGATTATCCCGGATTCCGAGAGCGGCGTGTCTATGACGCGCTCCCTGCCGAATTTCGCATAAAGTCCTTCCGTAACCCTGAAGACCCCGCCATCGACGCCGACGTCCTCGCCCATCAGGACCACGGACTGGTCCCGCTCCATCTCCTGCCTTAGGGCGCTGTTTATCGCCTCGACCATGTTGATTTTCATGAGCGTCACTCCCCGAAGCACTCCTTCATCTGCTCTTCCACATCCTTTGGCGTCTTCGCGAACACGAATTTGAAGATGTCCTTCGGGTTCCCGCTGAAGGCCTCTGCCTTAGCCACGCCCTCCTCGACAAGAGCCGCGGCGGACGTGCCGACCTCCTCTTCGTATTTCTCGCTCCAGATGCCCTTTCCCTTGAGATACGCCTGGAACCTCCTTATCGGGTCCCTCTCGCGCCAGTACGCGACCTCCTTTTCGTCCCTGTACTTCTTCGGGTCGTCCGCGGTCGTGTGCGGCCCCATCCTGTAGGTGACCGCCTCGATGAGCGTGGATTTGCCCGCTTTCGCCATCTCCGAAGCCTCCCTTACCGCCGCATACATCGCGAGGACGTCGTTCCCGTCCACCTGTATGCCCCGTATGCCGTATGCCAGGGCCTTCTGCGCTATGGTTTCGGACTTCGTCTGCCATTTCCTCGGGACGGAAATCGCATACTGGTTGTTCGAGATGAGGAAGACATTGCCGGTCTCGAGGACGCCGGCGAAATTGAGCGCGTCGTGGAAGTCGCCCTCGCTCGTCGAGCCGTCCCCGCCGAAGACTATCGCAGCGGCCTTCTCCCCCTTCATCTTCATCGCGTAGGCGGCCCCTACCGCGTGCGCATGCTGCGTGCCGATTGGTATCGCGAGCGGGAAGCATCGCAGCTTCTTGTCCAGTTTCAGCCCCTCTTCCCACCCCATCCAGCCGATGTTCAGCTCCCAAAGCGGAGCGCCCCTTACATGATACACGAAGCTCTCCCTGTACGTCGGGAACAGCCAGTCCTCCGGGGCGGCGGCCAGAGCGCATGCCACGGATATGGCTTCCTGGCCTTCCACGGGCGCATAAGTATACATCCTCCCTGTCCGCTGGAGGGCCAGGCACTTGCGGTCCCATACCCTTGCCAGTACCATGAGGCGGTACATCCTGTCGAGCGTTTCCGAAGGCAGCTTCGGCTCGAGCTTAGCGTCGACGTTCCCGTCCTTGTCCAGGATTTCGAGGCGCTCGACCTTTCCCTGGTAAGCTGTCGTCATCGGCATAGAAATCGGTATCAATACTTAGGCTACCTTAAAAAGATTAACCGCTTGCACGGGATGAGATGAGGTTTTTTATGAAGGGCTCGCCTGCCTTGTACGAGCTGCGGACAAACGGGCCGCTCGCTACGTACTTGAATCCGAGGTCGTAGCCCATGCGCTCGTATTTTTTGAACGCGTCCGGGTGTACGAACTCCCTCACGGGAAGATGCCTCGGCATTGCCGAAGGCGAGAGATACTGCCCGATTGTGAATAGCTCCACCCCTGCTTTGACGACGTCCTCCATCGTCTGCCTGACCTCGTCCTCCCTCTCGCCGAGGCCGACCATCATCCCTGATTTCGTGATGACCCTTCCGCCGGAGATCTCCCTATACCGCCGCAATACGTCAAGGGACTGCCTGTAGCCTGCCCTGATGTCGCGCACGCCCCTTGTCAGCCTCTCGACGGTTTCCACGTTGTGCGAAACGACATCCGGCTTCGCGTCTATTATCTTCTGGAGAGCGTGCGCCTTCCCCTTGAAATCCGGAACCAGCACCTCGACGAGCATCTCCGGCATCCTTCTTTTCAGCGCCCTGACGCATTCCGCGAAATGCCCGGCCCCGTCGTCCTCCAAATCATCCCTCGCCACGGATGTTATGACGATGTATCTCAACCCCATGGTGCTGACCGCTTCGGCCAGCTTCTCCGGTTCTCCGGGGTCAGGAGGCGGCGGCCTGGCCATGGTGCTGATGGCGCAGAACCTGCATCCCCTCGTGCAGTGCTCGCCCATGACCATGAACGTCGCCGTGCCCTGCGCCCAGCATTCGGACTTGTTCGGGCAGTGCGCGCTCTGGCAGACCGAGTGCAGGCTGTATGCTCCCATCAGCCCGCCGATATGCCTGCTCGAATGGTTCTCCGTATGCCTTATCCTGAACCATTCCGGGAGGCGGGGCTTTCCCGCCCCTGTCCTGAAAGAGACGGTGAATCCCTCATCGCACTGCATGTGGTGGATTCCCTGAAAAAGCTTAAAAGAAGAACTCAGGATTCCGAACAGGAAACTCGAGACCGGAGACGCCTAGTGCCGGAGCGTCTGCTGGCTCCTTGCGACCATGGGCATCTCGATTACCCGTGCCAGCCTGATAGGCTTCTCTGCCGGAAGCGCGGAGCACATGGCCTTCCCGGCTGCCCTTTTTGCCGCCGGCGTCCCCTTCTCGGAGAGGAGGCGCAGGAAATCCATGTGGCCCGGGGTGTCGTCTAGGTCCATAAGGAGCCCTCTCAGGCTTTTTGCGTCGGATGACGCGAGCTCGGCAAGCAGCTTCTTCGCGCCTTCGTTGGTGAAGTTGCCCTGGCAGAGCGCATTGGCCGCTTCCTCGACGACGGTGTCAATCCTGAAGATGCCTTCGTATCCCATGGACTTCAGGACCACGATGGACACCCTCTTCATGTCCGCATCCCAGTGCTGGGATGCGTCTATCTCGTTCGCCTTGAGAATCCTCCCGATGACCTTTATCCGGTCCTCTATCTTGCCGTTGAGCCTGTCCTTCACTTCGGCCGGCGGCGAGAACCGCCCGACCAGCTCGCCGAGCGCGTAATCCATCTTGTCATAAGCAGAGATCAGGGCGTCCTTGTCCCTGGCATGGTTGAGCATCTCCCGCGTGCCACGAGCGAGCACCGGGTTGACCTCGTGCCAGAAGGCCGCTTCGTCGAAGCCTGACCTGTACGGTTCTTCCATAGTCCCACCCCGGGCGGATCCGCATCCGCCCAACCCCCTTTCCTCCTAAGGACAAGGTTGTAGCGCGATTGGTTTTATATATCTATCGTCATTCTGTGGGGAAAAATGCATGTTTCACGATGGATATTGTACAAAAATGCGCGATTTTTGCACTATTCCTGTTAATAAGCTGCAAATCCTGCTCTTCCTCACCCTGAAAACCTTAATATAACCAACGATGATAATCCTCAGAAAGGTGGAAATTTGTACCATATAGGAATGATACAGCACATAATCTGGCCCAATAAGAACGGCGTGGCGAGCGCGGACGACAGCGTCCAGGCCGTCGTGCGCATGTGGGACACCAACCTCCTCATAATGGCCGTGGAGAAGAAAATCACGAAGAAGGTAAAGAAAGGGGACTACATCCTGGCCGACTACACCCCCTTGGAGCCGAATTCCCGGCACAGGAAGCTGACCGTGATAAAGGTGCTTCCGCCGGAAGAAGGGAGCCGCATCTGGGCCGAGTTCCAGGACGAGCTTGAGCGGCGAAGGGGCATGTTCCAGCAGATGCAGCCGTCTCAGAGGTATATCCGGTAGCTACTTTTTCCCTGCGAATACTTCCGGCTCCTTGCTGCCCCACACCTCGTATATGGCGAGCTGGCCCTGCGCTTTCTTCGTTATCCATGTCTCGTAGCCCTGCATCCTGAACTGCTCCGCGAGCCTTTCCGCCTCGTCGATGCTCTGGGTCCTGCCGAGGAGGATGGCCTGCTTTTCCGGGCCGACGAAAGGCTTTCCCATATCGGGACGTTCCATGAGGCAGCCTACCACGGCAAGGATTAAGTTACTGCCTTCCGCCTGGGCTACATCTACTCCCTGAAAACGTAATTGCTTCCGACCTTGTAAAGGATTTCCATGCGGAGCTGCTCTCCTTCCGGATAGAGGGGCGGCTGGCGGGCATTCTCCAGCAGGTTCGCAAGCTCGTCCGCCGTGGCCTTGTTTCCTGCGCCGGGCAGCTCCGCCTCGATGAAGAAGTTCCTCCCGCACTGCCTGGCCATGATTACCGCGGGCATCAAGGCCTTGTCCTTGAGAAGTTCCGTCGGGTCCTCCCTCAGCGTCAGCTCAAGAAGCGGCGGGGTGCGGGCTAGCTCCCTGATTCTCGGAAGCTCTGCCTCCAGCGCCGCCTTCGGCGCGCTGCAGAAGAAGAATGCATGGGCCTTGCCGGGTTTCCTTCCGTACATGGACTGATGTTGGCTGGAAGCAGATATAAATGTTCTTTTTTGGCCACTTCCTGCCACTACGCACCCAAAACTGAAGACGGGAAACAGAAAACAAAAAGATTGGGGTCACTGAGAATTTCACTCCGCGGCGTTCCGTGAAAAACCCGCAGCGAAGGTTTGAACTCAGATCAAAGCCTCGTTCTGAGCTTTTTGACTTTTTAGCGTCAAAAGGCCCGCCCGAAGGCTCCAGTCTACCAGGTTAGCCCATGACCCCGATATTATGGTTGGTTTGTTGGGCAAGGATTATAAAGCCTTTAATTCCGGCCCGCCCGCGGGCAGATTTTTTAAGCTTCTCCGGGATTGCATTCCATGCGAGCACTCATCATTGCATTGGCCCTGGTTGTCTTCCTCGCCGGCTGCGCGCAGACCGGGGGGGATTATGTGCCGGCGAAGCTCGGGGAGCCGTTCAGGCTCAAGCTCGACCAGACCGCATACATCCAGTCCGAGAACCTGTACGTGAAGCTCACCGACATTCCCCAGGACTCGAGATGCCCCTCGGACGTGACCTGCATAAGGGCCGGGGACACCACGGTCGTCCTCAGCGTGAAGAAAGGCTCAGTCGATTTGGGAACGGTGCGCCTCACAAGCGAAAACTCCGTCGAGGCGAGCGGGGAGGTTGGCGGATACAGCGTATCGTTCCTGGCGGTCGAGCCTTATCCGGTATCTACCGACCCCATCCAGAGGGAAGAGTACGTCGTTACGCTGCGGGTGACCAAGTAGAACCGGGGGATTAACCGGCTTCACGCCGCATCGAGCCCCTCAATAACGCGCTCTACCGCCTTCCTCATCTCCCCGGCGGACTGGAACCTCCCTGCCGGCTCCCTTTCCACCGCCCTCTCCACGATGCAAAAAGCCTCTATCTCTGCCTGACCATGCCTGCCGAAGTAAATCGGCACCGAGCCTGACCGGATTCCGGCGATCCTGAGCATGTCGATGAGCGGCGCAGGGCTCTGGATAAGCTGCTCGTAGAGCAGGATGCCAGCCGAATAAATGTCAGCCCGGTGGTCGCAGTAGCCGCGATTCTCCTTCTGCTCGGGCGCCGCATAAAGCGGGTTCCCGAAGCGGCCCGCCTGCACCGGGCTCACGCCGTCAAGGAGCGCGAACCCGAAGTCGAGAAGCCTTGCCTGCCCGTCGGCCCTGGAAACAACTATATTCTTGGGTTTCACATCCCGGTGCACAATCCCGGCCTCATGGGCTGCCTCTAGCGCGCCACAAACCGCGGCAACAGTCCCCAGCCTCTCCCTGAGCCCCATCTTCAGCCGGGACTCCCTCAGGTTCATGCCCGGGACGTGCTCCATGGCGATATAAGGCAGGCCGCAAGACACCCCGCAATCCAAAAGCCCGACTACGTTCGGGTGGCTCAGCCTTGAAAGGGCCTCCGCCTCGTTGGCAAATACCTTCCTCTGGAAGTCGGATGCGTCGCCGATTTTCACGGCCGCCGTGGTCTTCCGGTCTATGTCGAGCGCGAAATGAACGCTTGCGCACCTGCCGCGCCCGATTTCCTCGAAAAGGAGGTACCTGCAGGTGAACGGATTAGGCGGCGCGGGCTCGCGTCGCTGGCGCATGCTGTGCAGGAGGGAAACCATGTTATAATATATGTAAAATCGTATTTTTAATGCTTTGGTCGCCCGCCCTAAGTCGTGCAATTTTTCCAGCCTTCTTTAAAAAAGAAAGGATATTTTTTGGAACAATTCCCGTATCTCCGGCAACATCTCTAAATAGCGTCCCGGGGCACAAGCGCATATGAGAGCGGCCCGGGAAAGAGAGCATACTTTTCTGAAACGAACCAGGGCGAAGCTGGCCAAAGTGCTCTCCGGCGCGGTCCTCGCGGCCACGATTTTCGGGGCAAAGGCCGCGAAAGCAGACCCGCCCCCCGAGCCGCCGAGGCTCGAGCAGACCTACTCCGTCCTTGGCGGCGCGCGCCTCTCGTCTTCGCCGGGAATCTCCCTAGACATTCCCGGCCTTTCAGGCCGCTACTCCGGCTTCGGCTACCACCTTGGCGACGAGGATTTCACGCTGCATCTTGGCAAAAGCGACGTGCCAGTAATCCGCTTCCTCGAGGATTTCGACTACTCGGACACGCGCAGGCTCGGCGACCTTATCGGGTTCGGGCGCGGCCTCATGGGCAATCTCGGCGTGGAACGGCCCGGGAGATACATGCACGACATCCGCGGCGGATTCCGCGGCTTCGGGGAGGCATACGCAGGGTATCGCATCCTCGACCGGGGGCGGCTGGACACGTTTGAAGCAGCACTCACCGCAGATGCCTTCGCGCGGGGAAGGGCATACCTGGACCTCGACATGGATTTCGACAATCCGGTGCTTCCGCTGTATCTCGATTCCAAGCTCCATGCAGGCTACAGCGCCTACCTCCGCTCCTCAATTGGGCTCGGGGTGGAGCTGTCCCCGGGCCCGCTCGGATTCGGGATTGCGGCAAGGGATTATTCGGATTTCCGCTCCATGGCGGGCCTCGATGCCAGTGCGGGCTACTCGCTTCTCTCGGGCTTCCACGCGGACATGCGCTCTTTCTTCTGGAGAAGGAAGGTCGAGGGCGGCGCGTTCCTCCCGTACCTCACCCTGAACCTCTCGCAAAACGGCCTCAGGCTTTATGCGAACGCAGGGCCGGAAATATTCATCGAGAGCGGGGAAGAGCGGACAACCAGGCACCACGGCTTCGCGAATTTCCCGGGCGAGAGCGGCTCGGAGCGGGAACGCCTTGACGGCTCGTTTTCAGGCGTACGGGTGATGCCCGCGCTCTCGCTGGTCGCGGCCCCTGAGAATGCCGGCGGATTCTTCCCGGTGTTCAGCATCATCCAGAGGGACCACACGATTGTGCGCGGCGCGCTCGGCCTGCATCTTGACCGCGCATACCTGCGCGCGAATGGGGACACCGACCGGAACGCCTCGGGCGAGATGCTCATCCTGATAAGCGGCGACATGGGCCGGAGGGAGTACCAGGACTATGTCTTTGCCAACGAGACGGCAACTGCTGGCTTCTTCCCCGCGTACCGCACGAGGATGATGCTGAACCGGCACAGGCTGGTAACCTCCGCCCCGAAGCTCCTGTTCAGGAGCGCCATAGACTATGATGCGGAGATTGATGAGCTTTCGGCAGAGAACGGCGTCATGTTCAGCAGGGGCAACTTCTTCCTCGACAGCGGCGTGAGGCTGTTTTCAGCGGAAAACTTCGGCGCCGGCCTCTACAACAGCATCGGCACGAGGGACTTCTTCACCACGCAGTCGTTCTCGACGAGCTTCGGGGGCGGCCCTTCGGTCCAGACGTTCATCTTCTCCATAGGCGGGTCCATCCGGTGAACCGCTCCCCTATTTAATCCTGGCGCCCGTGCTATCTCCGTGCAAGACGTCCTTGCCCTACTGAACGGCTTGTGGCAGCCTGATTCGCACTCGTTAGCCCTCTCCCTGTTCCTGCGCCTGATGGGCCTCGTGTACGCCGTCGCGTTCCTCTCGCTAATCGTCCAGGCGAAAGGCCTCTTAGGCAGAAACGGCATCCTCCCGGCACGCGATTATCTCGCCCTCACGAGGAGGCTCGGGAGCAGGAGGTGGTACTACATCCCGACCGTCTTCTGGCTCAACTGCTCGGATGCGGCTCTCATGGCGGTCTGCACCTTCGGCATCATCGCCGGCCTGCTTCTCGCCGCGGGCGTATTCCCCCTGGCCATGCTAATCATCCTCTACGTCTTCTATCTCTCCTTCAAGTCCATCGGCCAGGAGTTCCTCGGCTTCCAGTGGGACGCCCTGCTTCTCGAATCCGGCTTCGCGTCAATCATCATTGCCGCGTCCGGCCTGCATCCGGCTGCGCTCCTCATGGCATGGTTCATGTTCCTGAAATTCATGGTCATGGCCGGAGCCGTCAAGCTCACGAGCGGGGACCGGAACTGGAGGAACCTGACGGCGATGGCCTACCACTACCAGACGCAGCCGCTTCCGAACCCCCTCTCGTGGCATGCCCACAACCTTCCAATGCCCGTACACAAGCTGTCGGTGCTCGGCATGCTGCTCATCGAGATGCCCCTCCCATTCCTTATCTTCGGCCCGGCCGAATTTCGCCTTTTCGTGTTCGCCGCCCAAATAACTCTCCAGCTTGCAATCCAGCTCACAGGCAATTACGGCCCGTTCAACCTGCTTACTGCCGTGCTCGCAATCCCTCTCTTGGATGATGCTTTTCTTGCCCAGCTCCCGCAGCTGTCGCTCGGCCTCCCCCCTCTCCTCCCGCCGCCCCTTGCCGTCGCGCTCGCGCTCTTCTTCGTCCTGCTCAACGCAATCCAGCTGCTTCTCCTATTCTTCGGGAATGTTCCAGGCAGGGGCATCCTATCCCTCCTTGAGCCATTCAACATCTGCAATCCTTATGGCATCTTCGCGATAATGACCACGAAAAGGTACGAGGTCATCCCCGAATGGAGCAACGACGGGAAGAAGTGGCACGAATACGTCTTCCTCTGGAAGCCGCAGGAGATAAAGGCGCGGCCGAAGCTCGCCCCGCTCCACATGCCGCGGCTGGACTGGCTGATGTGGTTCCTTCCCTTCGGCTCCTACGAGCGCAACCCCTGGTTCCTGCGCTTCCTGGAGAAGCTGCTCCTCAATTCGCCGGACGCCACCGCGCTCCTCAGAAGCGCGCCGCGCGACCCTCCGAGGTTCGTCCGCGCCGTGGTCTATGATTATACGTTCACGGATGCAAAGACGCGAAAGAGCACCGGGCGGTTCTGGAGCAGAAAATTCGCGGGCGAGTACGTCCCTCCGATGGGGCTTCGCGACCTTTAGGATTATTAACTAGGGCATCGAATCCTGCCCATGCAGATAGGGGGGGTTCTTAGCACTCTGGTGTTCGTGGTCGTGGGGCTTGCCATAGCCGGCTTCGGGGCATACCTTATATACTCGGAGAGCCGGATAACGGGCGCATGGGACAAGGCCGGGGCAACAGTGACATACTCGAATCTCTCGGTGGACCGGGACTCGGACGGCACCACTTACCGGCCCGATATCGAGTACGCTTATCACATTGGCGGAAATGAATATACCGGCCATTGCTGCGGGCTGGGAACGGGCAACGCGGGCGAGATGCAGAAGGTTGTGGACAAGAACGCGAAAGGCCGGGTCGTGGACGTGTATATCAATCCGGAAGACCCCTACGAATCGAGGCTCGCCGATGACGTCAAGCCGTTCAATATACTCCATCTTGCGCTGGCCGGCTTCGGGGCGCTCTTCGCGCTGATAGGCCTTGCGGGCATGGTCTCAGCCATGAGGCAGTGAGCGCGCCATGCTCTCCCGCAGGACGAATACTGAAGGCGACACGTCTATATCCCACCTGAGGAACTCCGCCAGCTCCCTCGGGAACAGGAAGGCAAAATCATCCGAGAAGGCGCGTCCGAAGGCTTTGGCATCCGGAGCACCCCTTTGCAGTTCATCCCGGAGAGCTGCAAGCTTTTTCTTCCCGGCCCGCTTTTCCAGGAATGAACCGAAATCAGCGCCGATGTCCTCCACGGAAGGGAGCTCTCCGGAAGCGAGCAGATACGCGTGCGTATAGGCGAACACGTCCCTGAACACGGACCAGAAGAAGCCGCCGAGGACGTCCTTATCGGCTACGGCAAGCTCGACCGCCTTCTGGAAATCCTCAGCAACCCACCCGCTGAACTTCTTTGACCCGAGGATTGCGGCAAACGCCTCCCTCTCCCTTTGCGAAAGCATGCGCTCGGGATAAAGGTGGTTGCCGCGCTCGACCGTCTCGACCATATAGGATAAATCCGCGGCATAACCCCCGCTGGTCTTGCGCAGCAGGCCCGCCCCGGCAAGCTTCCTCACTGCGCCGCCGAATGCCGCGACCGCCAGCTTCTCCCCGGATATCCTCCTCCCGGCCTCGCCCTCCGTGCAGCCTCCCCAGAAAGCGAGATAAACGAGCTTCTCGAAAGGGGCGAGCACGACATACATGGCCCTGACTATCACCGGACATTATATAAAATCCGGTATTGCGCATCTCCCTGCTGCACCAGGGCTTCTCAGGCCCGCACGAAATCCAGCCACTTGATGAAGCGCTCATCCTTGCCCGCGACCACGTTGAAGAAGCTTTCCCGGAGTTCCTTTGTCAGGGGGCCGGGCCCGTTGCTCACCCTGCGCTTGTCAATCCCGACGACAGGCGTTATCTCTGCTGCCGTGCCGGTCAGGAAGACCTCCTCGGCAGTATAAAGCTCGTCACGCAGGATGGAGCACTCCTCCACGCGGATGCCCATCTCCCGTGCCAGCGTCATCACGCTGTCCCGTGTCACTCCTGCCAGAACGCCGTCGTACAACGGGGGCGTTACGAGCGTGCCGCTCTCCACAATGAACAGGTTCTCGCCCGTCCCCTCGCTGACGTGCCCCTCCTCGGTGAGCATGATGGCCTCGTCGTATCCCGCGTTCAGGGCCTCCTTCTTGGCAAGGACCGAATTAAGGTAATTGGCGCTGGCCTTCACATGCGGAGATAGAATGGTGGAGCTTATCCTCTTCCAGCTCGACACCTCGCAGCTTATCCCGGTCTCGGCCTTCTTCCCGAAATACTTGCCGAAGGGGACCGGAATGATGGCAATCTCGAACGGAGCCCCGTCTATGTTTATGCCTATTGTCCCGTAGCCCACGTAGCAGATGGGCCTGATGTAGCACTCGCGGACCTTGTTCCTCCTCAAGAGCTCCTTCGTGATGTCGCACAGCTGCTTCAGGCCGTACTTTATCTCGAACTGGTACGACTTCTCGCCGTCAAGGAACCGCTTGTAGTGGTCCTTCATGCGGAACACGGCCGGCCCGAGCGGCGTGTCGTAGCAACGCATGCCCTCGAAGATGGCGGTCGCGTAGTGCAGGCCGTGGGTGAGGACATGGACCTTCGCATCCTTCCAGGGGACGAACCTGCCGTTCATCCAGATGCTTTTCAGGGGTTTTATCGCCATGGAGTGCTAAAACGGCCATGATTTATTAAAGTTTGTCGCCAACATCTGGGCCATGAACGTGATAGTCTATTCCACGACGCACTGCCCCTGGTGCGTGAAGGTCAAGGATTTCCTGAAGCAGAGCGGCGTGGCGTACGAGGAGCGAAACGCGCAGGAGAACCCGGAATACGCGAAGGAGGTCCAGGCGAAAAGCGGGGGCCTCGCGGTGCCGGTGACCGACATCGACGGCACGATAATAATCGGATTCAACGTGAAGAAGCTGAAAGAGGCTCTGAAGCTCCCCTGACTATTTCCCGCCTCTCTCGTAATAGAAATACTCCCCGGCAGCCCTCTGCTCCGCATCGAGCTGGCTCCCGGGCTTGTTTATCCTCGGCCTGCCGCTGTCCTTGTCGCGCCTCATCGTTATCCCGGCGACTTTCAGGAAGCCGTTCATGCCATCGCGCTTGTTGAGCGGGGCCGACGCATGGCCCTGCACCGAGCTCTTTCCGTCGAAGACGACCAGCCTGTTCGCGATTGCGTCTATGAACACGATGTCGTGGTCCACCACGAAGGCGCATTTCTCGGTCTCGCTGATTACCCTGCGCAGCAGGGAGGCGAACTCAATCCTCTGCTCGATGTCGAGGAACGCGCTCGGCTCGTCGAAGAGGTAGACTGCCGCGCGCTGGCTGAGCGCGAGGGTCAGCGCGACGCGCTGGAGCTCCCCGCCGGAAAGCTCGGTGAGCTGCTTCTCCATGAGAATACCTACGTTGAGCTTGCGCTTGCATTCCTCGAACACGCCCAAGTCCATGTCCTTGCCCGAGAAGACCTCGCTGACAAGCACCGGCTCGGCGTTTATGTACTGCGGCTTGTAGGACACCTTCAGCGAGAGCTGCTCTCCCGAATCGGCCTTCTCGGCCCCGGCAAGCATCTTCACGAAAAGCGACTTGCCAAGGGCGTTCTTGCCGACAAGGCCGAGTATCTCGCCCTTCCTTATCTGCCCTGCCTCGCTCGAGAACGCAAAACCCGAAACACCTCTGCCAAACCGCTTTGCCAATGCCCCGTACTTAATGAGGGCCGGGGCCTTTATCTCGCCCTCGCTGTGCCTGCTGAACGCGATTTCATATTCGCGGAACCTGACGTTCTCGTCCTTGAGGAAGCCGCCTATGTACTCGTTTATGCCGACGCGGACGTTCTTCACGCCCGACACCACGCCGTAGACGTTCTCGTCCCCGTAAAGCACATAGACGTAGTTGCTGACATAATCCAGGAAAGTCAGGTCGTGCTCGGCCATCATCACGCTCTTGCGCTCGGCAAGCTCCTTCAGGATGACCGCCATCCTGAGCCTCTCCTCTATGTCGAGGTAGTTCGTCACCTCGTCGAAGTAATAGATGTCGGCATCCTTCATGTATGCCGCGGCAACGGATACCTTCTGAAGCTCGCCGCCCGAGAGCTGGCCGAGCTTCCGCCCCAGGATGTCCTCTATCCTGAAGAGCCTTGCCGCCTCATCGAGGCCCTTCTTGCCCCCCACGCTGCCAAGGAGCTCGGCAACCGTGCCCTTGAATGCCTCGCGTACCCTGTCTATGTGCTGCGGCTTCAGGCTGAGCTTCATCCCCTCCTTCGTCTTCGAGAAATAGCGCCGCGCCTCGAGGGGCAGCTTCGCCAGGACCTCCTCCTCGCTCCACTCCCTGCCGAATGAGGCGAAGTTCGGCTTGAGCTGGCGCGTGAGCAGCCTCATGGCGCTCGTCTTGCCGATGCCGTTCTTGCCAATCAGCGAGACCGCGCCCTCCATGGGCAGCGGGAGGCCGTAGAGCCTGAACGTGTTGATGCCGTACTGGTATATGGGGTCGGAAAGCTCCTGCGCCACGTTGATGATGGAGATGCACGAGACCGGGCACTTCTTCACGCACAGGCCGCAGCCTATGCAGAGAGGCTCGGATATCACTGGGTAGATGCCGTCCTTCTCGACGACTATGCATTCCTCGCCCATGCGGTTGGGCGGGCAGACTTTTATGCAGACGTAGCCGCACCTCTTCTCTATGCAGACGTCGCGGTCTATGACTGCCACTCGGGTTACCATCAGGAGTCTATTCCTGGATAGCAATTAAAATACTGAGGTGGTTTCCAGTTCCCGGTTTCCCGTTTCGGGTTCCGGGTCCCCTCATAGCGGCACTCCCAAAACTCACAACCAGGAAACTGAAAACAATATAAGTCTATCCTGAGCGTTCCTGCCATGGCAAAGAAGGTCATAGTCTATATGGCGGACTGGTGCCCCTGGTGCCACCGGGCCATGGATTTCCTCAAGGAGAACCAAGTCCCCTTCGAGGCCCGTGACGTGGAGACCGGGGATTATGCCAAGGAGTGCATGGAAAAAAGCGGGCAGGCCGGGATTCCTGTCATAGACATTGACGGCGAGATTATCGTCGGCTTCGACGCAAAGAAGCTCAAGGAGCTGCTCAAGCTCAAATGACGGCGGGAACATGATTTGCGCTAAATGCGGGAAGGAGTTCAACGGGGGCCACGCGAAGCACAAGAAGGTGGACGACAGGAAGAAGCAGAGCGTAATGTTCTGCTCTGAAGACTGCAAGAAAATGTACGTTTGAAAGAACCTACGGTTCTTTCCATCTCCCTCCATTTGACCTCTACTGTATCGGCTCGCAAAGCGGCTTCTGCCCGCCCAGCCACGAATCCTTTCCGACCATCTCGACGTGAAACCGGACGCCTGCCTTGCTGCCATCATCCCAGAATATGACCTCAAGGCCCTTCGCCATGCCTGAAAGGAACTGCTCCCTGGTGGTGGTCACGGTAAGGAGCATCGTGCCCCCATCATTTTCGATTTGGCTTGCGTTCCTCAGCCTCAGCATGGCAGAGCTTCCGTCCTCCTTGCAAAAGAGCCTCAGTCTCATGATTTCCATGGTTCTGAGGCTGTCTATGGTGGGCATGTCTGCGTTAAGGACTATCTTCGGGCTGGCTTTCTGCCTCGGCTTCCAGTCACCGCCCTCGGAATTGCCATTGAGCACGAATCCCATGAGCTAATACTGGCCGCGAACAATTTATAAAGAGTGGTAATAGAACTAAAAAAATGATTATAAGGAAAGAAGGGCTAGTACGGCCTGCGGTGCCTTCGGTGGTCGCCGTGCGGCCGCTCGCCTCCGTGGTGGGACTGGCCGCCATGCCTTTCGCCACCGTGCTCCCGGCCGCCTCCCCTGCTCTGGGAATGCGCATGGCCTCCCTGCCCGCTGCCATGGCTGCGTTCTCCATACCTGGAGCCTCCACGTCCGTGGCGGAAGCCGCCGCGGTCTCCGTATCGGGGCCTTTCTCCATGGCCCCCGCCCTCGCGCGAGCCGCCTCCCGGGCCCCAGCCGCGCCCCTGCCTGTAGAAATCAGTCCCGCCCTGCTTCATCCAGGCGAAATCAGGGTGGTCCGAGCTCATGCGCTCGTCAAGGGATTCCTTGCGCACGACGAAGTTGATCGCCTTTCCTGCCTGGCCCATCCTTCCGGTGCGGCCTATCCTGTGCAGGTGGATTTCCTCGCTCTGCGCCTTGTCGTAATTCACTATGAGCCCGAGGTCGTCTATGTGCAGGCCCCTAGCCGCGACGTTCGTGGCGACGAGCATCTTAATCCGCCCTTCCTTGAAATCGGCGAGCGTCCTGTTCCTTTGCGCCTGGGACATGTCGCCTTCCAGGACGCCGCATTTGCATCCGCGCTCCCAGAGCCTCTCCTGTAGCCTGGCCGCGCCCTTCTTGGTTTCCCTGAATACGAGGATTTTCATGCCTTCGTGGGAGCGCAGGACCTCGAGCAGCCGGGGGAATTTCTCCCGCTCCGTCGCTTCGATGTGCTCCTGGCTTATCGTGGCCGCGGCCTCTATCTCCCCGACCTCGATGGTGTCGGGCGAGGGCACGTATTTCGAGGCGATGCTCATGATGTTCTCATCCAGCGTGGCCGAGACGAGAAGCGTCATGCGGGCCTGCGGGAGCTGGTCCAGTATGGCCGTCACCTCGTCGAGGAAGCCCATGTCGAGCATCTGGTCC
>JBFMCO010000041.1:0-54616 GCA_040754495.1 Microcaldota archaeon
TGCCTTAACTCTTCAACGGATATTTTGGGGAGGAATTCATCTCCTTTTGGTAGATGCCAGACCATAGATAGTATCTACGGAGGACAATTTATAAAAGTTCGTCTAATTTTGTCCTAGACTATAAATATAAATGAACAATCCTCGTCATTAAATTCTACAGTTATTTCAGTTTCTTTATTTCTATAATCAATTTCAAAACTACCATAATATTTTAACGTGAATTTTTCAGTTGCCTCTAAGAATAACTCGGCAACATCTATCGCGGTTTCCACGTCATCTTTTTTTGGATATTCATAATCGTGTTCTAAACGATTTCTTGTTCAATTAATCTTCTCTAAAATCTTAGGTCCTACTATATTGAGATTTTTTAAGAATGATATTTTAGTCGGAAAATTCCATCTTTCCTTTTTAGCTTTTTTGTAATGGCCTAAAAAATAGAGTAATGTGTCAACTTGACACCCTATAGCCCTCTTTGTATTAGATAGGGCATTTATCGTATTTCTTTTTGTTTTTAAATTTAAATCCGATTTTGCAAATCTTAAGAAATCGTATGGGGATATTTTGAAAACAGGACTACTCCAATTTCCTCCCCCTGTATCTAACCAAAGCCCCTTCAGGGTTTGATTCAATACTCGTTCTTCATTTAACTCCATATACTGATATTAATCAAAATAGCATTATTAACCTCAACGTGAGCTTTAAATTCTCTGCCCATCAGAACCGCCCTCGGTTGCGAGGTCGAAGGGTTTCCCAGGACCTGAGCCTGAAGTTCAATGTAGTTTATGAGATTCGAACCCTTAGCTCGGGATAGTAAATTCGTTCTGTTCCGAGCCCAAGGCTCGGTAGTCTTCCCCTGCATTTTTGTTCACACCCAGTGCAATGCGCTCGGCGTGAACACGTTGTTTCAAAACCTGATTTTCCCGGATTGGGGCAGATTAATTAAAAGTTAGGTGCACTTAACAATATATGGCAGAAAAGCTCACCCCCGAGGCCGAAGAATACCTCGAAACCCTGGCAAGGATGAAAGAGCTGGACAAGGAGCCTACGGTGTCGGAGCTGGCCTCCGCGCTCAGCGTGTCAAAGGCGAGCGTGAGCCAGATGCTCGGCAAGATGGCACAGAAGGGGCTGGTAAGATACCAGAGGTACGGGGAGATATCACTCACGCAAAGGGGCGCGGCCGAGGGCGCCAGGGTGCTGCGCAAGCATCGCCTGATAGAGCGGTTCCTGGCGTTCATCGGTTTGCGCAGGCACGTGCACGAGGAAGCATGCATCCTCGAGCACGCGGTGTCGGACCAGGTGGAGAAACAGATGCGCAATGCCATGCGCAACGCCCATCCGGCTGCGGTCCCGCTCACCAGCCTGGGCAGCGGGGAAAGCGCCAGCGTCGCGATTGTTGATGCTGGCGCAAAGGCGTCGCAGAGGCTTGCTGATATGGGCCTCACCAAAGGCACCCGGATCACGCTCTTAAAGGCGGCTCCGTTCAAGGGGCCGGTCAAAATCCTGGTCAGGGACACTACGCTGGCGCTGGGAAGGTCTGTGGCGGGAAGGATATTCGTCGAGGTGGCCCGGTGAGCATGGGATACTGCTGCAAACCTCGCTCAGGCAGCGGAAGTGCCCGGGACGGTGCGGAAAAGATACGGATAGCGCTCGCAGGCAATTCTAACGTCGGCAAGAGTGCGCTGTTCAACTGCCTCACCGGCATGTCCCAGCACGTTGCGAACTGGCCCGGCAAGACGGTTGAGCTGGCAGAAGGCAGGTTGCGTTTCGGAAAATACGACATGGAGATAACCGACCTGCCAGGAATATACTCGTTCTCGACGTTCTCCATCGAGGAGCGGGTTTCTGAAGAGTACATAATGGAAGAGAAGCCAGACGTGGTGGTAAATGTCGTGGACAGCACCGCGCTCGAGCGCAACCTGTTCTTCACCCTTCAGCTGCTCGAGCTTGGCGTTCCGGTTGTCATAGCATTGAACCAGACGGACGCAGCAAAGAAGAGGGGGATAGCCATAGATGAGAAGAAGCTCGGCTCCCTGCTTGGTGTGCCCGTCGTATCCACTGTGGCGACCAAAGGACTCGGTGTGCAGAAGCTGGTCGTTTGCTGCATAGGGCTGGCAAAAAGCCGGAAGGCGTCGAAGGGCAAGATTAGATACGGGAAGGAGGTAGAGGCGGGGATAGGGAATCTGGAAGCGATGCTGGAAGGACGCGAGCTTGGATACCCTGCAAGATACGCCGCCATAAGACTGCTCGAAAGCGGGGGGGCATCCATCGGCTATGCCGATAACAGGGATAAAGAGCTCGCTGAGAAGGCCAGGCGGCTCTCGGAAGAGGTCGGGCGTATCCATGGCGAGCCGGCTTCCATAGTGATGAGCAACGAGAGGTACACTGTCGCAAGCGAAACCGCTGCAGATGTGCAGTCCCTGACGAAAGGCGGCGAGGCGCTTGCCGAGAGGATAGACGAGTTGACAACTCATCGGGTGCTCGGCTATCTGATAATGCTCCTTGTGCTCGGGGGAGTATTCTACGCGATATTCGCGTTCGGGGGTTTTCTCTCGGCCTCGATATCGGATTTTTTCAACATGTTCAGGCCCGCAGGCGCGTCGCTCTCAGACAACCTGGTGTGGGAGGGGCTGGTGGGGGGTTTCGTGGCAGGACTCACGCTAGTGCTGCCTTATGTGCTGCCCTTCTATTTCCTGCTCTCGCTTCTGGAAGACACCGGATACATCACGAGGGTGGCGTACCTGCTGGACGGACTGGCGCACAGGATAGGCTTCCACGGCAAGGCCATAATCCCGCTGCTGCTCGGCTATGGCTGCAACGTGCCTGCATGCATAGGCTGCAGGATAATGGAATACGAGAGGGATAGGCTGATAACCGCCTTCGCGGTGACGCTTGTGCCATGCACTGCAAGGATGGTCGTTATTCTGACGCTTGTCGCTGCGTTCCTCGGAATCTGGTGGGCAGCCGCGATTTACATCGGGAACCTCGTGCTGATAGCGATGCTGGCAAAGGTGGCGTTCAAGGTCCTGCCTGGAGAACCAGTAGGGCTGATAATGGAGATGCCCCGCTACCGGCTTCCATCGCTCAAGAGCGTGGCGAAGCAGACCGTGTTCAGGACCAAATCCCTGCTGACAATCGTTTTCCCCTATTACATTGGAGGTGGGCTCGTTCTCGCGCTGCTCCAGCTCTCAGGCGTGCTCGCCCTGCTGAACAACCTGTTTCAGCCAGTCATAGTCGGCTGGATGGGATTGCCCGCGATTACAGGCACGCTCCTAATTTTTGGCATTGTCCGGAAGGAATTCATAGTCGTGCTCCCGTCCGTGCTCTACGGTACGGCCAACCTCGCGCTGATATTCACCCCGCTCCAGATGGTGGTCCTCGCCTCGGTCGCCATGCTCTACATCCCCTGCTTCGCGACAATAGAGGCGCTAAGGCGGGAATTCGGCTGGAAAAAGGCGCTTTTCATAACCGGATTCGAGATTGTGCTCGCAATCGTGCTCGGGGGGTTGATTGCGAGGCTGCTGCCTGCGCTCGGCATTTTGTGAGCGGGTCGGGCTCGATTGATAACAGGCCGGCATCCCGCGTGATTCCCCGGAAACTCTTAGGTATCGTGTGAAAACCTACGTTGTTTCCCCACTTTTTTGGTTTCCTAAACATACATTTATATACACTTTTGGACAATTCCACGGCATGGTCCGCGTGCCAGGCGATAAGCCCCCGCAGGAGTCGGCCAGGCCAGTCCCCAGGCGCTCGGACATACGCTCGTTCGGGCCCAAAAGCGCAACCTTCGACGATGAGAGCCGGGAAATGCGCGAGATATGCGACGCCCTTTTCGAGAGGTCCACAGATGCGGTCTTCATCTGCCAGCTCGACGGGACCTTCATAAGGGCGAACCCGGCGGCCCTCTCGCTCCTTGGCGTCAGCGTAGATGCGCTTCAGGAATCGCGCTTCCTCGATTTCATACCCAACGAAGAGCTGAGCGGCGCTGTGGAATCCATGCGCGAGATAATAGAAACCGGTTCGCAGGCCGAGATGCGCCGGTTCCATATCCGCTCCCGCTCAGGCTCCGAGGTCGCGGTCAATACGCGTGCCAGCCTCCTCACGAACGAAGGGGAGCCGTATGCAATCCTCGCCATCGCGCGGGACGTCTCGGAATCCATGGGCGAGGTTTCGGGGAGGGCCGCGCATGACATAAGGAACCTGCTTACCCCCATAACGATGCTCGTGAACCATCTTTCCCACATGGACTTCTCCTCGCCGGAGGCGCTCGCCAGCCTGAGGTTCCTTCTTCCGGCATCCTCGGAGGCGCTCCAGAGGGTGGACCGGCTCCTCTTGGAGCTTTCCCATCTGACCTCGCCGGGCATGAGGGAGGTATCCAGAGTCCCCATGGAAGACCTGCTCACCAGCCTCATAGTCCGCGCCAGGGCATCCATAAAGGATGAAGGCACGCGCCGCTACTCCTTCGCGGTGGATTTCTGCCCGGGCAGCCCGGTTATCCTTGGAGACAGGGCAAAACTGGACCGGGCGATATGGAACATAATCAGGAACGCCATTGATGCGATGCCGGAAGGCGGCGAGATAAGCGTATGCACGGGCATCCACGATGGCAAGAGCCTCCTCATCGTCATCTCGGACACCGGCCCGGGAATGGATGAGGAGACCAGACCAATGGTGTTCAAGCCCTACTTCACGACAAAAGGGGAGCGCGGGACCGGGCTCGGCCTCGCGATAACGCAGAAAGTGATAAACGACCATGGGGGCTCGGTTTCAGTGGAAAGCGAGCCAGGGAAGGGGACTACCTTCCTGATTGCTCTCCCCCTTCCCTCTGAATCCTGATTTCCCCGCTTGCGACCGCCCGGATGAAATCCCTGAAAAGCTCGCCATGGACCTGCCAGGAGCCGTTGCATCTGGCCCACCCGCTTTCCTGCAGCGCCTGCAGGACCCCGGCATCCGCGGCCGCCTCGTTGAAAGTCCCCGTGGCGATTGCCTGGATCGCGTCGCTTTCGGCCGGAGTCATGGCCGTGAGGAGAATCCTCGCATAATTGTCCACGACCCATCTCCCGTGCTCGTCCTGGAGCAGGGCCCCCATATTCACTGATTCATCCACCATGCCGGCCTCAAGCACGCCGGCCCCGGTGGTTTCCATGAATGAAGCGGCCATGTATGCGAACGTGAACGCCTCCCACGGCTTGTTCCCGGAAAGCGCTGCCAGCCTCTCGACGGCTTGGGGCGCCACTGAGATACCGTACTCCGATGCCGGGGCGCCGATGATGTGCTCCATCTCTTCGTCCGAGATGGGCGGCACGAAAACGGTCTCGAATTTACCGTCCCGCACAAGCTCCCTCATGAAAACCCCGTCGACCTTCGCGTTCCTGTGGCACACAAGCATCAGGCCTATGTTCGGCGGGACCGATTTTATATGCCCCAGGACCTCAGCCATCGCCTGATCGCCGAGCGCGTTCAGGGCTATAAGCTCGTCTATCCCTATGATGAGCCTTCCCTGCAGGTTCTTCAGCACGTCCAGGGGGGCTTCCGGGTTGATGGGCACGCCGGAAGCGCCGGCCATCTCGAAGAACCCGCCAAGCTTATCCCGTATCTTCTCAAGAGCCTCCTCTTTGGATGCGGGCAGGCCGTCCGCGTTGTAGTCGCTCCTCAAATCAAATGAGAATCCGCTCGCCCCCGTCCTTTCACAGGCCTTTCCGAGCGAGGCCCTCATGAGCTCGGTCTTCCCTATCCTCCAGAAGCCCCGGATGACCACGTTCCTGCCTTCCTCCAGCTTCGCGGCGACGCCCTCGGCGAGCGGGTCCCGGACGCGAAGGGAATCCGGAAGCTGATAGACGGCCCTCAAATACCCGTGAGAAAGCTTAGGCTCGAGTTTCATGTTGCAGTTATTGTTTAAATGTCTTTATAAACATAGAAGTTACCAAAAATAGGTGAATATGTCAGTAACAGCATGCGTCCTTGAAGCCGCAGTTCCTGCACCTTGCCCTGAAGCTGCCGCGTACGGCAAACATGTCCTCGCCGCAGTTCGGGCAGGGCTGACAGGACGCCCCGGGTTCGTCCATGGCACTTTGGCATGCCGAAATCTTTTAAACCCTAGCAGGGGATTCACCAGCATGGGGTTCACGATTCCGCTCTTCGCCGTGGACGCTCTGCTGGCCATATCCCTAGTGATAGAGGTGTTCGGCCTCATACTCGTTATTTTCGCGGTCGCCCACTCGGTCTATCGCATCATCAGGATAGAGGTCCTGCACGACAAGCGTTTCCACGAGTACGAGCACACTAAGCGCACGCTCATCCAGAAGATAATATTCGCGCTGGACTTTTTCGTGGCAGCCGATCTCATCCGGCTCGCAGTCCTATCGGATTTCATGGACATAATGAAAATCGCGATAATCGTGACGATAAGGACCATGCTCAGCTGGTCGCTGAGCAAGGAGATCCACCTCCACAAGGAGTGATAGAATGAAGGTTGAGAGCCCGGCGTTCGGGAACGGCGCGCCGATACCCAAAAAATACACCTGCGAGGGGGGCAACATCAGCCCCCCGCTTGCAATTTCGGGCGTCCCGGAAAATGCGAAGAGCCTGGCGCTCGTCTGCGACGACCGTGATGCGCCCATGGGGACATTCGTGCACTGGGTTGCGTGGAAGCTTCCCTCCTCGCTCAAGGGGATCATGGAAGGCGCGAAGCTTCCGGGCGTGGAAGGGACGAACGATTTCGGGCGGGCCGGCTACGGCGGGCCCTGCCCGCCGAGGGGCCACGGCCCGCACAGGTACTCATTCCGGCTCTACGCCCTGGACACGCAGATGAACCTCCGCCCCGGAGCATCGAGGCACGAGCTTGAGAGGGCGATGGAGGGGCATGTCCTGGAAAATGCCGAGCTGATTGGCACCTACGAAAGAAAATAGGGGCGTCCATACTCGATGCTGGAAACCCGGAACTGGAAACTGAAAACCACATCAGTCAGGGCTGAGGCGAGCGGTCTATAATCAGAGGTATCCCCACATTATGAGCCTGTCGCCGTCCTCTGTCCATCTGGTCCCTATGTCGGTCCTGTAGAACATGTTCGGTATTATGATGTTCCTTATCCTGTTGTAGGCGACCTTCCTGGCCTCGTCCATCGTCGTGCCAGAGCCGGTCACGACGAGCGCGTAGCCGGAGTTCCCGGCAAGCCGCCAGTCGTTCTCAACCAGCTTGACATCGCCCAGGTGGATGCCCTCAAAGCTCGGCTTCTTGAAAATTATGGAGGCGTCCTCCGAGAAGCGCTTGAAAGCGTCCGGGTCGTGGAACGGGAACGGGGGGACGGCCACCACGATGCCCACCTCGAAAGCCCGCTTGGTCCGGAGCTCCGGCTTCTCCTTCCTCGCGATTCCATTGAGGAACGTACCCCATTCCGAGAGCACCCCTTCCATCGCTATGCTGATATGGGGGTAGCCGAACCTGGTCGTGAACTCCAGGGGGTAGATGCCCCGGGAGTTCGCTATGCAGTTGATGTCTATGTAGCCGACGTAGCCGGAAGCCGCGAGCTTCTCCTTCATCCTGGCAAGCGTGAGGTCGAATATCGGGCTCCTGTTCGTGAAGAACATCGTGGTGCCCATCTCCCCGGTGCTCGGGCCGATGTCGCCCGGGAACATCCTCTTGTGCTCGAAATTAACGTTTATGGGCATCAGGAAGTCCTCCCCGTTGAAGAACGCGCCGACGGCCACCTCCACGCCGGAGATGTATTTCTGTATCTGGAACTCCTTTATCTTCTTGCCCCAGTTTATCTTGTACCTCTCCAGCATCTCGAGGATGTCGCGGCCGTCCTCTTCCTGCCCCACAAAAAGCAGTTCCTTCTCGTTCTGGGCGAGGCCGCTCGGCTTTATGACGTACCGGTCCGGGTTCTTCCTGATGAAATCAATGGCCTCGTCGAAGTTCGAGAAGTTCCACCTGGGGATTATCGATATCCCGGCCGCCTTCATCTCGGCCTGCCCGAATTCGCGGTCCATCTCCAGCTTGTCGCTGTAAGCGCTGCCGCCAACGACCGGCTTTCCGGCCTTCCTCAGCCTGTCGGCTTCCTCCCCGAAGCCGAAATCGTCGAAAACGACGCAGTCGGCCCACTCGACCTGCTCCTTCCAGTTGTCGACCTTGTCTATGAATCCGTCGCACACGTCCTTCTGGTCCTTGGATTGTATGAAGTATCTGACCTCGTGCCCCTCTTTCTTCACGGCCCATGCCATATCGCCTATCAGCGCGTCTATGGATACGAATAGGAGCTTCAGCCTGGGCTTCGGCTGATTGTTTCCATTGGTCATGTACTCATATCCCCGAAAAGGTTTATTTGCCTTTTCGCGGGTAAAAGTCGTAGAAAATGGCTATAGATAGCAAAAAATCAGGTTTTTAAAACGCGCGCCTCCATATAACCTGCTGCGGCCGGCAGAGCCCCGGCAAACGATGGTGGTTGATTTGGTAGGCGGAGTGAAAGGCATAGGCCGGAGGCCGTTCAATGGCGATACGCGACGCGGCCCTAGGCACCCCTATCTCATCAGCGAGCTGGAGAGGAGGGGTTGCAGCCCGAAGGTCGACCGCTACGGCAATATCTGGGTTGAGAAGGGCTCCGGCAAGCCGCTGATTCTCTATTCGTCGCATCTGGACGTGGACCCCCGCATCCGCCGTGTCGGAGTGAGCTGCAGGAAAAAAGGGAACAAGGTAGTGCTCAGCGGAATCCTGGACAATGCCGTCGGCTGCTACATCAACATGCTTCTTGCGGAACAGGGCCCGAAGAATGGGAGGGCAATTTACGTTTTCACGGCTTCCGAGGAGATAGACCGGATTCACGGCCGCAAGTGGGCGCTTAGCGCCAGGGAGGTCGTGAAAGAGCTTAATAAGAGGGGCCTGAAGCCGGACCTCTGCATAGCCATAGACGTGACCTACCCGCGCCTCCTCCACCCCCAGCACCGGCTCGACTGGAGCCGGGCCTACGGGGAGCTTTTCGACGTTCATGACAGGACGCACTGCTACCTTGATGGCTTCGCGAGGCCGTCCTCGAAGCGCATGGCCGAGACATGCCTCCGGAAAGCGCGCGATTCATCCGTGGGGATGAGGCGGTTCCACGGCCATGACGAGGCGTTCATCTATGACCGCCTCTCGCCCTCGTTCGCCTTCGGGCCGGTCGTCTACGGGCATTTCGACCGGGCAGACCAGAGGATGCCGCTCACGCACCTCCGGACCGCGCTGCGGTTCCTCAGGAAAATAGCAGGAGCGAAGCACAGGGCATGACGCCTGTCCGCCCTAATCCTGCATGCGCATAACCTCTTCGACTGATGCGGCCCTGCATATATTGTCCCTCATCATCGAGGCCCCCCTGATGCCGCTCATGAAGTTGACCGCTTTCAGCTTGACGTCTTTCAGCCTCGGCTCGCCCGCGTGCTTCCGGTGAAGCGACACGTAATCCCCGAGGAGCGCCATCCGCCCGGCTATCCCCTCCGGCTCCTTTCCCTCGAAAAACAGCGGGTTCCCCATTGCGGCCCGCGCCACCATGTACGAATCGCAATAGCCCTCTTCCACGAGGCGCTCCCCTTCCTCCCTGGAGCGGATGTCGCCGTTTCCCACAAGCGGCACGCGCAGCCTCTCCCTGAGGGACTTTATCATCCCCCAGTCCGCCTTTCCGGAATAGCCCTGGGCGGCGGTCCTTCCATGGATGATTATGAAATCAGCACCTGCTTCCTCGACGAGGCGGCAGAGGGCCGCCGTCTGCTCCAAATCCCCCTTTATCCTTATCTTTAAAGAGACCGGGACATCGCAGGCCCTTTTCATCTCGCGCACGGATTCGGCGATCTTCCCGGGATGGGCGAGCATCGCGCTTCCCCCGCCGCACCCAATGGTCCGCGCCGAGGGGCAGCCGCAGTTGATGTTGAGCCAGGAGACGAACGGGAAGCGCTCCATCACGGCCCGGGCAGCCTTCCCCATGTGCGACGGCTCATTCCCCACGAGCTGGACGCCCGCGTTCCTCTCCTCCGGGTGCGCGTCCACGAGGGAGGTTTTGGATTCGTCGGACGCTATCGCCGTTGCGCTGACAAGCGGGACGCATACCGCATCAGCCTCATGGCGCTGGCACAGCAGCCGGAAGGGGAGGTCGGAATATCCGTCTATCGGTGAAAGGAAATTCCTGAATGCCACCACTACCAGACCCCGTCCTGAAATCACTGCCTTCCTTCGGCCCATCCGCGCACGCAGTCGCATCCCATCAGCGTGTCGAAAGGCACGGGGCTGCTCCGGAGGCCGGTGCCGTCCCATGTAAGCAGGTATCCGTTCTCCCAGGGGATGCCGTTCCGGTCGCGGGCTATGAACGTCACGCCCTGCACGAGGTCGTATCCGACAAAAAGCGGGAACTGCATGCCCTCGTGCCGCCTTACCATGGCGCCCATGTCCACATAGACGGGTTCCCCGGCACGGCCCTCCGCGTAGGGCACGAGCGCCATGCGTGCATTTCCGGTGCCTGCAGCGTCCCTTATCAGCGCCATGATGACCTTCCTGCCATCCCCGGTATCCGCCACCCTCAGGGCGTATCCGTACGGAAGCTCGCCGGGCGTCATGTCGAGCCGTATGCTCTGCTCGTATCTCCTGTTCCTGAAAATGTGGAGCACGGCCTGGTAGTCAGCAATCAGTGCGCCGACGCTGCCGCTCGCTCCGGAAACGTTCGTGTTCTCCACGACATGGGTGAGACCGCGCGACCGCATCATCTGCGCCGCTTCCTCTGGCATGGTGGCGCCCCTTGCGAATCCGAGCTGCTCTGCCGAAAGCTCGGTGCGGTTGTTTTCGTTGTATATCACGCTCTCGGGTTCCCTGGCGTAATATCCCCGGCCGCAGGCGGAAAATGAAAGCGAGGCCGCAATGACCGCCGCGGCAAGAATCCTGGCCGCCGGCCGGCGCGAGGCGACGCTGCCCTCATGGCAGAACCTGTCCTTCCCCCGCCTCAGTTCCATGTCATGCCGCCTTGTCCAGTCCCTTCCTGGCGAATGCCCGTATCTCCGGGTTCCTGTCCCTGGCGGCCGCCTGGAGCTCAGCCAAGGCGGGCTTTATGCTGGCGCCTTTTTCAGCAGCAAAGAACAGGGCTTTCGCGCAGACGAGAGCGACCTCACGGTCCTTGCCTCCCAGCGCGCGGCCAAGGGCAGGCACGGCGCTCGTCGTGTCCAGCCCTTTCTCGGTCCCCGTGAGAATCGCCATGGCCGCATTATACCTTATCGCCGCGTTCCTTGCTCCCAAGGCTCCGGCAAGCGCCTCTATGCCCGGGCTGATGTCGAACCCCTTCTCGCAGGCGCAAAGGAATGCCCAGGCCGACATCTCGCAGGCCCTCTCGTCCTTGGCGCCGAGCTTTTCGGAGAGGACGGATGCCGCACTCAGCCGGGACGGCTCGTACCCCATCGCGCCGATGAACGCCTTTGCAGCGTAAGTCCTTATCTCCACATCGCGGTCGCCGATGATTCCGGCGAGTCCTGGGAGGGCGGGGCCCACGTCGGCTCCTTTCTCGGCGGCGCATGAGATGGCCCATGCTGCTGCCAGCCGGACGGAGGCGTCCTTGTCCGATGCCGCGGTGCCGAGCGCGCCTACTGCCGGGGAAACGCCTGCGCCACCCGTTGCAGAGTGCCCGAATGCAGAGACAGCGTTCATCCTCACCCTCTTTTCCCTGTCGGAAAGGGACTTCGCGAGGACTTCGAAAGCTGCGCTGACATCGATTCCCTGCGAGGCCGCGTCAGAGAGGGACTCTGATGCTAGCACCCTCACGTCCGGGCTCCCGTCCCTGAGGGCGTCTTTGAAGGCCGCGAGGCCCCGGGACCTGGTCTTTTCGTTAGTGACCGCGTTCCTGAGCGCAGAGGCGGCAAGCTCCCTCGCGTACCTTTTCTTGTTCTCGAGGGCGTTCTTCAGCACCTCGATTGCCATGTCGCTGGTCTTCTCGTTATCGACCGCGTATCCCAGCGCCTTGGAAGAATTGAGCCTCACGTCTTCGTTCGGGTCGGAAAGGGCGTGCTCCAGCATGGGAATGGCCGAGGAGATATGGACCCCCTTCGCTGCCGCGGCCTTAAGGGCCGAGCTGGAAGCCATTCGTATGGCCTCGATTCTGTCATAGAGTGCATTCCCGAGGTACGGGATTGCGAGCGAAATATCGACATCCCTCCCTGCAGCGTCGCACAATGTCTGCGCTACAAGCAGCCTCACGCCGTCGTCTTTCTCGGAGAGCGCGTTCCTGAGGGCCGACACTGCCTCGTCCTTCGTGTTGGGATTGGCCGAAGCGTTAAGCAGGGCCCTTTTGGCTTCGAGCCTGACCTCCTCGGAGCCGTCGGACAGCGCCCCCCCGAGGGCCCGGATGGCCGGGGTAATGTCCACGCCTTTCTCGGCGGCATCGGCCAGAGTCCTCGCCGCGTTCAGCCTGACGACATCACTGGAGCTTCCAAGGACGCTTCCGAGCAGGGACACCGCCTTCTCCCTGGTCTTCTCCTTCGACGCCGCGTTAAGGAGCGCGCGCATCACGTTCTGCTGGACGTGCTCGTTCGTGTCGGCTATCGCGTTGCCGATTGCAGGCAGCGCGAACTCGATGCTCTGGCGCTCCGATATCTCCATCAGGTGGTACGACGAGGCGGCGCGCACGAGCGTCTGCGGGTTGCTCATAAGCTCGTCAATGCGCTTGCCGTCCCCGTTCTCGATGTAAAGCCTGGTGAGGACGGAAGCCGCCTCCTTGCAGACTACCTCGTCTCCCAGAAGGTGCTGGAGATATGCTGCTTCGTCCTGCGTCGCCTTCAGCTTCGTCAGCGCCCCATCGAGGTCGTTCTTTGCCAGGAACTCCTTGTACTGGCCGAGCACGTCCGGAGACAGCCTGTCCTCGAGCGGCGTCTTGCCGTTCCCGAGAACGGTGCCCGGGCGCCTGCCGCTGTCGCGTTTCCCAAATAGCGTTTCCCTGATACCCATGTCTCCCGCCTTCTCTTTCTTCCATTTATCATATTTATTATTTAAATATAACTATCGTCCGCCAGTGCCGGCGCCCTGCGGGGCATCCGTGCCGGCATCCGGCGCTTCGCGCTGGCTGAAGATGCCATGCATCCCGGATAGCGACCATCCAGAGGCCGCAGCGGCCGCGGTGATGATGAGCGCCCCTGCTATGAGCATGTTCCTTATCCTGCCCGCCCGCCGCGTCCTGGCCTCATCTTCCCTCCTTATCCGGCAGAGCCCCTCGCGGACCCTCTCTCCCCCCTCGCTCTTCTCGAGGGCGACCTTTTTCCTCGGAACGTATTTCGGAGCGCTTATGCGCTCGACCGCCCTCGCCATCTCCATCATGTCGGCGAAGCGCTCCGAGGGCGTTTTCCGAAGAGCCCTGAGGATGACCGCTTCGAGCTCCTCGGGTATGGCCGCATCGGGCCTTCTCTGCCTCGGCGGCTCGGGCGCCTGATTCTCGTGCATGTCAAGAATCCTGAGGGCGGTGGCCATGTCCATCGTGCTCCTCCCGGGTATGTCGAATGGAACCGTGCCCGTCAGCATTTCGTACATGATGATGCCGGTCGCATAAATGTCAGCCCGATGGTCCAGCTCCCTTCCGGGCACCTGCTCGGGTGCCATGTAGAACGGCGTGCCAAGGAGGGAATCGGCATTCGTCTTGTGGGGCGCAAGCCCGGTGATGGCTTCTGCCGCGGGTGCGCCTTCCTGCCTATCCTCGGCGCCGTTCTGAAGAAGCCGGGCAATCCCGAAATCGAGTATCTTCACGTACTCCTTCCCGTCCCTGCGCTCCACCAGGAAGACGTTCTCAGGCTTCATGTCCCGATGGACGACCCCTTTCTCGTGCGCCGCGGCGAGCGCGCTGCAGGCCTGGATGATGATGTCCCTCGACCTCTCGTCCCAGGGCGTGTATCCCTCGGTCGCGATAAGAGTGGCCAAATCCCTCCCCTTCAGGAGCTCCATCACATAGAACGGCGGCGGGCTTACGACCAGGTCTGTTATCATGACTATGTGCTCGCTCTCAATCTGGGAGGTTATCCTCGCTTCCCTGGCGAATCTCTGCTGCAGCTCGACTCTTCCGGCGAAAATGGGCGGAAGCATCTTCACCGCGACGATTTTGCCGAGCCTCTGGTCCTCCGCCGCGTATATGCGGCCCATCCCGCCCTCGCCTATCTTCTCGACTATCTTGTAGCGGTCGCCGAGCAAGGTTCCCCTGGCCGGCTCCTCCAGCGGGTTTTTGATTGCCGGAGGCCGTTTCGAGATCGGTGCATCCAAGGTGGCTCCATGCTGGTCCTCCTTCGGCGCTTTCCTCCTGCTCATGTCGTAAAGTATGGCTGCTAGTATTTTTAAGTATGCCTGAAAACGGATTTTTGTGGATTTTTACCAGGCGCATGTCCCCCAAAAGGAGCCCTCTTATTTCCCGGCGCTGCGCTCCATCTTCTGCAGGTCCTTCACGAATACCTCCAGTTTCGGCGTCGGCTTTATCATGGCCTCGGTCTCACGGAGCAGTTCCCTGAACCGGGGCTCATCGATGTTCCTCGGCTTCCCGCCCTCCAGGGTTATCACCTTCTCTACCCTGCCCTTGTTGACGATTATTGCGCGGTCGGAGAGCGAGAGGGCCTGCTCCACCAGGTGAGTCACCAGTATCACGGTTATGCCGAGCTCGGCCTGTATCTGCAGAAGCTGCTCCTCGAGCTTCCGCCGGGTCTGGACGTCGAGCGCGGAGAACGCCTCGTCCAGCATGAGCACCTCGGGCTTGTTGACAAGGACTCTCGCTATGGCGACACGCTGCTGCATGCCGCCGGAAAGCTGCACCGGATACTTGTCCCGGTGCTCGAGTATCCCCATGAGGTCGAGGGCCTCCTCGGCAAGCTGCCGCTTTTCCTCGTTGGGGACACCCCGGATATCAAGTCCGAATTCCACGTTTCCGAGGGCTGTCCGCCACGGGAAGAGCGCGTAATCCTGGTAGACCAGCCCTATCCTGGCCGTGGGGCGCCTGAGCTCGCGGCCGTGCAGGTACACCCTGCCGTCTGCCGGGGCAAGGAGGCCCGCGAGCGCCTGGAGGAGCGTGGTCTTGCCTGCCCCGGAGCTGCCTATTATCGAGAGGAACTCGCCCCGGCGGACATCGAACGAGATGTGCTCGAGGATCCTCTCCTCCCCGCCCCTGCTGAGGGTCAGGTCCTCGACCCTCATGATGGTTCCTTCCTGCGCCTTCCGCTCCCTTGCCATCTCAACCCTCCGTATCCGCTCCTCCTTTCCAGCGCTGTATCTTCCTGTCCATGGTGTCGAATATCACTTTCTCGAATATTATCATCATCACGCCCAGCGTTATCATGCTCACGATGACGCTGTCGGTCTGCGCGGTGTTCTTGGCCTCTATGAGGAGCGCGCCGACGCCCCTCGGAAGCCCGATTATCTCGGCCGCGACGACAGTCCTCCACGCGAATCCTGTGGCCACGCGCGAGCCCGTCACGATGTCCGGGAAGACGCCGGGCAGTATCACCCTGGCGAAGACCTGGAGCTCGCTCGCCCCGAGCGTCCTCGCGACGTTTATCAGGTCGCGGTCGAAGCGCTGGACCGCGTTCATGACGTTGATGTATATCGGGAAGAAGCAGGCGATGGAAATGACGAAGACCGCCGCGTTGTTGCTCAGCCCGAAAAGCAGGAACGCGAACGGCACCCATGCGATTCCGGGTATCGGCTGCATCAGCTGGACCCACGGCCGGAGGACGTTCCTGAGTATCTGGTTGCTCCCGGATATCAGGCCGAGGGGCACTGCGATGAGGAACGCGACGCTGAAGCCGAGGATTATCCTCGCCGTGCTGACCCATATGTCCACGAACATCTGCCCGCTCGCTATCATGCGCTCGAACGTGAGAGCTATCTTGAGCGGGCTCGGCAGGACGAGCTCGCTGACCGCCCCGCTGCTTGACAGATACTCCCAAACGACAAGCACCGCAAGTATGGAAACAATCCAGATGCCGTACCTCTCGTATCGCGTCAGCCCCAATCAACCACCATACAATATCTCGCTCTTTTCCGGTATCCTGGACAGGTAGCCGTTCTCCCGGGCCATTTCCCACAGCTCGGCCATGCTGTCCCAGTCCAGCGACGCGTTGTATTCGACCCTTTTCCGCAGGAGGGGCTCTATCCTCATCGCCTTCGCGACCGCAGCCTCCGAGCCCGGCTGGTTGAGGTAGCCTATCGTCCGGTTGTTTATCCTCATGAGCTTCCGGACGAGCTCCGGGTCCTTGGCAGCCTTCCCGCTCACCACCAGGACGTTGCGCTGGTACATGGTCCCCTTCTCTTTCTCCCACTCGGAACCCGTGTCGAATATGCACTCCCCGCCCCCCTTCTCGATTGCGCTCGCGAAAGGCTCCCATACGAACGCTGCGTCCACGTCCCTGGTCACCAGGAGGGCGGTGGGCATGTCGGCCGGCTCGATGCCGTAGACGGGCTGGAAGTCGAACTTGTCCTCGACGTACAGGTCGTAGAGCGTCTGAGTGAACGTTCCCTTGTTGGATATCGCGACCGACCCGCTCAGCCTTCCGTCCCGGGTGCAGAGCATGTCGCCTCCCCTGCTCGCCCCGGCCAGTATCACTATGTCCGTGCCCTTCGCCTTCCAGATGCCGGCAGGGACAGTGCTCATGTAGGCGACATCTATCTCGCCCGCGGCTATCGCCTCGGCAAGGGCAGGCGACGTCCCGAAGGAATGGACGCTTACGCTGAGGCCGTCGTCCTCGAAATAGCCCTGGTCCCTTGCGATGAGGGGATGTATGGTATCCACCGTCTTGAGCATCCCCACCCTGAGGTCGGCCTTCGGCTCGGTTTCGTAGAGGCTGAAGGCCGCGAGCCCAACCAGCATCGCCCATATGGCCATCAGCTTGTACATGAGCAGAAAATCCGAGGCAATTTATATAAATGCCCGCCCTTTTCGCCTCTGGATGCTAAGCCTGAAACCAGAAAAAAGGGGTGGCGGGGTCAGCCCACGGAAGCGTGGAAAAGCGGCTCATGCCTGAAGAACGGAGTCCGCTTGGTGCAAATCTCAAGCTCCCGGTAATCCAGTTCCCTGAAGAGTGGCCCCACGGAGAATATCTCCAGGTTGACCGGTCCATCCACATTCATGTGCCATCCCCCCACCATTTCACCCGCAAACGCGGGGAACCCACATTCCAACCCCTTCCATCCCCGTTATCTTCTCTCAATGGTTGTATTTATATGTTTTCTCAAATTTATTGTCCATTTGACCATTTCTTTTATAATTTTTATGTAGTTTTTAACTATGTTTTTTCAGATTTCAGAGAAAAAAGCGAATCCGGGGCCATGTCCGCTCCGGGTGCAGCGGATGCGGCCCGTAATGGCTTTTAATTGGACGCGGCATTAATGCGCCTCATGGACAAAAAGCTCTCTTTCGCTTCATGCGGCGATGAAATCGCCGCGGTGCTCGGGGAGCCTGAGGAGCCTAACGGGAGGGGAGTCCTCCTTCTCCACTGCTTCACGTGCACCAAGCACCACCGGGTGATGCGGGCCCTCTCCGAGTGCCTGGTTTCCTCCGGATTCACGACGCTGCGCTTCGACTTCTCCGGAAACGGGGAGAGCGGCGGGAAGCTCGAGGATTCGACTTACACCAAGATGCTTTCAGAGTCTTACGAGGCGGTTTCGGTCCTGGAGCGGCGCGGCATAAAAAGAATCGGCATCGCAGGCCACAGCATGGGGGCGATGCTCGCCCTTCTCGCGGCTTCCGGCGATTCGCGCATCCGGGCCGTCGCGTTCATCTCAGGCAGCTCGCAGGCGGCCAGGGTGCGGGAGGTATTCCCGGCAGAGGCCATTGAGAAGGCGGAGCGGGAGGGCTCTGCCATGGCGTTCGTTTACGGGCGGGACATGCTGCTCAAGAGGGAATTCCTGCAGGATGTGGAGAAATACAACGTCGGCCACGCGGTCGCGACGCTGGAGAGGCCCCTCCTGATAATGCACGGGACGGCGGACGAAATCATCCCCCCGGTCCACGCCCGCCAGCTCTTCAACTGGGCCTCCGGGCGAAAAAGGCTCGACCTCATGGAGGGCGCCGACCATCTCTTCAGGAAGGAAGAGCACCTGGGCGCAGTGCGGGAGCATATGTGCGAGTGGTTCGGCGAGGTGCTCTGATTACCCGAGCTTACTCGAGAGGAACTCGGAAACCAGCCTCGCATCCTCTGCGAACTCCGCAGGCTCAGCGACCATCACCGGCCTGAACGCGATGCGCCGGGGGGCGGTTCCGAGCTTGTAGAACCTCTCTGCCGGGGCGAAAGCCACTCCTGTTTCCATGACAAGGTCCAGGCAGAAGATGTCCGAAGCGGCGGTATCCTCCGGTGCGACGAGGCCGACGTAGTAGCTGAAAGCGTTCATGGCCTCCGCGCGCCTGTCAGGGTCCTCGATTGCTGAAATCACGCCCCTTAGCCTGCCCAATACCCCTCTCTTGTAATCAGGCTTCATCCACGGGGGGTCAGGATGGTCTATGAAGAACATATTGTACCCGCTGCTCTCGATTTTCAGGTCCGGGTGGAGGGTTTTCACATGGGGAAGCGAGCACATGAGCGCCTGATTGCCCCCTTCGCCGTCCTCCCCTATGAACCTCCTCCTGCCTTCCATGCGGATGGCTTCAAGCTCCGGGTCGGGCTTCAACTCGTCATGCCCCAGCATCTCATGGCCTGCGACAAGCGCGGCCATGGATACGTTGGATATCCCGTTCAGGGCCCTGTAGAATATGGACTGCAGGTCGCGTATCATCCCGCCCTCGGCATATCGGAGGAGCGGCTTCGGGACATAGGCCGCCACGACCGCGGCCCGCTTGTTCGGCTCCAGGAAGACCTTCGAGAGGCTGTTCAGGAATATCAGGATGTTCTTCTCGTCGCCAAGGTCGATGAGCTCTTTTATGCGCACATGCCTCTCCGGCCATGAGAACGACTGGTATATCATGTCGAGCACGACCGGCCGGATGACGCCGTCTTTTTTGAACGCCTCCTCGTTCAGGTCGAATACGCCGGTGCCCTTGTCGTTGCGGAAGAACCCGGGCGGATAGACGACCGGATTGGGGTTGTCATAAGGTATGAAGCTTGAGAATCCGACGAGCTCGAACGGGTTCACCGCTTCAGACGCGTGGCCGTTCGTGAATCTTGTCAGGTCGGGTATCCCGGTCTCGGGGTCGCGGTCTACTGTAACTATGAGGTCCTTCCCTCCGTGCGTTATCGCGGTCGAGAAATGGGTGGGGTAGCTCTCGTTCGGTATGAGGACCCTTCCCTTGGTGTTGTGGAGGAAAACCTCGTGAATGTCCTTTATGCCTCCGCTTATGCCCGCGCTGAAGAACAGGTGGTGCGGCGACACGCCGTAATACGCGGCGATGATTTCCCGCGCGGCCTCGGTCCCTGCCATGTACGCCCCGGTCTCGTCCACCGCCCTGTGCATCGCCCCGGTTATCCTGCCGATGCGGGTGTCCCCGAAGTACGTCGGGAAATTGCCCGAGCTCCGGTTCCTGAGCGGCCTTCCGTCATGAAGCTTCCCTCCGTGGCAGCAGTACTCCTGGTAGAACACGAACCACGTGTCCTTGAGGGACTGCTCCCGGGCAGCTATGAAATGCGGGTTCGTGGGTATCGCGCACCCGTTCTCCAGCAGCCTTTCGAAAAACGGGTCCTTCTTCCTGAACGCTTCGCGCTCCGCGGCGCTCGGCGTGCCTCTCTCGATGGGGCTTGCGCTCTTCATGAACCCGTTCTGGCCGCGCAACATTTAAAAAACAACTGTGGCTCAAAGCCAAAAATTCTGCAAATGACGTATCCGCCGCCCTGCGATTTAGGCGCAACGAAAACATTTAAATTATTTTACGGACTCTAACTTGACAGTCCTAAAGCGAGAGGTGGAACCTATGGAAGAACCGACAGAAGAGATGGAACCCAGCCAAGTGCAGAGCGCGCCAGTGCAGATGAGGAGGGACGACAACACCGTATATGTCGGCAAGAAGGGCACCATGGGCTACGTCCTTGCTGTGGTCACGCAGTTCAACAACGGGGCTAGCGAGGTCACGGTGAAAGCCCGGGGCAAGCTCATCTCTCGCGCGGTTGATGTCGTAGAAATAGTCCGGCACAGGTTCATGCCGAGCGCGAAAGTGCAGGACATCGCAATCGCGACCGAGGAACTAACGTCAGAGGACGGCTCGAAGAACAAGGTGTCATCGATAGAGATAAAGATACAGAAGTAGCAGTGTCCTCATGAAGGGAGTCCTCGACACCAGGGGGGTGCTGCTCGCCCTGCTTTTCGGCGCCGTGCTTTTCTTCTACGGCGGCGCTTCCTATCTAATCCTCATGCTCGTCTTTTTCGCCCTTGCCGTAGCGGTCACCAAATATGAGTACGAAGTGAAAAAAGAGATGGGCCTCTACGAGCATGAGCGCGGCTGGGAAAACGTCCTCTCGAACGGCCTGCTCCCCTCCGCCCTCGCCGTCGCGAGCCCGCAGCTCGGCCCGATTCCCTTCATAGCATGCGTCGCCTCCGTCACTGCAGATAAGTTCGGCTCCGAGCTCGGCGTCCTGGACGCATCCGACCCGGTTTCGCTCCTTGGCCTCAAGCCAGTGCGGCCCGGGACAAGCGGGGCCATGAGCCGCATAGGGACGCTCGGCTCGCTGGCCGGCTCGTGCTCCATCGGCTTAGCGGCCATGTTCGTCTTCGGGCTGAACCCGACGCAGGGCCTGCTCATCGGCATTGCGGGGCTTGCCGGCTCTGTGGTTGACACCCTGTTCGGCGTTTTCGAGGAGCGGGGGCTCGGCACCAAGGGCACGACGAACTTCATATGCTCGCTTGCCGGCGCCATCGTGGGCTATTATTTAATAAGCTGAGCCGGTGATATGGAGCAGACCAGTTGCACAGGGGATTGACACATGCGAGCATTCGTTCTTGCCGGAGGAGAAGGGACCAGGCTGCGGCCATACACCTATTCCGTGCCCAAGCCCATGCTCATGCTCGGGGGCAAGCCTATACTCCAGTACGTGATAGAGAACCTCAAGCGCTGCGGCATCAAGGACATAATACTCACGGTCGGCTACAAGCACGAGCAGATAACCGGATACTTCGGGGACGGGCGGAAATTCGGCGTGGACATCGAATACTCCATCGAGAAGGAGCGGATGAATACGGCCGGCTCCATAACCCCGTTCAAAGGAAAGGTGAATGAGACGTTCGCGGTCGTGATGGGCGACCATCTCACCAACATCGACCTCTCGGACATGCTCAGGCACCACAAGAAGAGCGGCGCCCTCGCAACTATCGCGCTCTATCCCGACAGGGTCACGCTCGAATACGGCGTCGCTGACATAGGGAAGGACGGCAAGGTGAGCGGCTTCCGCGAGAAGCCCCTCGTCCAGCACCTCTACAACACCGCAATCTACATGCTCGAGCCCGAGATATTCGGCTACATAAAAGGGAAGGAGGACTTCGCCAAGGACGTCTTCCCGCGCCTCCTCTCGTCCGGGAAGAAAATCGAGGGCTACGTGTTCGAAGGCGTGTGGTTCGACATAGGCCGCGTGAGCGACTACGAGCGCTTCGTGGAGCAATTCAGCCTGCTGCGCCTCCTGAAAGACCTCGGCGACTAGCGCTTGAGGTAAAGGGCGAGAACGACCAGTGCGAAGGCCGCCTCGAGAGCGACGAAGAAGAGCACCAGCCCGCGCTCGCTCAAGCCCCCGAATGCCTTCATCGCAAGGTGCACGAACCCCTTTACCTTTCCGCCCTTGGGAAGCAGCCTGCCGCCTTTTTGCTCCTGGTGCGTGTGCGGGAAGCCGTTCGCAGCTTTTATGAAGAAGTCGATTATGTACGGGACCATGAGTATGGCGCCGGCGCTTTCCAGGTTCCCGATGATGACCGTCCCGGCAAGCACGCAGCCTATCGTAAGCGTGCCGACGTCGCCGGGGAACACGCCCGCAGGATACCTGTTGAACACGAGGAATCCAAGGAGGGCCCCGAGCATGGAGAGCGACAGGACGGACATCTCCGCCGAGCCCGTGGCGAGGGCCACGAGCGCAAGGGCCCCGAACATCACCGAGCCCATGCCGGCCTCGAGGCCGTTGAACCCGGCGAGCATGTTCGTCAGGTTCGAGCACACGGCTATCGCGAGCGGCACCAGCGCGACGATGTATATCATCCCGAAGTCGACGACTCCCAGGAAGGGAAGCAGTATGGCCGTGCTCCCCGCGGCCTTGACCGCCACAAGCGGCACTGCGGCGAAAAGCGGGAGCACCGCCTTGAGCCATTGCGGGATGCTGAGCAGGTCGTCCACTATCCCGATGAACGCTATGGTGTGGATTGTGATGACCGCCGCGAGGATATACACCAGGTTCAGCTCGAGCGAGAGGAATGAGTGGAACGCTATCGCGAGCAGGAGGCCGGCGCTGAACCCCGCGACAATCGCGATGCCGCCCATCTCGGCGACCTGCGGGCTTCCGCTCTTGTTCTCATCGGCCCCGGTGATTCCGGCCCCAATCAGCCTTGGTATCAGGAGCTTCGTGAGGATTAAGGAAACGAGGAATGCGATTGCAAGCGAGGCGAGGTATTCCATCATCCCTTGCGCACCCTCTCCAAGACCTCCTTCGCGCGCTCTATGTTGAAATTCTTCTCGCCCGAGAGCGCCTCTGCCACGGCCTCTATCTCCTTTGGCGTGGCGGCCCCGGCGTACATGGCGATGTTGCGGGCATGGAGCTTCATATGCCCCTTCTGGATGCCAACGGTCGCCAGCGCAGAGAGCGCCGCGAAGTTGTTCGCAAGGCCCACGCACGCCATTGCCATCGCAAGCTCGCGCGAGCCCTTCACCCCCATTATCTTCAGGGCGATTCTCGCGGTCGGGCTGCTGTTCAGCGCCGGCCCGACAGTAGCGAGGGCGAGGGGAAGCTCTATCCTCCCGACCAGGTCCCCGTTCTCGTTCTTGTAGTAATGGGTGAGCGGCTTGTAGTGGCCGAGCGCGGCATACGCGTGCGCGCCCGCCTCGACCGAGCGCCAGTCGTTGCCCGTCGCAAGGGCCACGGCGTCTATGCCGTTCATTATGCCCTTGTTGTGCGTGGCGCAGCGGTAGACGTCGTGCTTCGCGAATTCGTACGCGTCAAGGACGCCTTCGACGGCATCCTCCCCTATGGCCTCCTTCTTCCAGAGGGCGGTCGCCCTCGCCTTCCTCTTCACCGCGAGGTTGCTCACGATGCGCAGCCTGGCCCTGCCTCCGGAGAGCTGGGCGAGCGTGGGCGCGACGTTCTCCAGGACCGTGTTCACCATGTTCGCCCCCTGCGCATCCCCGACCGCGATGTGGAAGTCCACCACCATCATCTGGCCCCTGTCCGTGTCGAGCAGTTTCGCCTCGAAATCCCTCACGCCGCAACCGTATTTCTCGTGCTGCTTCATGTGGGCGGAAGCCACGCCGAGTATCTCCTTCCTGTTCAGGGAGACGTTTTTCATCGCCTCGCTGGGGTCATCCAGGCCGGTGAGCTGGATTTGGCCTATCATTATGGGCTCGTCCGCCTCGGCCTTGAAGCCCTCCGGGAGGGCCTGCTTGGCGGCCCTGCAGGCGGCCGCAATCACCGAGGCCTCCTCCACGGCCATTGGTATGACCATGCTCCTGCCGTTTATCACGAAATTGGTAGCGAGCCCGAGGGGCAGGTGCACCGCCCCGATGACGTTCTCGACCATCTTGTCCGCTTTCGCAAGTTCAAGGGAGCCGCTCTCGCGGAGCGTCTTCACCTCGAGGTCGGTGAGGCCCCCGTGCTTTTTGACCTTCTCGAGCCGCTCATCCACGCTGAGTTTGTAGAATCCTGAAAAGTCCTCTTCCATGAGCCCAATCACCTGTAGCTGTGCTCGAGCTTCTCAAGCGCCCTGTCTATGTTCGAGAAGGCGGCATCGGCCTTCCTCATGTAGAATCCCCGGAATATCTCCCGCAGGCTCCTGCCATCCCCCTCGCCGAGCGTATACCTCCCCTTCTTCCTGCAGAGCACGCCGAGCGTCTTGAGCCTCTGCAGGTGGTAATACACCGCCTTCGGGTTCTGTTTCCCCTTCGTCGCCTCCTCGAGCCTCGATATTATATGTTTCGTCGTCGGCGACTCGCCTTTCACGTGGAACTCGAAGAGGACCTCGAGGATGTCCAGCAGCAGCCTGCGGCTCTCGTTCGGCAGTATCATCCCGAGCGAGAGCGCGAGCCAGCGGACCAGGGATTTCCGCGCAAGGAGCACATCGTCCGGAAGCGCCAGCTCCCGTATGGTCAGCTCTGAGCGGATGAGCCTGGACTCGGGAATCATGATGCGATTTCCAGGACAAAGATTATAATATTGCTTGTGCATTTAGGAGCGGTGAGCGTTTGGTAAAGCTCAGTCTCCGCACCCATCCTGACGTCCTGTTCGGCTTCTCCAACAACTACGTGGAGCTCATCCTGCGCGTGGAGAACCCGGGCGAGCATTCCGTCTGGACGGAGGCCGACGTCGCCGTGCCGGAGCACATATCCCTTGCGCCCAACAACGCCCTCCGGAAAGGGCGCATCCGCGTCGGGATAGTGGCGAAGAACGAATTCCTCGAGAAGGCCGTGCGCGTGTACGGGAACTCCTACACCCAGCCACAGATGTACAAGTGCGACATCACGCTCTATTCCTTCAACAGGGACGGCGTGATAGAGAACCGGATGGAGAAGTCGTTCAACCTCCGGTGCGAGATGAAGAAAGAGGCCTCGCTCTGAACGGGCGGGGCATGCAAGACTGCTGCAAAGCCAGAAGGTAGAGGCACATGAAAAGGATAAAGGATTTCTTCCTGCTGAAAGACGACGCTTTTTTCGACATGCTCGTGAACCTGGCCGAAGTAACCCAGAAGTGCTCGGTCGAGTTCGAGCGCTTCGTGTCCGATTACGAGAGGCTGGACGCCGGTCAGAGGGGGGTGCGCCTCAAGGCGCTCAACGGCTACGAGAAGGACGGCGACGTTCTTGTGCGCACTATATCCGAGGAGCTCTACAGGAACTTCATAACGCCGATAGACCGGGAAGACATTCACGCGCTCGCATCGGACCTGGACACAGCCATAGACATGATGGAGGACATCGGCAAGAAATTCGTCTACTACCGCATCGACACGACGACGCCGACAATGAGGGAGCTGGCCCACATAATCGCAGAGCAGGTTCTGGAGATAAAGGCGGCTGTGGGGAGCCTGAACCGCGGCAAGAGCATGAAAACCCAGTACCAGCGGGTGTTCGAGCTTGAGGACCACGCCGACGTGATTTACGAGAAGGCCATGACCGAGCTTTTCGACCCGGCTAACGAACGCCTCGCCGCAAGCCCCCTCCACGTCATCAAGCTAAAGGACCTCTATGACGAGATGGAGGAGCTGGCCGACCTGAACCAGCGCCTTGCAGCCATCGTGGAAGGCATTCTGATAAAGCACGTGTGAGGCAGGGCCTGATGATAGAAACCCCCATCCTGGTGGCATTCGGCATCTTCCTTGCGCTGGCCTTCGATTTCGGCAACGGCCTCAACGACGCCGCGAACGCCATCTCGACCATCGTCGCCACGCGGGTGCTTTCCCTGCGGGCCGCCGTGGTCCTTTCCGCGTTCTTCAATTTCGTGGCCGCTTTCACATTCTCCACGGCTGTCGCCGAGACCATGGGCAGGGGCGTGGTTGACCCGGCTGCCATAAACGCCTACGTTGTCATCGCCGGCCTCGTGTCCGCGGTCATATGGGTCTATGGCCTGAGCTGGCTTGGGATGCCCATATCCGCGAGCCATGCGCTCATCGGGGGGCTGGTAGGGGCCGCAGTTGCCGCAGCAGGCTGGGACGTCGTAAAGCTGGAAGGCCTCGTGAAGATAGTCGTATTCATCTTCCTCGCCCCTATTCTCGGCATGGTTTTCGGCTACCTGTTCTCGCTGCTCGTGCTCATCGCAGTCAAGCGCATGCCGCCCGAGAAGGTGCAGAAGCATTTCAAGAAACTGCAGCTCCTCTCGGTCTCGGTCTACAGCCTTGGCCATGGCGCGAACGACGCCCAGAAGACGATGGGAATAATCACCCTCCTGCTCTTCATCGGCGGCTTCATCACCGACTTCCACGTTCCCGCGTGGGTCGTGCTCGCATCCCACAGCACGATAGCCATAGGCACCCTGGCCGGCGGCTGGGCCGTCGTGAAGACGATGGGCACGCAGATAACGAAGCTGCGGCCGATAGACGGCTTCTGCGCAGAGACCGCCGGGGCAGGCGTGATAATCGGCAGCAGCGCCTTCGGCATACCGGTAAGCACCACCCACGTCATAACCGGCTCCATAAGCGGCGTCGGGGTGATGAACCGCACCACTGCCGTGAACTGGAGCATCGCGAAAAGAATCGTCTACGCGTGGTTCCTGACCATCCCGCTTACGGCGCTCGTGGCCGCTGTCGTATATCTTGTGCTGGGTGCGGTCCTCGGTTTCTGAGCGGAGAGGCCTCTTTGGTTCGCATGTCCGGCTGGAGGTGCTTCCGTCACTCCTATACCAGCTTCACGTGCCCGTCCGCCACGAGATGGGAGAAATATCCCGCCAGCCCCGCGATTGCCAGCTCCTTCCCGGCGATGGCATAGACCAAAACACCAAACACAAAACACGCAACCAGCGTATGCGTTATCCCCCTGTGCCTCGGCTTGAAGAACCTGAAAAGGATGAAGTAGGCGCCGACCATCGCAAGGAACGCGACAGCCATGGCCGCGAGGCCGCCCGGCCCCGGAAGGCATATCATTGCCCCGCATGCCGAGCCGTAGGCCATCATGAAGGCGAAGGCCGCGAACCCCAAATCCAGCCATTTCCTGCCCTTGCTGGAATCGTGGTCAAGGTCCGGGACAAGGGCGCTCAGGCCAGCGAATGCGGCCCCTATGGCCACGGAAACGACGCCCTCCCCCAGCAGGAAGAATGCCGCGGCTCCGAGCATCGCGCCGATGAATATATGGGAACGCCAGTCCATATGGGGTTTCCGGTCTCCGGTTTCCAGTTTTGCGAAAAATAATGAAGAAAAAAAAATTACTCTATCTGGAAGCTTGCCGATACTGTCGCGCTCACGTCCACCTGGCCGGGCGAAAGCTCGGTCTTGGGCGCGCCAGCGCCGGCCTCAGCGGCATAGAGGTAGCTGCGGTCGTAGTAATACGGGTAGCTGAACGACTCGCTCGATGAGAGCACGTCGCCAAGGCTCACGCCGAGGCCGGCCGCCATGCTCTGGGCCTTGGACTTGGCTTCCGAAGCGGCGTCCTGCAGCAGGGACTTCTCCATGCTTCTCCTCGTCTCGTCCTTCAGGGTGAACTGGACGTAATCGACGAACGTCTGGTTCTCCCCGGCCGTGGATGCGGCATCTATAACGTCGCCGCCCTTGGCCAGATCGCTCAGCTTCACGCTCAGGCTGTGCGTCGTCCTGTAGCCGGTGAGGGTGGACTTGTAGCGGCAGTTGTACCCGCTCTTGTCGCACACGTATTCGCTGTCATAGACCGGGTCCACGCTGTAGTACGCGGTCTGGATGTCCTCGTCCTTGATGCCGAGGGCCTTCAGCTTCGCGCGCAAATCAGCGCTGACATTGGCGTTGTCCTGCTGGGACTGCTTCGCGTTCGCGGATTCTGTCTGCACGCGCAGCTGGATGTTGAGCAGGTCCGGCTCGACCTTCTCCGATGCCGTCGCGCTGACCGATATCGCATGGTCCGGCGGCAAGCTGGAGACGTAAACCGTCGGGTTCGTCGGCCCGCTCGTGACATTGACCTTCGGCGAATAGTCCACCTGGGCAAGCATGTACGCGCTTCCCAGCATGCCCAGGGCAAGGAGCAGGGCCGCGAGGGCGACCATTTTTCCCTTGCCGGATTGGGCCATCATCATCTCTTCCTCTTTAGCCATCATACCACCTGGCGCACCGCGCCACGAAGCCTTCCGCCATATTGCGGCAGGCCATGGAGAGAATCAGGAGGGATTTATTTAAACGGATGGTTTTTTGCTTCGGCGCAAACCGAAAATCAGCAGTCCAGCGACGCGAGGCGGGCCCCGGTCCTGACATCCCCGTCTCCATGCGTTTCGAGGGCCGCAAGGCCTGCCGTATCGCCCCTGGCCCGGCAGTGGTGGCATAGTGCATAGGCGCAGGCGACCCTGACCTCTGCCTCGGGCCTCGCGAGGCCGTCATTCAGCATCCCCTCCGCAACGGAAATGTCGCAGCCTTTGGCCGCAGCATGGCCGAGCGTCCATGCCGCCTTTGATGCCACCTGCGGGCAGTGGTCCGCTATCAGGCCCGAAAAAGCCAGCGGCTTCTCTGCTTCCCGGAGGAGGAGCGCAGTGGCCTCAAGGACTCCCATCGGCCGCTCCATCATCCGCCTCACCCTCCGCTCATCGTTGTCGCGGAGGCAGGCTTCGATAGGCTCGGCACTAAAAGCCCTTTTCCCGCGGAGGTCCTCCGGCGCGCATTTGCAAGCCCTCATCAGATGCTTATTGCGCCGCTTGATTTATAATCCTCCATCATTTTGTTAATCTTTTTATAACCTATCCACGATAATCCAGCACATGGGCAGGTCATTATTCGTTCTTAACTCCGGGAAGGGGCCGGCGCTGCGCGCGCAGTTCCGGAAGCTCAGGGACGACCTTGCCGGCCTCGGCCCTGCCGCGGACGGGCCCTTCAGGGACTCAGGGAACGCTGTAGCAGAGCTTTCGGAGCATGTGCGCGTGCGGATGCAGAAGGGATGCCACCTGCATCCCGTAGGGGCCGCCCTGACGACTCTTGCGCCGCAGAATCTTCCGCTGACCGAATCATCGTGGCTGGAGGTCCCTTTCATGCTGAGCCAGAACCCGGCCATCCACTGCGATTCCGCCGGGGCGGTGGCCTCCGCTGAGCCTGTCCGGCTCAAAGACCAGCAGGTCCGGGCGGTGGACCTGGAGGGCATCACCCTCCTCGGGGCCGCAGTCCTGCGCAGGATGGGTACGCCCGCTTTCTACGGGTACCTCCACTTCGACGAGCGCAGCCCCGGCTTCGTCCTCTCCAGGGCGCTCAGCGCCATGTCGGGCATGCCCCTCATCCAGCCATTCACCCCGTGCCTGGCGGTCCCCAACCGGGAGATGGAGCTTTACAGCCTGATTCCGCCGTTCGTGTTCTCGCTCCGCGACCACCGGAGCATCACCCATCTCGAGGTGCTGGACGATGCCGCCCTGCTCTTCGTGCTCCGCACCAAGACCGTTTATCTGGATTCCGCGTCCCTGATGCGGGACGTTTCCGCTAAGGCGCATGCATTCACGCATGCCGAAGCGCGCATCCGCGCCATCAGCATAGGGCATGCCGCGTACGGGTGCGGCGCGCTCTGGACCGAGGACGAGCTGGAGCGGGACCAGGCCGCCGTCGCGGCCATGCTCGGAAAAAGCGGCGCGGAGGGCCCCCGGAGCGTGCGCTCGGCATACGACGCCCTCATGCTCCACCGGCTCAGCTGTCCCCTGCACCACCGCGTCATGGCCGCAGAGGCGCTCCTTTGCGCAAGGGCAAAATCGGAGCTCGGCATTGGCCTCCGGGAGGTGTCCGACATGTCGCCCGGGCGCTTCTATGCCGCCCTCTCATCGCTCCGCGGGCACCCCTGCCTGGAAAAGCTGAACGATTACATGGGGCACGCCGGCACGATGGAGATGCACCTCCACGACATTTCCGGATGCCCTGGCTGGAAAGGCTTCAACTAGCCCTCTTTTCCTTCTCCAGCTTCCTCTTGATGGTCTTGAGGCTGACGAAGGAGTCCCTTTCCATCTCCTCGAGCCGGAACGCAATCATCTTCTGCTGCTCCTCCAGCCTGGGTATGAGGACGAACTCGAGCGCGTTCACGCGCCTCTTGGTCTTCTCTATCTCGATGATGAGCCTTTTCATGGCCGTCTCGGTCTCGGCCAGCTTTATCACCATGGCCAGAATCTCGTTGAAATCCTCGACGGCCTGGTCTATCTTGGCGCTCGTCCCTGCCACCGAATAGGTCGGCAGCGTCAAAAAGTGCCTGCTCTCCATCTGCGTGGTGATGTTCGGAATCTTCACGCCCATGACATTGCGGACCTCGATGTCTATGTCTATTTCCTTCCGCAGGTCCAGCGACACCTTCGTGAGCTCCTGCATGTTGTGGTACGTCTCGGCAAGCGCGAGGGAGCGGTATCCGAGCGCCATCTTCTTCGCCAATTGGCCGCGGAGGTCCTGCGCCTTCTTCAGTATCTTGAAGAACTCGAGGATGAGGGCGTCCCTCTTCTGCTTCAGGAGCTTGTGCCCCTTGCCAGCGAGCTTGATGCGCTCCTTGGTCTTGATGAGCTCCATCCTCGTGGGATTTACGTCAGTCGCTCCAGCCATGTCGGTTTCACCATAGTTGTTTCCGGCCTCCTGTTTCCAGCCCCCGGTTTCAAAACCGGGAACGGGAAACTGGAAACCATCCCATTCAAACCGCAAGTTTCTTCTTCATGTATTTCGGTATGTGCTCCCTCTTCACCCTCTTGAGCTCCTCCTCGGGCAGTATCGAGAGCAGCTCCCAGCCCAGGTCCAGCGTCGTCTCGATGTCGCGGTTCTCGTAGGGCCCCTGCTGGACGAACCTCTTCTCGAACTCGTCCGCCAGCCTCAAGAAGCGCCTGTCCGTCGCGGAAAGCGCCTCCTCTCCGACGACCGCGCTCAGGCTGCGCAGATCCCTGCCGTTCGCGTACGCCGCGTAAAGCTGGTCCGAGACGCCCTTGTGGTCCTCCCTCGTCTTCTTGTCCCCTATCCCTGAGTTCATGAGCCTGGAAAGAGACGGGAGCGGGTCCACGGGCGGGTAGATGTTCTTCCTGTGCAGGTCCCTTGAGAGCAGTATCTGGCCCTCCGTGATGTAGCCCGTGAGGTCCGGAATCGGGTGCGTCTTGTCGTCGCCGGGCATCGTGAGCACCGGAATCTGCGTCACCGAGCCCGTGCTCCCCTTCACGCGGCCCGCCCTCTCGTATATCATGGAGAGGTCCGTGTACATGTAGCCCGGGTAGCCGCGCCGCCCCGGCACCTCCTGCCTTGCAGACGAAATCTCGCGCAGGGCTTCGCAGTAGTTGGTCATGTCCGTGATGAGGGTGAGGACGTGCATGCCCTGCTCGTATGCCAGGTATTCGGCCGTAGTCAGCGCGAGCCTGGGCGTGATGATTCGCTCGACCGACGGGTCGTCTGCGAGGTTCAGGAAGAGCACCGCGTTCTCGAGGGCGCCCGTCTTCTCGAAGTCCCTCATGAAATACGAGGCCTCCTCGTGCGTGATGCCGATTGCCGCGAACACGACTGCGAACTTCTCGCCCGTGCCGCGCACCTTCGCCTGCCTCGCTATCTGGACCGTGAGCTGGTTGTGGGGCAGGCCCGCGCCCGAGAATATGGGCAGCTTCTGGCCACGGACAAGCGTGTTCATGGCATCCACCGTCGAGATGCCGGTCTGGATGAATTCGTTCGGCATCTCGCGCGAATACGGGTTGATGGGAAGGCCCGTGATGTCCACCCTCTCCTTCGGGATGACCCTTGGCCCCTTGTCCCTCGGCTCGCCGAGGCCCGTGAATACGCGGCCAAGCATCTCCGTCGTGAGCCCGAGCCTCATCGTCTCGCCAAGGAACCTTACCGTCGTCTGGTCGGTGCTGATGCCCGCGGTCGGGCCGAACACCTGGACCACGGCCATGTTCTTGCTCACATCCAGCACCTGGCCCTTGCGCCTCTCCCCGCTCGGGAGCATGATTTCGACCATCTCGTTGTATCCCACGCCGCTTACGTCCGATACGAAGACAAGCGGGCCCGCTATCTCAGTGATCGTCCTGTATTCTTTCATCGGAATCACCTCTTGAGGAGCTCGTCGAAGCCGGAATCGATGTCCTTCTGGAGCCTCTCGAACTCCTTATCGTCCTTGATTTCCTTCATCCTGCCGATTGCGCCCCTGACTTTGAGCTCCATTATCCTCTTGAGCTGGACCCCGAGGTCGAGCGCTCCGTTGGTCCTCTCGTTGAACTTCATGATGGTTCTCAGCATCTGGTACTGCTTCTTCAGCTCGCAGCGGGCGTCCAGGTCGCTGTACGCGTTCTGCTGGAGGTAGTCCTCCCTGATCATCCTCGTGACCATGAGCACGGCCTGCTCCTTCTCCGGAAGGGCGTCAGGCCCGACGAGCTGGACGACCTCCTGCAGCTCTGCCTCCTTCTGCAGCAGAACCATCGAGTGCTTTATCATCCTCGTGAAGTCGCTCGATATCTTCTCCCCGTACCATTCCTCGAGGCCGTCGGAATAGAGCGTGTAGCTTTTCAGCCAGTTTATTGCCGGGAAGTGCCTCCGATAAGCGAGCGACGCGTCGAGGGCGAGGAACACCTTGGTGACGCGCAGCGTGTTCTGCGACACCGGTTCTGAAATGTCTCCGCCGGGCGGGGAAACTGCGCCGATGATGGAAACCGAGCCGTACCTCTCGTCCGTGGCGAGGCAGCGCACGCGGCCTGCCCTCTCGTAGAACTCTGCAAGCCTCCTGGCAAGGTATGCCGGATACCCCTCCTCGCCGGGCATCTCCTCCAGCCTTCCGCCGATTTCGCGCATGGCTTCTGCCCATCTCGAGGTCGAGTCCGCCATCAGCGCGACATCATATCCCATGTCCCTGAAATACTCGGCAATCGTCACGCCCGTGTATATGCTCGCCTCGCGGGCGGCTACCGGCATGTTGGACGTGTTCGCTATCAGCACCGTCCTCTGCATGAGCGGCTTGCCGCTCTTGGGGTCTATCAGGTGCGGGAATTCGGTGAGCACGTCGGTCATCTCGTTGCCGCGCTCCCCGCATCCGATGTAAACGACTATCTGGGTGTCGGAATACTTCGCGAGGCTCTGCTGCGTGACCGTCTTTCCGGAGCCGAACGGGCCCGGGATGCAGGCCGTCCCTCCCTTCGCTATCGGGAAGAACGTGTCGATTACGCGCTGGCCGGTGATGAGCGGTATCGTGGGCGGGAACTTCTCTATGACCGGCCTGGACTTCCTCACGAACCACCTCTGCATCAGCTTCAGCGGGTATCTCTTCCCCTCGAAAGACAGGGAGCCTACGTCCTCCTCGACCGTGTATGCGCCGGATTTTATGGCTTCTATCCTGCCCTCGTAGGGGGACATGATGCGGTGCTCGATTAGCTCGGTCTCCTGGACGGTCCCGATGACGTCGCCGACCTTGACCTTGTCCCCTTTCTTGACCGTGGCCTTGAAATCCCACTTCCTCTCCCGGCTGATGGCCGGCACCTCGATGCCCCTCGTTATGAATACGCCGCCCGCTTTCTCTTCTATGACCTTGAGAGGCCTCTGGATGCCGTCGTAGATGCTGGTGAGTATGCCTGGCCCGAGCTCGACCGAAAGGGGCTGGCCGGTGGATGCTACCGGCTCACCCGGCCGGAGGCCTGATGTGTCCTCGTACACCTGGATGACTGAAGTGGTGCCGGTTATCTTGATTATCTCCCCGAGGAGCCTGGACTCCCCGACCTTCACGACGTCGTACAGCCTCGCGCCGGGCAAGTAGGCGTTCACGACCGGGCCGCTTATCCTTTCAATGTGACCTTCTTCCTTTGCCATCTCCATCTTCCTCCATAAGTGTTTTGTGTTCCGGGTCCTGCGTTTATTTCTTGGCGCCCAGGTCGAACCCCAGCGCCCTCTTGATGAGCGTCCTTATCTCGTCGCCCTCCGCGCTCTTGCCGGTATAGTCCGGCATCGGGATTATCACCGGATAGGCGATGGTATCGAGCTTCTTCTTGAGCCTCCAGTCCATCTTTCCGAGCATGTTCTCGTTCGTGATGATTATGCCCCATGTCTTATCCGCAAGGGCCTTCTCCAGCTCCTGCTGTATGGTCTTCTCGTCCGCCTGCACGGCATTCTCTATGCCGGCAAGCTGGAAGCCCATGACAAGGGGCGCGTCTCCGATGACTAAAATCTTCGACTTCATATCCACAACCCAGATGGTTTCCAGTTTTGGGTCTCCAGTTCTGCTATCATACCACTACCAGCATCTCCATTACTTCCGCCTCGGGAATCCTGAACTCCTTGCCCTTGGCGATTTTCCTGAGGTTGTTCAGCTCCTCCTCCTTCAGAAGGAGGAAGCCTATTATCACGCCGATTGACAGCATGGCCCTGTGGAAGGAAAGCACCTTCTGGGCAGCAATCGACTTCTCGAACGCTATCTCAAGGTCCGCAAGGCCCGTGCCTCTCAGCTCCAGCTTCTGGAACTTCGGCCGCGCAAGCGCGGCCACGGCCTGCAGGTCCTTGGCGTCGATTATCCTGCCGATAAGCGAATCGGGCAGCGTCCCTCCGCGGATGAGGCTGCCGGTTATCTTCTCCCTCGGCACGCTGTGCCTTTTCAGCCTCTCTACTATCATTATGTTCTTCGCGTCTATCTCGCGCCGGAGGATTTCCCTGATGGACGCCGCCTCCTTGCCGCCGATTGCCGCGAGCGCCTCGTCCATGAACACATAGATGTAGGCGTCTATCACGGCCTCCATCTGCATGAACGTATCGAGGCTCCGGAGCGCGTTCGTGAACGTCTCCTTCATCTGCCGGTTCAGCTGGCCGGTGCCCATCATCAGCATCTTCTGGCCGATGTCCGTCCTGCGCAGCTCCCGGGTAAGGCTGCCCTCGTCCGCTTTCATGATGCGCCTGAAGTCGTCCTCGCTGAGGCCCCCGACCTCGAAAAGGTAGGGCCGCACGTCATCGTAGGATTTTTTCGCCCTCTTGGCGTGCATCAGCGTCTTCAGGTTGAGGAGGTCGTACCGGATCAGCAGCGCCTGGAGCGCGCCGCGGTCGCTTTTCGGGGTTATGCGGATGAGCTTCCTGACCGTCCTCGAGAAGTTCTTCGAGGCCGCGGTCTCTATGAGTGCCGAGCCCCCATAGCTCACCGAAGCGCCGGACAGGTCCGCCTTGTAGCCCGTCCTCTGGAGGAGCTCGACCATGGACTCTATCGTGCCGACGCGTATCATCTCGTCCAGGAACCCGCTTTTCAGCAGGAGGCCTTTCATGGCCTTGACCCTGGCGTTAGAGTAGCCGTATTTGAGGGCGCGGCTCTCCAGCTTGGGCAGCGCCGCCGCAACGCCTTTCATATAGCCCAGCATCACACGCCTCCTGGCCCGGCCGGGCTCTGCTCTCCTTTCCTGCGGCCGGTCTTCTCGCCGAAAAGCCTCTCGTATATCTGCTTCCTTATGTCGTCCCTCCTGCTCTCGAAAAGGGTCTCCAGGGTGATGTCCACCCTTATCTTCCCGTCCGGGCTCTCCACTATCGCGCCCCCCATGGAATCGAGGTCTTCCACGACTTTCGCCTTGAGCGGCCCGATGAGCGCCTTGTCGCCCTTCACGACGCGGATTGTCACGTCGCCGCCAAGCTCGGCCGCAGCGGCAGCCACCGCCTTCGAGAGGAACCTCTTGTACTCCGGCGTCTTCCTGACGCCCCTGAGCTCATCGAAGAATTCCTCCAGGACGCTCTTTATCGCGTCCTCCCTGGCTTCGGCTACAATGCGCTTGGACTCCAGCCTGGCCCAAGCTATGCGCTCGTTGCGCTGCTCCCCAAGGAGCCTCTCCACTTCAGCCTCGGCATCCTTCTTCATCTGCGCCCTGCGGGAGCGCTCCTCCTCGAGCATCCCCGCAACGTGCGCTTCTGCCGCCTGGACTATCTTCTGCGCGTCCTCGTTGGCTTCGGTGAGAAGCGAGCCTTTCAGCCTCTCTATTCCCATGTCAGCACCCTGGCAGTCTCCGTCACCCGGCCACCCGCCGTTGGTTCCGCGTTCAGTGTTTTACGTTTTGGAACCCTGGACTGGAAACCGGAAACAGGAAACTTTATGCCCCGCCGCCTATCTTAAGCCACAGGAGCACAGCCACCAGGAAGCCGAACACGGCCAGCACTTCGGGCAGCACGATATATATCAGGATGTTCTTCTCCAGCTCGGGCCTCTCGGCCACGGCGCCCATCGCTGACGAACCAAGCGTCCCCTGCGACCAGGCCGCGCTCAGGGCGCTGAGTCCCATCGCGATGCCTGCACCGATGGCGAGTGCGCCCTCGGAAGTCAAAAACGATCCAGCTACTGCTTCTGCCATTTCATTTCACCTCATCTCATAACTTTCTCGAATACAGGGAGAAGGGGATGAATACGTCCCCTCCGCCATGCATGAACTTCGAGCGGAACTCAACTATGTTAAGACGGCCCCCCTGCACGAGCGATTCGAACATCGCGACGAAGCAGTTGAGCACATGGAGCACAAGGAAAACCGGGAGCAGGACGAGTGCCATGATGCCCTGCTCCGGAAGCGGCACTATGAACTCGTTGAGGAGCTCGGCTATGACTACGCCCACTATGCCGATTGCGGCGATACGGCTGTATGAAAGGATGTTGCCGACCAGCCCGGGTATCTCTATGATGCCGAGCACGCCCTCGGTGGCCGCAAGCAGCACAACCGAGACGCCGAGCACCGCGACGCCAATCGGCGTCAGGCTGGTGTCTATCTTCCCAAGCTCCGGAAGCATTCCGGGCATGAACGGCAGGAGCGAAAGCAGCATGCCTACCTCCACTCCCAGCCATGCGATTTTGGCGAACGCGTGCTTCTTGTGGTGCCCCCACTCGTTTATGGCGCCGAATACGAATCCAAGCCCCAGGTGTATCATCCCGACCAGGGCACTCAGGCCGATGAGCGCGAGCACGTTCTCAATCCTGTGGAATCCGCTGTATATCGGTTCGTGTATCAGCTCTGTGCCGAGCCATCTCCCGAGCAGCTCCAGCAGGTGCAAGTGCGACATGCCCCCCCACTCGTCGAACAGGACCCCGAAGATGATGGCCGGCACCGCGGAATACAGCCATATCCTGGACACGTTGCTCATGATATAGCTCTTCTCGAACTTCTTCATGAACCAGAGCGCCAGGCCGGCTGATACCACGCCGTATAATACGTCGCCCACTATCATCCCGTATATTATGGGGAGCGCGAAGAAATACGCGAGCGTCGGGTCCAGCTCGAAGTAGTTCGGGAGCGAGTAATTCTTCGTGATGAATTCCATCGGGCCCACGATTTTGGGGTTGTCGAGCACGGTCGGCGGAGTCTCGTGGTGTGTGAACTCGACCTCCTCGAGCAGGGCGTCATTGTATTTCCCGATGATTTTGCCGAGCGCGTCCATCTGCTCGTCCAGCACCCAGCCCTCGACGACATATGCGCGCTTGGATGATGCGAACCTCTCCGCCACTTCTGCCCTCTCGCCTTCCACTTCCAGCGAGAGTATGAGCGTCCTGACCTTCCTTATATTCTCCTTCGAGACGTCCGCCATCTCCTTCCTCATCCCCCTGAGGCTGGCCTTGAGGGCCTCGTTCTCGGAGTTTATCCTGTTCATGTGCTCCATCGGCGTCGTAATGCCTGATGGCAGCTCGATGTCGCTGAACCCGGACTCCGAGAGCAGCGCGTCCACCGCGGTCTGGCTCTTCCGGTCGTATATGACAAGCGCCACGCTGAAGCCGCTCTCGGCTACCAGCGTGTTGTGGCCGGCCGCCTTCTCCAGGCTCTCCCTCAGCTTCCCGAGCTTGGCCGGGCTTATCTCCCCGACCCGGTAATCCAGCGAGCGGGTGCGGAGCCTGCTGAAATCGACGTTCTTGAACTGCAGGACCTTCTCGACAATAAGCGACTCGGCCTCGAGGGCCTTCTCGCGCTCGAGGAGCGCCATGCACTCCCGGTTCAGCCTCATGAGGCGCTCGCCCGAATCGAGCGCGCGCGACTCGGCGAGGGCCTTGCGGCCCTCCATGTGCCCGACCGCCGTGCCTTCTTTCCCTATGACGGATTCCATCAGGGACAGCACCGTGCGCAGCCTGAGAAGCTCGGCCGAGAGCTCCTCGAAAGACGCCAGCGGCCTGCCCTCCTCCAGGCCCTCGTGCCTGGTCTTCCTGATATCGACAAGCCCGGCTTCGTGCAGGTCCTTCACAAGGTCGCCGACGTGGGACTTCAGTACGATTAGCCTGACCTTCCTCATCTTTTTGGGCCTTAACATTCGAATACCCTTACAGGCTGCCAAGGAACTCCTTCAGGAGCCTGGATACCGCCGACGCTTCCGGCTTCTTCTTGCCGACCCTGGCGCCCTCATCCTTGGCCTTGGCCACGATGCTCTCGACCTCGGCCTCGATGTCCTTGCTGCCTTTGCGGAGGCGCTCGTTCCTGTATCCTACGAGCTCCTCCTCGCCTTTCATGCGCGCCTCGAGGGTTTTCTCCTTGGCTTCGCGCATGGTTTTGTCAGCCTTCTCCTTGGCTGCGTTAATAAGACGGTCGTACTCCTCCTCCGCCTCCCTTATCTCCTTAATCGTCTTCATGAACTCTGGGTGCTCGGAAGTTTGATGCATGCTGCCACCAAAACAAGTTGCACATATATGAAAAAGAAAACTTTAAAAGGTTGTGCCAACGAATCTCTTCTGCCGTTTTCTATACGACAGGAAAAACGCACAGCGAGGATGATGGAATGGGCGCTTACAAATACATAGCAGAAACCCTGCAGAAGCAGTACAAGGAGAGGGACGCCGTTTACAGGCAGAAGGTCATCGCATGGAGGGCCGGCCCCGCGATAGCCCGCGTCGAGCGGCCGACTAACATCGCCCGCGCCCGCAGGCTCGGCTACCAGGCCAAGCAGGGATACGTGGTCGTCCGCGCCCGCGTGGACAAGGGCAGGCGGACGAGGCGCAAGCCCATGGGCGGCCGCAAGCACAAGAACTACTACCGGTTCGTGCAGCCGCAGCTCTCACACCAGGCAATCGCCGAGCAGAGGGTGAACCGCCTCTACCGGAACCTGGAGGTCCTCAACTCGTACTGGGTGGGCGAGGACGGCAACTACAAGTTCTTCGAAGTTATACTCGCGGACCCGTCCAAGCCGAGCGTCAATATCAGCTCGGCAATCAGGCAGGGCAAGGCCTTCAGGGGCCTTACGTCCGCCGGCAACTCGAGGGGCCCGAGCAAGAAGAAGGGCCTGAACAAGAGGCTGCTCCGGAAGGCGCTCCAGTCGAAGCCCTTCCACTACGAGCCTTACGTGAAGAGGGAGCCGAAACCCGAAACCGCTAAACCCCAAACCGCCGCTCCCCCGCGCCATCCCAAGCCCCACGGCGGCGAGGCGAAGAAGGCGGAGCCGGCCCACGGGCACCAAGAGCACAAGGCCCACGAAGAGCACAGACCCGAGCACAAGGCCCCCGTCCACGAGGCGAAACACGAAACGCACCACGCGAAACCCGCGCCTGCCCACGAGCACAAGAAATAATCCTCATGTTCGACATAATCGGGTGCCAGGCCGAGCCCTCGCGGTTCGGCTTCGAGCGCTTCTTTTTTTTCCCAGAGGCCCGGGGCAGAATCATCGAGGCCGGGAACGTCACTGCCGCAGCGGAGCAGAGGAACAGGAAATCCCTCATAATGCTGAAGGATTACGCCTTCGACGAGGGCGCGATAAAGCTCATAGCCGAGAAGAAGAGCCTCTGCTTCCTTATCGACCTCGGAAGGCTGATTCGCACGCGCGGCGTGCCAAGGGCAATCGCCCTCTCGAAGCTCCGTACGTTCCTTTCGATGTGCAACCGCTTCGGCGCATACTACTCGTTCGCATCCTTCGCAGCCGGCGAAAGCCAGATAAGGACGCCGGACGAGCTCCTGCACATCGCCATGCTGCTCGGCATCAACCGCGGCCAGGCGAAATTCGCATTGAAGATGCTGAAGCACTACCTTTAGCCGCCGATGGTGAGGGTGAAGGACACCTTTTCGTTGGATATGGGGCACACGCCATCCACGGGGTCGCCGACGTCCTGCTCGACCTCGACGTCGTGGATTGCGATGCACTTCTCCATCACTGAATAGCACATGCTCGAATGCACGCCGACCTCCTGCATATAAGGCGGGTCGGATTCGATTGTGAGCCTGATTGTCGCGGCCCCGGAGGTGACGGTGCAGACGCCGCTGCCCTCTATCCTGGTCTCCTGGTAGATGCTCAGCACCTCGACATGGATGACTTCGTCCTGCATGGTTACGGCGCCCGTCTCCTCGTTCCTGTGGACCGCTTTGGTAACGGTGTTCTTCGACTCTCCCTCCCCCAGGGTGATGTGATACTCCTTCGCGTTGCATTCAGAGTCTACCGGGCACGGCTCGCAGGCCGTCTGGCCCATCGCCCCGGCGAAAAGAAGCGCTGAAAAAGCCCGCGCGGGACTTGATTGCCGCACCCTGCTTTCCGGCCTCCTGGCTTTCCCCCTTTCCTCGTGGACTATCATGTCCTCTCATATGTGTGGTTCGATTTAAAAACTTGTGTCACAAGTCCTTCCCGGTAAGCATCCTGAACGCCTGCAGGTACCTCTCGGTCGTCCTCTTCACAACGTCCGGCGGCAGCGGGGGCGGCGGGGGGCTCTTGTTCCATCCGCTTCTCTCCAGGTAATCCCGGACGAACTGCTTGTCGAGGCTCTCGAGCGCGCCCTGCTCGTACCTGTCTTTCAGCCAGTAGCGGCTCGAATCAGGCGTGAGCGCCTCGTCTATGAGTATGGTTTTTCCCTCAAGCATACCGAACTCGAATTTGGTGTCAGCAAGGACCAGGCCGCTCTTCCAGGCGTGCTTCTTTCCCGCCTGATAGAGCGCGATGCTCTTCTCCTTCACTGTTTCGTAGACCTCCTTCCCGACGATGAGCGCCGCATCGCTTTCGCTGATATTCATGTCGTGGCCCTTCTCGGCCTTGGTCGAAGGAGTGAAAATCGGCTCGGGGAGCTCGCTCCCGTTCTTCAGCCCCGGCGGCAGTTTTATCCCGCAGACCGTGCCGCCCTGCCGGTACTCCTTCCACGCGCTCCCGGTTATATAGCCCCGCACCACGCACTCCAGCATGACCGGCTGGCATCTTTTGACCACCATGCTCCTGCCTTTGAGGAATCCCGGCAGGCCTTCCGGGGGCTTGTCGCTGAGCATGTGGTTCTCGATTATCTTTTTTGTCTTCCTGAACCAGAAGGCCGACAGCCGGTTCAACACCTCCCCCTTGCGAGGTATGCCCTCGTTGAATACGACGTCGAAAGCGCTCAGCCTGTCGGTCGCCACCATGAGCAGCGAATCATCGAGCGCGTAGGTGTCGCGCACCTTCCCCTTCTTCACGAGCTGGAGCGAAAGTGCCGTAGAAGTAATGGGTTCCATGCTTCCAAATCTTTTGCAAGATTTAAAACCCCAGCCCCCGGGTTACGCTGTTTTATAATTATTATGTTGTAATTGTGTGAGATATATGCACAAGCAAATGGGTCCCGGAAAAAGCAGCGAGCGACCTGAGGGGAGATTCAGCTCCTCCAAGCCGCCGCCGAGCGGCCCCCAGGCCGAGCTGAGGGGCGCATTGCGCCTCATGGACCAGGGGAAATTCTACGAGGCCGAGAGGAAGCTCAACTCGATTCTCGCTGAGAATCCCAAGGACCGGGCGGCGCTGGGGGTGCTCATCCGGCTCTATTCGAAGGCAGGCAAGCTCGCTGCGGCCGAGGACGTCTTCGAGTATGTCGAGGACCACGATATCACGGACGCCCCGCTCTGCACAATCATGATAAGCGCCTTCGGCAGGTTCAACCAGTGCGAGGCCGCCCGGGAGGTATTTGACATGGCGGTGGAACACGGCCTCGCGGATGTCCTGCTCTATAGCGCGATGATAAATGCCTACAAGCAGGCGGGCGGGATGGAGAAAGCGTGCGAGGTTTTCACGATGGCGGTCCGGGCCGGCATGGCAGACCTTATCACCTACACCTCGATGATAGACGCCTACGGGCGGGAGGGGGATTCGGAGAGCGCCGAAACGCTTTTCCGCGAGGCGCTGCAGAAGTTCGAGCCCGACGGGCACCTCTACACCGCGATGATAGGCGCCCTCGGCCGCTCGGGGCGCGTTCAGGAGGCGCGCAGGCTTTTCGACGAGGCCGTCCGTAGCGGGAATGCCGATACGCTGACCTACACCTCGATGCTTACGACCTACAAGAGGCGGGGGCTCATGGCAGAGGCGCGCGAGCTGTTCCTGGAAGCCAAGCGCGCAGGCTTCGCGGATGACCACATGCACTCGGTATTCTACGGCTGAGGCGCTTTGCCAGCATCCAGTATCTGCAACAGGTCCTTCAGCATGTCTATGTTCAGCACCGGCTTGCCGAACTCTTCCTGGTCGTCGACCATCCTGGGGCATGCGGTGTTGATGAAGCAGTCGAAAACCATGAAATTGTTGAGCGTTATCGGCTCCAGCTCGTTCGCGGCGAGGATTGCCGCCTCGTAGCCCCTCGATTCGAGCTCCTTCTTGGCCCACTTCGCGTGGATGAGGTTGAACTGGCCGACCTTCGTGCTCACCATTATGCCGAACCTCCTGCACGAGAAGGCCCTTGCTATCGCGCCCTTCCTCCTCCTCTTCAGCCTCTCTATCTCGTCATTGACCTTCTTGACGCTGGAATCATAGGTGTTGAAGACGAATACGGGCTTCTTCACGTCTATGGCGAGAGGATGGAACATCCCGTTTCCTACGAACACGATGGCCTCTACCTTCTTCTCAACTTTCTGCACGGAGAGAGCGTCGCACCCGAGGACCTGCCCCTCCTTCGCGGCGAAGTAGCCGCTTTCCGCGAAAACCTTCTTGCCATGCTTCTCGAAAAACGCCTTCATCTCGTTGAACTGGTGGATGTGCTGTACCGTCGTCGCGAGGCCGATGCTCCCGAACCCTTCGATGTGGGGCAGGACCGCGGCAAGCGCCTCGATATCGATGTCGATGTTGTATTCGACGTACTCGACCCGCACGGGGAGGTCGTTCTTCACGAACCTGTTGTGCCCGACATGCACGATCTTGTCCGCCTGCAGCCATCTCGCCTCATCCAGCGCTATGTCGCACGCGCCGTAGCAGGGGGAGGCCGAGAGGAACACTTCGTGCCCCTCTGATTCGTATTTTTTCGCAAGCTCGAGGCCTCTGCGTTTTAGGCCCTCCGGAAACTGCAGAAGTATCCTCATGAGCTGCACCTGTTTGCCTCAGGCAGTTGAGGAGCTTTGAACGGAGCGCCGTTCAAACGCTCCGGAAACTGCAACAGGATGCGCATGCCCTAACCCCTCTTGAAGAACGTGAAAATCTTCGCCCCGGAAAGAATCTTCTTCAGCTCCCCCTCGAGCGCGCCCTCGCCGGTCTCCTTTCCCTTGCGCCTGAGGAGGGCCTCGAGGTTCCTCTTCTGTATGCGGAGAATCCTCTCGTTCTTGCCGATTTCGACGAAGTCCGGCACCTTCCCGCCCTTGAGGCCGCCGAGCGCGCGGTTGATTATCGCGAGTTCCAGCTGGTTGATGTCGAAAAACGATACTGCCTCGCCGGCCGTTTCGCGGACCTCGCCGCCTTCCTCGCGCCGCCTTGCCGTTGCCCTCACGTTATTTCCTCTCCTTCGCGCCTTTTTAACCTTTCATGATGCTCTCAGGCTCGTTCCTGTCTGCGAAATGGTTGTCCCGGACCGCCCTCACGATGCGGTTGTCGCCCGAGAGGCCGCTTTTCACGACGGCGCTTATGACGGTAAGCCTCTCCTGCCTGCTGAGCGAGCCGTATGCCAGCGCGAGGCTGTCCGCGAATGCAGCATCCGTCCTAATCGTCTGGGCGAGCCTATCCGTCCCCTCCCTTATCCTTGCCGATATATCGGCGTTCCTGGCCAATTCCCTCATGGTCATGGAAAACCCTCCAGCAATAGTGCTGGTGTGTCTTTTGGTAACTGTTTGCGGATTCGGCTTTTTTTTAATACTTCCTAAATCTCCTGCCCTCCCATCCTGGCGAACACCATATCCCCGCTGTTCTCCAGTATGTCCTCGGCATAGCGGACGATTTTGTTGCATTTCTCCATCAGCGAGCGCAGGCCGAGCATCCTCGCCGCCGTCTTTTCCTTCCTGAGGCCTGCCTCAAGGCGAGAGAACTCCTCCTGGAAGTCCTTTCTCGCTTCCCCGAACTCCCCGCGGTCGAGTTCGCAGCCCGCGAACGCCTTGTACGCAGACGAATACGCCTTTTGCGCCTTCTCCAGAAGGACGGCGATGCGGGCATCCGGCCCCTCCCTCGCCAGCACGCTCAGCTCCACCAGGTGGTCGCTCACCTTCTCCATGCTCTTTGCCGTTATCGCCTTGAAGACCGATTCGCTGCTCTTGTAGCTCCCGATGCAGAGGTTACGGAGGACGAGCAGGTACAGCCGGTCCACCTCGCTCTCCTTCCTGGATATCTCGGTATGGGTGTCTGCCCCGTCCCTCAGCGCGCCCATTACAAGGGCGAACATGGATTGGGTGACGTTGAACTCCCTCTTTATTATGTTGTCCGTCTGGACGTCCTCGAAGGCGAGTATCCTCAGCGTTACCTTCTCCCCCTCTTCGTCCGTGATTTCGACGCCCGAGAGCACCCTCCTCGCCTCCTCCGCGATTGTGTGAGTCCCCTTGCCGCTCAGGACAATCCTGCCGGCGCCCCCGACATAGGCAGAGACGATATTCCTCATCCCGGTCGCGGGCGATTCGGCCGACACCTCCAGGGCGACGGTCTTGAGCTCGCGCTCAGCCTTCTTGAGAGACAGCGTCAGCGTGCCGTCCTCGTTCTGGTTCAGGAACACCCCGTCCCCCTTCGACACCCCGCTTTTCTGCACCCATTCGTGGGGCAGGGATACGATGTACGTGTTCCTACCCGTGAGCTGAATCCTTCTTGGAATTTCCATAGAACCAACTTTGGTATATACCATTTTGTGTTGTATATATACATTTTGCGCAAGATATATAAACGGTCCTGATTCTTCCATGTGCAACAGGAGGTGTGAATATGTCGAAAGTGAGCTATCCGAGGGAAAAGAGGCTGAAGGAAGAGGGCATGGACAGCTACTCGTCTGTCAGCTACGCGAGGAACCAGAGGACGAGGCAGTTCGGCAAATCTTTGCTTGAGGGCTCGAAATCCTGAATGGTATATACCAAATATACCACCATATATACAATTTGCGCAATGTATATAAATAAAGAAAAAGGGAAGAAAACAGAGTGAGTCGAATGCACTTGAATTTCAAAACTCATAACCCGAGAGACAAATACCACAAGGAAGTTGGTAATGACTCTTTCTCGTCTGTGAACTATGCGAGGGCTTACAAGAACAGGAAGTTCAGCCTCCCGAACTCAGAGTGCATCATGAAGTAACGCTCATCCCCAAATTCGAGGAGTGGCCCCCGCCCTCCTCTATTTTTTGTAAACTCCAGTCGTAACTGTTTTCTACGGTGGTTTCCGGTTTCCAGTTTACGGTTTTGGGGAGGATTGATAACGGCTGGAAAAATGGAAAAGGGAAAATAGAAAGAGCCGCGGTCAATCATCGCCGAAAGAGCCTGCGTCCTCGTCCTTGTCGGCTTTCTGCAGGCTGGAGAGGCGGTGCAGTATTATCTTCTGCTCCGCGCTCGCAACTATCTTCCTTGTCCGCTCCACAGCGTCGGGATTGACCGACATGCTCGTTATGCCGAACTCGACGAGCTTCTCGGCGAACTCCGGATAGACCGAAGGGGCCTGGCCGCACAGCGAGCTCGTCACGCCATATTTGTTGCACGTCGTGACGACGCGCTTGAGGGCCCGGAGCACCGCCTCGTTCCTCTCGTCGAATCCCTTGGCCATCGTCGCGTTGTCCCTGTCGATGCCCAGAATCAGCTGGGTGAGGTCGTTCGTGCCTATGGAGACGCCGTCGATGCCCTCCTTGCAGAACTGGTCTATGAGCATCACGGTGCTCGGCACCTCCACCATTATCCAGAGCTTGAAGTCCCTCGTGCGGTAGAGCTCGACCTCCTCCATGGTGTCCTTGATGGCGCGCAGCTCCCCTATCCTCCGGATGAACGGTATCATCAGCCAGAGGTTCTTCAGGTGGTACTCCTCGCGCACCTTCTTTATGGCCTCGAGCTCCATCTTGAAGAGCTCCGGCTCGCGGATGTACCTGGAGGCGCCCCGGTAGCCCATCATGGGGTTCTCCTCGTGCGGCTCGTACTTGTCCCCGCCCTCGAGGTTCCGGTATTCGTTCGTCTTGAAATCCGTGGCGCGGTACACCACTGGCCTCGGATAAAATGCCGCCGCGAACTTGCGCAAGTCGTCCGCAAGCATGTCTATGAACTCCTGCTGCTTCCCTTCCTCGAGCATCTTCCTCGGGTGCTTGCCGATCTCGGCTATCATGAACTCGGCGCGAAGCAGGCCAACGCCGTCGCAGGGGAGCCTGGACACCTTCTCGGCCTGGTCCACGTCGGCCAGGTTCACGTAAATCTTCGTCCCGGTTATGGGCGCCGCGGCGGCGGCGACCGCCTGGACTGCCGCCCCGGCCGCGCCCGGCTTCGCCGCAGCCTCCGGCGCGGAGACTAAGCCCTCGTAGATTATGCCGTGGCTCCCGTCCACGCTGATGTCCATCCCGTCCTTGAGGGTGGCGGTCGCGTTTCCTGTGCCGACGACGCATGGTACGCCCAGCTCGCGGCTGACTATGGCCGCGTGGCTGGTCATGCCGCCGGTGTCTGTTACGATGGCGGAAGCCTTCTTCATGCCCGGCACGAAGTCCGGCGTTGTCATCTCGGTGACAAGCACGTCCCCGCGCTCCATGTTCTTGATTTCCTTCGCGCTCCGCACTATCTTGACCTTGCCCATGCCCATGCCTGGCGAGGCGCCGAGCCCGCGCACGATTATCTTAGCCCCGCTCACGCCTCCGGACGCGCCGGGCGCGGCTGGCCTCGCCTGCGCTGATGCGCCTCCCTTCACAAGCTCGCCTCCGGTGCCTTTCTCAAGCCCCTTCTTGTCGGCCAGCGTGGTTATCGGCCTGGCCTGGACTATGTAGAGGTTGTCCTTCTCGAATGCGTATTCTATGTCCTGAGGGTATTCGTAGTGCTCCTCGATTTTCTTGCATATCTTCGCGAGGTCGCGTATCTCGGTGTCCGACAGCTTCTGCCTTCCCTGCGCCTCGTCCTTGATGTCGACCCTCTTGTTCTTCCCTTCCATCTTTATGAGCATCCAGGGCTGCTTCACGACGCTCTTGTCGATAATGCGGAAATCCCTCTTGTCCACCCTGTAGGTGTCGGGCGTCACCTGGCCGCTCACCACGACCTCTCCGAGCCCGTATGCGGTCTCGACGGACATGATTTCCGGGTCCTGGTACAGGGGGTCCACCGTGAATACGACGCCGGCCTTCTCGCTCTGGACCATCATCTGCACGACGGCGGCGAGGCCGACCTTCATGTGCTCGAACTTGTTCTCCACCCTGTAGAATATGGCCCTTGGCTCGAAGAGCGACGCCCAGCACTCCTTGACCGCCTTGACGACGTCCTCGGGCCCGATGATATTGAGGTACGTCGATTGCTGTCCCGCGAAGCTCGCGGTGGGAAGGTCCTCTGCGGTGGCGCTGCTCCGGACGGCCACGTATACCTGCCGGCCCGCCATCTCGCACAGCTGCTTGTATGAGGAGAGCACGTCGTTCTGCACGTCCACCGGCATGCTGCCCTTTATTATCATCTCCTTTATCTGCTCGGATGCCTTCATGAGCGCGTCGTTGTCGCTGACATCCAGGGCATCGAGGATGCGCTTTACCGGCTCGCGGAGGTTGTTCGCATCAAGATGCTTGTAGTACGAGCCTGCGGTAACCACGAAACCGTTCGGTATGGGGAACCCGTTCCCGAGCATCTCGCCAAGATTTGCCCCCTTCCCGCCAGCCTCTGCCAGGCTCTTCCTGCTGAGCTCCTTGAACCACATGACGTTTTTCATAAATTGCTCACCGCCGAGATTTGAGCTTAAATCGCATATATCGTTTATAAAACTTGGCCGGCGTCATCTGGCATCGGAGACCTTTTCGAATAGCTCGAGCGGATTCTGGTAAATAATCCTGCCGTCGATGAGCCTGTACGTCTCGAAATGCAGGTGGGGCGTTATCGTCCCGGTCATCCCGACCGTGCCTATCCTCTGGCCCCTCGCGATATGCTGGCCTTCCGAGACCTCGATGGAATTCAGGTGGACGAACCGCATGCGCAGGCCGTTTTCGCACCTGACTTCAAGGGTGTTCCCTCCCCTCTCCGACCGGGAGATTGTGGCGACCTCGCCCTCAAGCGGGGCTATTATGCCGGTCCCTATGGGTGCGTGTATGTCCAGGGCGTAATGCCTGTATCCACCTGCCCTCACCTCGCCATAGCTTTTCGGGAGGAAGCCGAGCGGCACCTTCTGGAGGCCGCGCTTCACATAGACGTCTTCCGCCCGCTCAGCCCTCCGGTTCGCCTCCGGCACAGGGAAGGCGATGGCAGGCATCCCCTCCCTCCTTGGCACTGCGAGCATCCCATCGGGCCGCCCCTGCCGGGCAGGCGCTCCCGTGGCATAGGAAAAAAGCGCGAAAAGGGCCGCGCCATCCACGCCACCTTCGGTGCCGATGGGCCGCCCTGAGAAATCAGTGAAGCCGGCGGCGTTAAGGGTAGCGCGCAGCTCCCCGGCATCTGCGAACCCGGAATACCTCAAGACAGCCCGGAGGGCATCAAGATACGCCATGTCTTCCTGATTCACCCTCAGGATGGGGTAAATAGCAGCCCTCAGGCCCTCGAGGGCATGTGAGTTCGCTCCCCGCGCGCCGTTTAGCTCTTCCCTGAACTCGCCCTCCTGCAGAAACCTGAAAAGCGCGCATACCGTGTCCGCCCCGAGCGTCCCGGTGGACTCGATTTCCCTTCCGCTGAAGCTCCGTATCCCCCTCTGCCGGAGAAACGTCTGGAGACCATTGACGTCGGAAACGCCCAGGACCGGGCCGGCTATCCGCATGACCTGGGGCGCCGCTCCGGATAGATTCCCAAGCCCGTTCTGCAGAAGCAGGAGCTCCATGTACTGGGCGAAGGGCAGGACGTCGCCCGGCCTCTCCTCCCTCCTCTGCGCCTGTGCCGGGCCTGTCATGGCATCATCAATCCTTATTAGGCATTTTAAACCATCCGGCTGCGACGCCTGGATCCGGTTGAAGCGCGGACAGCGCTCTGCCCGCAGCGGGTTAAAAACCGGCGAACGAAGGTAGGGGGTTCCCGAGTGGGAGGGTGACGTCCGCCGGTTTAGTGGATACTGGTCAGCATGAGGCTCTCCGGGGCCCGAACCCCGCGACCAATCCAAAAAAGTGGAATCGCCGCTTCAGGCCATGCTTCCCGCATCTCACGTATGGGACGCTGCTCCGGCGTATAAAAACGTTTTCCCCGGTTTCCGGAAATTATTACACGAATTCGCCGGATTAGCTGCTCAAAACTGGAAAATTTCTGTCAATGCTTCCTGCGGAGGAGCTCGCCCAGCTGCCCTATCGTTTCCCGGAGCGGGCCGGCAAGGTCAGAGCCGAGGACGGATACGAGCTGGTCCAGGAATCCTATGGCATCGGCAGCCGAGCCGCTCCTGAAGGGAGCATCGAAATGGGCAAGCTCCTTCCCGAGGAAAACCCTGAGGTCGCCGTCGATATCCGACGTGTCCATTTTGAAGAATGCCTTCCGCACTTCCCGCTCGCCAAAGCCCTGCGCGAGGACGTTCACGAGCAGGTTGGGGTAGAATATCGGGGCGAAGCTCATCCTGATGGCCGCTTCGTCATACTCCAGGATGTGCGGGACCTCGTCGCTCTCATGCCCTGCAGCCTGCAGGGAATACCGGCAGAACCCTTCCTCGAATGCGCCCGGGAGGCCCTTCACGGCCGCGTGCAGATGCTCGTGCATCGTCGTGGCAAGCTCCCTGCCGGTTCCGGACCTGATGATTATCATCGGCGGCTTGTTGTCGAACTTCATCGTCTGGCCGAGGATTTCCGAGGTAGGGTCCTCGCTGAATCTTATGAACGGGAGGAAGGCGACGGGATTGTCAAGCACCGGCTGGAGGCTTCCGGCATGCTCCGGAAATGTCTCCAGGAGCTTCATTCTCGACATAATGGTGAGATTCACGAAACCTTCGGGGTCATCAAGCGACGTCACGGCCCCGCTTTTCTGCCCGTGCCTGAGGAGCCGGGAATAGAAGATGCCCTTGAAAACCCGGAACCGGATGAGGGAGTCCACCAGCTTCTCGTCCGGAGGCTTGTTCGAGAGCAGATTCGTCACGAATTCGCAATAGCTGGCCTCGTACATCCCGTACCATTCCTTGAGCTCCTTGGCCATCGGAGCGTGCCTTGCCTGTATCCTGCATTGGGGGCCTGTTGTTTGCAGAGCGGGCTGCATCTTACACCTCTCTCGTGGATAGCGTCCGCGCCTGCTTTATAGAGATATTCTCTTTTTTTGAAGAATTTTTACAAACATGATACATATAGATAAAAACTGTTTTAGAAATATTCTATGCATGGACGAGGTGGATGAGGACATCCTCGGGGAGCTCAGGAAAGACGCGAAGGTCAGCCTGAAGCTCCTCGCAAGGCGGTTCGGCATTCCTCTCTCGACCCTGTACCAGAGGATAAAGAAGCTGGAGGAAGGCGGGATCATAAGGAACTACACGGTGAATCTCGACTGGCGCAAGCTCGGCTTCGGCATCACGGCGTTCGTGATGGTGTTCGTCGACACCACGAAGCTCCGCGAGCTGCGCAAATCGCAGGACGAGATTCTCGTGGAGCTCTCGCGGCTGCCGTTCGTATACGACGCCACGATGGTGACCGGCGAGTCCGACTTGCTCCTCAAGGTGCGGGCGAGAGACACGGACCATCTTGGGAAGCTCATAACCGAGAAAATCCAGAGCGTCCCGGGGATCGTGAACACGAAGACCATGGTGTCTATAAGTTAAAAACCTGCCATGATAGTACTTGCTTATGGCGGAGATCCAGCTTAATTCCTGCTGCGGCGGCATCTTCTTTTTCGGCTTCGGCCTCCTTCTCATCTACGGGGCAGTGCAGAGGTACATGCTTGCCCAGAAGATACGCAACACGCCGACATCGAAAGTCCGCTCGGCCGCGGTCGGGCTCGCCGAGCTTTTCGGCAAGGCCTCATGCAGGGCGGACATGCAGAGCCCGGTATCGAAGGCAAAGTGCGCCTACTACCGCCTGACCGGCGAATACTACTACCAGACGCGGAAAAGCAGCGGCTGGAAGCAGTTCTTCAGGCGCGAGTCGTCCCAGCAGTTCTTCCTTGAAGACGACACCGGGAAGATGCTGGTCGAGCCCGCAGGCGCCGAGATAGACATCCCGAGCGATTTCCAGTGCACGGGCCATCTCAGCGAGGGCGGCATCCTCGGCATGTTCAAGGCCACGCTTCTGGACAAGAAGGTCATGGATTTCCTCGCCTCGGATGATGCTGCGAAGAACTCTTTCAACCAGTATTCCAGCCGCAACCTGCGCGTGACGGAGTACTACATCGCGGACGGCGACCCGCTCTACGTGCTTGGCACCGCCACGCCGCTTTCCGGCTCATCCAGCGCGGTCGCGCACGAGAACCTCATCATGAAGAAGGGTGCGGACCAGCTCATGTACGTCAGCGACTCCCACGAGAAGAAGGCGCTAGAGAAGGTGCAGGGCGGCATATGGTGGATGCTCGGCCTCGGCTTCGTGCTCGGCGCGATAGGTTTATTTGTCCTGCTTACGACTTTCGGGGTGTGATGAAATGGCCGAGTTCGCACTAATCGCCTGCTGCGGTTTCTTCCTGTTCGTGCTTGCCCTGCTTGCAGGGTTCTACGTGCTTTCCATCTACAACGGGCTCGTGTCATTGCGCAACAACATGGACAAGGCATGGGCGAACATAGACGTGCTGCTCAAGCAGCGCTCGGACCTCATCCCGAACCTTGTGGAGGCCGTGAAGGGCTACATGAAATACGAGAAGGGCACCCTCGAGGAGCTGACGAAGCTCCGCACGGCCATGATGGGAGCGAAGTCGCCCCACGAGAAGGCAGCGGCCAGCGAAGGCATCAGCGCGGCCCTGAAGACGATATTTGCAGTTTCCGAGAACTACCCAAAGCTCCAGGCGAGCGAGAACTTCATGGAATTGCAGAAGCAGCTCTCGGCGATAGAGAACCAGATAGCGGACCGGAGGGAGTTCTACAACGATTCCGTGATGCTCTTCAACACCCGCATCCACTCCCTCCCGGACATGCTTTTCGCCTCGATGATGGGCATGAAGGACAGGGATTACTTCAAGGTCGCGGAAGAGGAGAAGAAGGTCGTTGAAGTCAAGCTCGAGGAGAAAAAGAGCTAGCCACCGCTTGCCGCGAACCTTCTTGTCTCGACGTCGTAGCTTACTCTCTCTATGCTTCCGTCGGCCCCCAGATGGAATACTGTGCGCGAGCTGGGCGTCACCGGTGCGAAGAGGTCGGCGTTCCACGAGCGCGAAATCAGCGCGCCTACCGCCTTGTCGCTCTGTCCGGTCGAGCACGATACGAGGACGACTAGCGGATGCGCGATAAGCGTGCCTCTCACGCCTTCCAGCTCGGTCCCGTCGCTGGTGTCTATCCTGCCAGCCTCGTCCTGCGCGCCGAGCTGGATTGATTCCGGCAGGCCGTGCCCGCCTATCACCATCGCGCTTATCCTGCCGTGTGCGGCCGAGATGTCGCGCATCCTCGAATAAAGCTGGCCCTCGTTCTCGACTTCCACGAGCAGGACCTTGTAGTGCGGAAGCAGGGCCTCCAGGTTCATCCCCTCCCTGTAGAACGCCCCGTTCCAGTCGCTCTTGTTGAAAGCGACCAGAAGAAGCGGGTCCGGAGAGCTGCTGGCGAGGCTTGCATGGACCTCAAGGAGGGTGCGTCTCGAATACCTCATGAAGAACCTGATGCCAAGCTCCCGGTTCAGGCTTCTTGTCATCCCTTCCCCGACGCTCGATATGGCATACCCGAAATTCAGGGCATCGACGTCATTCCCTTCCAGCCCCAGCTCCCTGGCGAGCCTGCGCCCGGCTTCGAGGTTTTCCGGCAGTCGCTCGAATGCCCCCCTGCTGTCCGGCGGGGCATGGTCCATAGCGCTCGTGAGCGCCTTTTCGGCAGTCTCCCTTCCGGAGGCATCGAGCATGCTGACTATCCGGCTCTGGACGGCAGTGGTATTCATCGTCGCGCATCCCCAGACGGGTTCAACTGCAAGGAACGCGCCTAGCGCTGCCACAGCGAGCCTGCTTTTCACGCCACCGGAAAGGAGTCGGTGTGCCATGTCTTTCGTGGGAACCCAGCCTATATAAATTTTTATTGAAAATATCAGGAATTTTTCTGCAAATTTTCTTCTTTCCGAGCCGGAAGCGGGAAAATTTTCATGCATGTCCCGTTGCCGCTCCCCGGGCGCGGCAGGATTCTTCCCTGGCGGCGGCGTTGCACCTGGAACATCCATGCCTAAAAGTGTAACAAATTTCACGCAACGAATAAATACGCGCCCCCGGCCCTATATTAGCATGCGATTACAGCCAGCACCACCCATATGCGAAAAACCCGAGGCGAACCTGAGAGGCTGGGAGAGCGTCGCATCCAAATGGGAAAAGGTCCGCTGGCCGCGGCGCCCCAGATGGGCCGGGGAGTTCCAGAAAGCCGGGCCCCTGCTGTCCTTGGCGAAGGAGAAGGATGCGCTCGTCCTCGGGGCCACGCCCGAGTTCCGCGCCTGGCTTCATAAAAGCGGCGCGCGCGTTACGCTGTATGAGAAATCCCCCCTTTCCCTTTCCGCGATGAGCGCGATTCTCGAGGGCCAGCTGCGCGTCCGGCCGCCCCGGAGCGAGATTGTGATTCCGCACGACTGGGAAACCCCTGTCTATCCGCGGGAAGGGTATTCGCTCATCATGGGCGACATAGTGACGGGCTATATGGAAACTAAGGAGCGCTTTGCAGGATTCCTTGCCAAGGTCCATGACATGCTGAAGGACGGCGGGGTGTTCCTGCTTCGGGAATTCGTTTTCGAGCCGTGCCTCTGCCCGCCCGATGCAATAGCCAACGTGGATTTGCGCAGGTGGGCGTACATCCTCACGCCAGGCTTTGCGGTCGAAGGAAAAACCTTCTACGAGGAGAAGCTCGCGGCGAATCTCAGGCGGCTTGGGGATGCGGCCGCGCTTGCGACCTGCGCCAATCCCCCGAGGACGCGGCTCATGCTCACATACAAGGATTTCAGCGACATGTTCCTGGAAGCCGGCTTCCGCGAGCAGGTGCTTGTCGCGCCCGAATCAAGAGACGGGCCGAAGCCTGCCCTATGGGCGCTTTGGAAATGAACCTGGCTCGCGCTGGAGCATTGGAACATAAAGAAAAATAGAAAAGCGGTGTAGAAAGTGACGGCAAGATGCGCGCGACGGCCCGATATACGGGACGGAACGCGCAAGAGATAATCTTGGAGTGTTAGCCACATGTTATTAGGCCGTTAGTAACCGCAGGCTGAACAGCTCGGTTTCCCTAGCCGCTTACACCTCGGTCCTATCAAACGGATCTGCTATCCGTGGCATTTGCCCCCTCGTTTTAAGAGACGCTTCGACCTTAGATGCTTTCAGGTCTTATCGTCGTGGCGCGTGGCTGCCCGGCAATGCAATTCACAACCGGTCGACTAGAGGCGCCGCATCCCCGTTCCTCTCGTACTCAAGGATGCTTTCTCTCAAGAGGCAACACTCCCAGGAGATACTACCGTACTGTCTCGCGACGTACTGAACCCAGCTCATGTGGGACTTTAATGGATGAACAACCCAACCCTTGGCCGCTCCTACACGGCCAGGATGTCCCAAGCCGACAGCGATGTACCAAACCGCGGGGTCGATGTGTACTCTCACCCGCGACGAGCCTGTTACCTCCAGGGTAGCTTGTCTGACAGCTTGAATCCTCATCAAAGGGATTTCAA
>JBFMCO010000042.1:0-47274 GCA_040754495.1 Microcaldota archaeon
TGCCTTAACTCTTCAACGGATATTTTGGGGAGGAATTCATCTCCTTTTGGTAGATGCCAGACCATAGATAGTATCTACGGAGGACAATTTATAAAAGTTCGTCTAATTTTGTCCTAGACTATCAATAAGTGTTTCTAATTGGGCAGGTTTCAGCGTCATCGACCTCGAGCCTTTTTTGTTGCGGATCGGTCTTGGAGGCTTTTTCAACATTTGCACGGGCAATGGAGTGGTATTCCTCCAGAATTTCTATCCCGATATAGTTCCGTTTTAACTTGCGAGCGACAACTGCCGTGGTACCAGAGCCCAAAAAGGGGTCTAAAACGATGTCTCCTGGCTTAGAGAACAGTTTGATAAACCAAGCTGGGAGGTCTTCGGGGTATGGAGCGGAGTGGTTTTTGTTAGCACACTCCGTAGGGAGGTGAAGAACATTGGTTGGATAGACTGTATCTTTACCGACCCAATTAGCAATTCTCTTGCCAAAACCACTCTTGGATTTTGACTCGTCACGGATTTTATCGACTTCACTCAGTTTTGAGAGACGCTTCTCCGCCCATGAACCCATGGGAACTTTTACTGCCTCTTGGTACATTTTGAATTTCTTGGTTTTCGTGAAATGAAGGCAACGCTCCCAGGCGTCCCTAAAACGATTGGGCCACTTGCCAGGGTAACAGTTCTTTTTATGCCAGATATACTCTTCCGTCCACAGCCACCCCTGGTTTCTCATTTCCAAGATTAGTTCAAGGACGTAAGTGTGACGTTCCCCCTTGGCGACCCGTTCTTTGATGTTTAATACGAAAGAGCCGTCGGGTTTGAGCACCCTCAGTAGCTCCTTCGAGAGGGGTAAGAACCACGCTACATACTCGTCCATGGGAATGCCGCCGTAGGTTCCTTTGCGGTTGTCTGCGTAAGGCGGCGAGGTTACGACTAAATCGATACTGTTGTCGGGGAATTTCTTGAGCACCTCGAAGCTGTCCCCCAAGATTATCTTGTTCACGTCCATCTTCAAATGTACACCTGCAGGGATAACGAAGTTATTTATAAAAGCCTTTTCGGCAGCTCATTTCCGCAGAGCTATGACAAGGATGTCGCATTATCCCCAGCGGAAGTTGCAACTTTAGACTAGTGAAGAATAAGGGTTCAGGAAATCAAACGCAGCGCACTTTCAGCATCGATTATCTCAAATTTAATTGGTTTTGGCGGTTTGCTGATAAGAGCTTGCTTAAGGTATGTATCTAGCGTGATAAACTTAACGGGCCTGCTCTCTAAGGACTTGAGGGACGCCAAGGTCAATACCGAGATCAGATGGTCTTCTATTGAGAGGGGTTCTATCGTTGAGGCTTGCCAAAGAGTGTCTAAAGGTAGTGCCCTATCGGGGTATCTGCTTTTTGCTTGGTGGAACACAGCATCGGTGGTAAATAGGACAGGTTTTCCTTCGAGCATGGGTTTTATCGACTTGAAGACCAGATCGTTAGTGTGCCTATTCTTAGTGGTTCTCTCGAAGAAGGTCTTGATATAATCGTCCACAAAGGACATGTCGTAGATGATTATCGGCGTATTCATTGTGCACTACCTCCCGCTAACAGAGCGATTACTCAACAATCGCTCGGATGTTGTCTGGCGTTAATGGCAAAGCCTTTTCGATATACGCTGGCGAATTCACCGAGATTCGCAGGACGAGGATGTCTCCGGCCTTTGCACTGTTGATAACTTCTTTCGCTTGCGGAGACATACTTTCGTCTGAGTGTAGCGGCTGAATAGCCTCTTTCTTCATATATCGAATTGTGGTAAATCCACCCCCTATATTTTTCTCTGTTGCCATCTGTTCACCTCGGGAGGTCATCAAACCCATTTAGATAATGGAGGAGGGTTAATAAAAACCCTTAAGAAAGGGGGGGTGCGCACCCGCCCGCGAATTCGCCCCCGCCCGCTCCGTTTTCGACGTGCGGGATAGGGGTTCGGGTCCGTTTTCCGGCCAAGGCGAATTTTCATAAGTTTACAGTTTTGGGTTCTGGGTTTCGACTCAGGAAAATTCGCCTGCCTTGCACGGAACGTAATTGTTCGGCGAGCCGAACAATTTGCGCCTTGAACAAGTTCAAGTGCGCGCCGTGCAAGCAAAGGCGAATTTTCATAAGTTTTTAGTTTTGAATTCGCAGTCTCCCCAACCCAAGAGCCCCGCGCAGCTCATCCGCGACATTCGGCCCGTCGCGCACGGTAACATCATAGAGCCGCAGGCCGTACGTAATCCTCTCCAGCGTGTTCGGCTCATCCTGCACAAGGAGGATTCCCCGCGCGGAGCGCAGCATCTCAAGCGCATCGAGCAAATCGTTGGAAAACACAGCGGTCCGCTCAGGCGCGAGCGTCCTTCCCGCGGCCTTCATCAGCTCGGATGCCGCACTCATCTTCGTCAGCACCCTGGTCCCGTTCACCGGCGAATCGGCCGCGCCAATCATCAGCGAGAAGCCCCCGAAAACGCCGTTGGAAGAGTTCTCCACGCTGCCCACCGCGAAGGGGAACCCGAACCTTCTTGCAAGCCACTCCGCGCCATCGCGCGAGGAGCGCGTCGCGAGCACCGTGCTCAATCCGGCCTCGGAAGCGACTCTGGTCAGCGAGTCTATGAGCCTGAAGCGGAGCCCTCCCCTGCGCTCGAGTTCCTGCATGATGAGCACCCAGTCGCTCCTTTTGAAGCCGCGGCGGTAGAGCTCCCCGAAGACTTCGGAATGTATCTGGTCGAGCTTCAGCTCGCCCTTTATCGCCCTCTTGACGAAGCCGTCGAAGACCTTCTTCGCCTCGTCCTTCCCGCACATCCTCTCGAGCGCCACCTTGGGGGAATCCTCCGATGTTATCGTGCGGTCCACGTCCACAATGAGCGTATCGAGGAGGGGTGGCTCGCGGAACCTGGCGGCGGCCCGCCTCCCGGCGAACCTGACGCTGGACAGGGCTGCTGCAAGCAGGGGCTGCGGGGCCTTTGTCATAAAGATTCTTTAAGGCACACAACAAATTATAAACCATCGGCCCGTCCCGGGCCGCCGTCCGAACGCGCGCGCGTTAGGTATTATAAAAGCGAACCAATATCTCTTAACTGAGCCAAGGTGCTCGCCCCGATAAAGGTGGTCTGGCATGGTCAGAGCCAATATCCCTTCGAAAATCACGCCTGGCGGCGGCGCGAAGCCGCCTGAGCACGACGAGTCGGACATAGACGAATTGGAGAAGGTCGCCCTCGAGAGGGCGAACAAGGCGCTATCCGCCATAGAGAACGCCATCGCGGTGTGGGAGCAATCGGCTGAGAAGCCGGACGAGCTGCGGCCGAGGATAAACCGGCTCAAGGCGATACACGACGCCCTGGCCAACTGGGAGAAGAAGGTGCTGAAGAGCATGGGAAAACCGGACATGGCATCCAGGATAGAGAACCTGCGGGAGTTCAGCGACATCTGCTTCACGTACTCCCGCGTCCATGGGTAGTCGTATATGGCACAAACCCAGAGAGGCGGAGCGCCGGGAAGACGCGTCGAGACGGCAGAGCAGGAAGTCCTCAGGGAGCTTGCGCTGCCGCTTCCGACCGTCAGGGCGCCGCCTCCGGACGTGCTCAGGCCGCTGCAGACAGCAATCAGCGCCGCGGAAGGGAGGGTTAACGACTTATTCAGGCTCGGGCCGGAAGTGGACCGGCGGGTCGGCGTTAGCCCGGACAGGGAAAGGAGGCGCGAGGGGGAGCAGGAGAGGGCGAGGGCAGAGGAGAGGGCTGCCGAAGTGCCGCGCGTCAAGGGCTATCTGGATGTCATAAGGGGGCAGCAGCTCGGGGGCCTCGAGCAGCATGCCGAGCGGATTTACCAGACGGTCACCGAAGCGGACAGGCTGATACGGGCGGGAAGGAGGGAGGAGGGCCTCAGGCTCTACGAAACCGTCCGCCCGCAGGTCGGGCGGCTGTACCAGCTGCTTCCGATTGCCAGGGACATCGCCACGTCGGGCCTGCCCGAGGAGCAGCAGCGGACGCTCATCGGCGGGGCGAATGCGGCCATGTATTTCTATTCGCAGGGGCAGGCCGCGCGGGGCGACATCATCATGCAGAACCTCGAGACCTTCTCGAGGCACAGGGACACTCTCATGCGGCCCGAGGCCCGGCTCGCAAGGATGACGATAGTGGCGACCGTCGAGAACCTGTCCGACAGGAGAAGGAGCATCACCGAGGAGAACCTTGGGCGCGCGCAGAGGGACGCGACCCAGATGGAGACCACCCTCACCCAGGCAGAGAGCGAGAGGAGGGAGCTCGCGGCCCAGGCGTTCGCCCACCAGTCCGAATCGCTCTACACGTTCTACGGCACGGCTTCCCCGGAGATGAGGCAGCGCATCGACCAGGCGAGGGAGTACCTGGACGGCCTCGCTACGAGGCTCCGCGCAGGCGAGACGGTTACGGACGAGGAGCTGCGCAGGGGCGCGATGCTGACGCAGGCCATGCATCTTGGCATCGGCGTGCTGGACGGCATCGAGTCCACGACGGAAAAAAGGCAGGTGGAGAGCGTCTATCTGGCCGCGTTCGACGTCCTGCTCACTGGCGGGAATATCGACACCCACAGCTCGATAATGCTGGCCGCGCAGGACATCACCGGCCCGCGGGGAAACGCGGCGCTCCGCCGCTCCCTTTCCACGGCCGCGACTGCATACAGCACGGCGCTCCGCAGCCCGGATGCGACCGCCGACAGGAAGCAGGCTGCGGAAGGCGCGCTCATCGGCGTTTATGCAAGGCACGTTTCAGGGAGGCTCGGGACTGCATCGTCAAGCCTGACCGGGGACATGAGGACGAGGGCGGATGCTCTCGCGGCGCCGCTCACCGAGCACCCGGAGACCGCGACGCTCGACCAGCTCCGGTTCGCGAGGGCCGGGACCGAGGTGCTGGAGAGCAGAACGAGGCATTTCGGAAGGGCGTTCAACCCGTCAGCGCCCGTGCGCACCGGCGCCGACGCCATATACGGGCGCGCGCTCGATTCGCTCCAGAGCGGCGGCAGCGTGGACATCGCCATGGCGCAAAGCAGCCTCGCCGAGAGGTACGTCCAGACAGGGGACGAGACGAGGAGGACGAGGCTGGAGGGGCTCTCGGGACGCCTTGCGCAGAACCCGCGGGAGCTGAGCAGCGTCATGTTCTACATCGACGCGGATGCGCGTTCGCAGGAAATCAGGGACGCCCTGCCCTCGCTTCCTGCTGCGGCGAGGGCGCAGGGACAGCGGCTGCTGGAGGGCCTGGATGCCATGATGGCTACGATAGCCAGCGGGCAGCCGCTCGTCGATGACGGCAGGGTCCTCCAGGCGAAGACGGAAATGCTTGCAAGGATGGAGAGGGACGCGGGATTCTCCCAGCAGATAGAGCAGACCGCGAGGGTCCTCATGATGCAGACGCCCGGCATGACGAGGGACCAGGCGCTGACCGAGATAGCGAGGGCCCAGGCGACAGAGGCCGAGATGCGCAGGGGGGAGGAGATGCTCACCACGCTCTCGACCATGACCGACCTCGTGCGGTCCGCGCGCGGAAACCCGGCGAGGCAGGCAGAGATTGCGGAGATATTCTCGGTCGGCGTTGACGCGCTGCTTGCAAGGAACACGGCGAGGGCCGCCACCATACGGCAGACGGCTGCGCTTTATCCGCGCTTCGCGACCGACGCCGACCGGCGCTCGGTGCTCGCTGCGGTGCGCGGCCTCAGGGACGGCACGGTGCAGGAGGAGAATTTCGGCGCTTACATGCAGGTCCAGAGCCAGAGGGCCGAGTTCGAAAGCAGCATTACCGACCCGGCCCTGAAGAGGAACTTCCGCGCTTACATGGACCTTGCAGCGCTTGCTGCGCTCCGCGGCGACAGGCTCGAGAGGGAATCCGTACTTGACCTGGCCGTCATGTACGCAAGGTGGGCCTCGGTTCCCGCGAACCAGGGGGGCGTCGCGCTCATGGAGGCGCGGAGCCGCGGGATGGAATTCGTGCAGCAGAGGCTGGGCGACTACCGGCGCAACCCGGACATACTTGCAGGAAGGAGGCTCATAGACGCCGGCCAGGCAAGGAGCTGGACGCCGCGCGCCGGGACGATTACCGCTGAGAATGCGCCGCTCACCGCAGCCATACTCGGCGAGGGGAGCATCAGCGAGGCCGTTGGAGGCGGGGACCGCGTCGCCGGCGTGAGCGCACTTACGGCCCTTCGCAGGGACACTTACACCCATCTTGCCGCGTCCGAGGACGCGGACTGGGAGAGGAGCCTCGCGCGGCTGGAAGGCCGCACGCCGGCGGAGCAGAGCGCGGTGGAAAGGAGGTGGACGCGTGAGGCAGCGCGGCTGCGCCGCGAGGCCGCGAGCGCGCGGGCGAGGGGCCAGGAGGCGCTCGCGGTGCATTACGAGCGCCAGGCCGAGCTGGTGGACCCGCAGTTCATGCACGAGGCATTCACCGTCGCGCGCAGCGCATACGCTGAATACCGCACCGAAGAGAGGGCGGCAATCGCGTTCAGCGACGAGGCCGACAGGGCCAGGGACGCGGATATAACGAACGTGACGACGCTCGCGACGCGCACCCGGGAGATGATAGGGGAGATGCCCGAGGCCCAGCGGGCGGAGTACGAGGCCAGGCTGAGGCAGGCCGGGACCGACCAGGCGGCGCTGAGGACTCTGTACCTGGACGTGATGAGGGTCCGCTCGGAGCAGCTTATCAACGGCCTGCCAGAGGGCCTGCAGGCGACTGCAAGGCAGAGGCTGCGGGATGCCGGAAGCGACGAGGCGGGCATGAGGAACGTTTATGTCTCGCTGCTGCGCACGCATGCCGGGATGCACGCGGCGAGGGGAGAGGAGCTTCGGACCGCGGCTATGAGGATACGCGACGACATGGCCTCCCTGGACAGGGGCGTGAGGCTGACCACGGTCCATCGCACGTCCGGCAGGTTCCAGCTCGCAGTCAGCATCCGGACCTCGATGGCAGTCGCGGGCGGCTACGACTGCGACTTCCTCGGGCGCCCCATCGAGAGGGAAGAAACCACGCCGGGCGGCGAGACGCGCAGGGTGAGGGTGCCGCTCACGAGGCCGAGGGCGGCCCAGCTCACCGCACAGGCGTCCGCGGCATCGCGCGTGGGCCGCGGCGCCGTGGACTTCCAGGTGGCCATAGAGAGGCGCCGCGACCGTGCAAACGCGGTGGAGAGGGCACAGCTCACGCAGGACATAGGCCGCTTCAAGACGCTGCTCACGACCATGATAGACTCGCTCCCGGAAGGGAACCGGCAGCAGTACCGGGACCTCATGACGCAGGCAGGCGACGACCCGGCCATGCTCCAGGAGATATTCCGCCGCCTCGGCAACGAAGGAGTCAGGACCCAGGACGACCAGGGCCACGAGTATGCTGACATAGAGGACAGGGCCGGGGACGCCCGCAGGGCTATCGGCCTGCGCTACGCGGAGAGGTTCGGCGCGGCGGACGCGCTCTCGAGCAGCTCGCGGTCCGACTTCCGCGGCGGCGTGCTCCAGGCCCGCAACTGGCTGAGCGACCAGGCCGTAGCAAGGCTGTACAACAGCTCGACCGGGACGCAGATAATAGGCGTGGGTACCCTCGACCTGAGCTACACTTCGGCCGAAACCGGCCAGCCGGTTACTGTGCAGGTAACGAACATCACGCCGAGCTCCGAACTCATAGACAACATGATACAAAAGCTTCCGCCTTCCTCCGAGAGGGAAGCGCTGAGGCAGAGGCTGCTGGCCATGCCGGCAGGGCCGGCCGGAAACGACCAGAGGCAGGCGCTGTTCAGTTCCCTCCTCGACAGGGAGGTGTACGACCCACGGCGGGCGCCCGGCACCGGTGTCACGTTCAGGGCGGTCATCGAGAGGGGGGACAGTTTCTATTATCATGCCAGCGAGTACGACCAGCAGATTGCCGAGGCCAGGGCTCTCGGGCGCAGCGGCAGGGGAAGCGAGGCCCAGGCAGCGCTAGACCGCATCGAAGGGGACATGGGGCGCTCCGAAATCGCATCCCGCTCGGACGCGAGGGAGCTCGGGGCGCGGCACACCGCATGGGAGACGCGCAGGAGGGAGGAGGGGCTGCGGGGCAGGTACACCGAGGGCCTGCCAAACCAGGAGGAGCATCCCCGCAGCTACGGGGAGGCGCAGGACCGCAACGATGCCGTCACGGGCGACCATGTGAGGCTGAGAGATGGCAGCAGGACGAGCCTGTTGGGGCTTTACGAGGGCAGCATGGAGCGCGGCGCTGCGGACATGGACAGGCTCGCCGACAGGCATGGAGGTGTCCGCGACACCATCCTCGCCGGAGGGCAGATGCTCCAGCCCACCGTGGAGGTGGCTGTAGCCTTGGCCGCTGCTCTCGCTGACAGCCCCCGCGACCATACGCTTGCCAACGGAAGGACGTATGCCCAGATGCTGAACGACCTCACCCTGCCGGGCTCCCCCCAGGAGCAGGCGCAGAGGGCCGCGGCGCTCTACCAGGCAATCATGGACAACCCGCAGGATTTCGCGGCGGCAGCTCGGATAATCAGGGAGGGCCATGACGACCGCGGATATACATATGTTTCCGGGCTGAGCAGTGACCTCGTCACCCAGCTCGACGTAACAGCAGACGAGATGGCGACTTACGGCAGGCAGCGCGAGAGGGAGAGGACCTGGGCGTTCGCCGATACCCACCTCAGGAGGGGGCAGAGCGAGCACAGGCTGGGGGACAGCTCTCATCGGTACAGGCGCGCGACGAGCGAGAGGCACAGGGAGGACGAGGCGCGCCTTGGCTGGGCCCCGCACTACCAGACCGCGGAAACGCACTGGGAGAACGCAGCGCGCGAGTATGAGATGGCCGCGACCATGCTCCTTGAGGGAAATGATACCCGGTTCACCGACATCGTGGTAAGGAACGAGCCGGTGACCGCGCCCATGTTCGAGTTCCGCGGCAGGGCTGCCCGCGAATGGCATTATGACGGGCCTGCTTACGTGACCGTGTATTCCGAGAACCGAGGGACCTTCGGGACTCTTGGAAGGCTCCAGCCGAGAGTGCTGAACATACCCGAGGAGATGTACAGCCTGACAAGGCGCGAGGCCAGGGAGATGGCCTCTTACACCGATGACGACATCCGGGGCGAGGCGAGGCAGAAATACGACCAGATGGGGATAAGCCGCGTCAGGCTGGAGCTGGCCACATACGGCATCGGCACAAGATGGCACGAAGAGGAGGGCGGAGGATACTGGGGCCTTTACCGGACGAACATGACCCCCGAGGCGCAAAGGCTGGCGAACGAGGCCTTCCAGCACGGCGAGGCGCTCTGGGACCAGGTGTCTGGAAGGATTTTCGCGCACTCCTCGGACTGGGGCGACGACTATGTCATGGGATTCCTGAATAGGACCGCAGACAGGTTCGCGTCCGACCTGAGCGCGATGGCGGCGGCCGAGGGCGAGAATCTTGCAGGCGCAAGAGAGGATTTGCGGCTCTCCGTGCCATTCGAAGTCAGGAGCGGCCGGCTCTACGACCCTGATACAATCACGCGCTCCAACCTCTCGGACATGCAGTACTGGCAGGGAGTCCAGGAAACGGTGGAGATAGGCGGGAGGATAATCGTCGGCGGGCTGAGCATAGCCCTCGCGCCGGTCACGGGTGGAGCCTCGCTGGTCGGCGTCGTGCTGCTCGGAGCCGAGCAGGTGGGGCAGGGCTTCGAGATGCGCGCGCAGGAGGGAAGATGGACCGGCCGCGCGGTCTTCACTGTCGTCATGGGCGGCGTGTCAATGGTATTGCCGTTCACGGTTTATCTTGCGGAAGCGAGCCAGGTGGCCCAGGCGGTGAACCTTGTCGCGCGCGGGGCGACCGAGGCCGAAATCGCGCTTGCCGGGGCGACCATGACCTCGAGGCTTGTCCAGGCCGGCGGCCTCTTATACATGGGCGTCGGCATGGGGGATTACCTCATCAACCAGCTGCCGGGCGAAATCGACGCCGTGCAGCGCGGGGACAGGCTCTGGTGGCAGGCCGCGGCCGGCGGTCTCTTCCAGACAATCCAGCTTGCGCAGGTGGGCATCTCCACCTACCGGGGGGCCCAGGTGCAGAGGCAGGGCGGCATACCGGTCTACCGCTCCTGGGGACGGCAGGTGTTCGAGGCGCTCACGATGGGCGAGGCGTTCTACACGCGCGAGCAGATGTCGGCCGCGCGCGCGTACCGGACGATGACGACGGAACTCGGCGCGCTTCCCGCCCCTGCGCGTGCATCATACGAGGCTTACAGGACCGCACTCGGCGAGCGCGGAATACAGCTTCCCCCCGCGGACCAGGCGCGGCTTCTGACCGGATACCGCGAGGCCGTCGGCCGCGACTCGACCATGACCTTCGAGCGCTACGTGCAGACGCCGGAGTACAGGGCAGGAGTGCATGAGCAGGCTTACAACGCTTTCGGCGAGGGAAGGGTTGGCGCTCATCAGCTCAACGACGAGGAATTCACGTACATGTGGGAGCGCTCGCACGGCTCGCGCGACTCGGCCCAGGCCGAGGCGAACGTTGCCACCGTGAGAGGGAACGAGCGGATGCAGGCCGGCGAGGCCGCCCTGCGCGACGTGTTCCAGGGGAACAGGACGCGCGCGAGCTTAGACCCGCACGAGCGTGCGTATGTCGAATCAAGGCTGCAGGGCCGCCCGCCTACCGAGGCGCTGGCTGCTGCGGACGCCGCAGCCCCGCCGACCAGGGCCGGGGACATGCGCGCCCGCGGCGAGGAGGCCGCGAGGACGCGCGAGTTCACGCAGGCCAAGGATTTATACGAAGGCGAGATGATCCCCATAATCCCCGGGGGCGCCGAAGAGACGACGTACAGCCACCCGTCCGAGCCGGGCGTCCAGTATCCGCGCGACCAGATGCAGGCCGCGCGCGACATAGCCGCGACAGCGGAATTCATGATACGGAACGGGAACAGGCTTCCGCCAGGCATAGCCGCGGACAGCCCGGTTGCTGCACGGGCGCGCGAGCTTGCAGGCACTCCGGAATCGCCGACAGCGTTCAGGCAGTTTGCTGAGCGGCCGGCAGAGCAGGGGGGGCCGAACCGCGGCGCGCAGATGAGGCTCGCGCTCGAGCAGAGCGACAGGATGCCGCAGTTTGCAGAGAATGCAGTTGACCATGGCATAGCCTCGACGATGGAAGGGGCGGCAAGCGCGCGCGACCTGAATCAGGCAGAGAGCGGCTCAGCGACGGTCAGGGCGCTTTCGCTTGGGGAAGGATATGGCGAATTCACGCGCGGCACCCTCACAGAGCAGAGGGCGCGCGAGCTGGGCATAGGCCCGGATGAGATGGCTCTCTTCCAGAGGATGAGGGGCGAGAACGCGTCGCCGCGCCAGGCCGGCGCGGAGTTCGCAAGGAGGGCGGCTGCCGAGACCAGCGAGAGGGCGCTCGGCGATGCGGTGCATACGGAGTTCAACCAGAGGGCAGGAACCTTGGCCGAGCCGGCACGCGGCGCTGCGGCGGTAAGGGCCGAGAGGCTCACGGAAGCGTATCATGATTATAATGAGATTAACCTTTCCAATCTCGGCGCGCCCGAGAGGGCCGCGAGGATTAACGAGGTGCGGACTAGGCTCGGCCTCAGCGACGCCGAGCACGGGTTCCTGACGGCCCGGCTGGGGCTCGAGCGCGCCGAGGTCGGGCAGGACATCGCAAGGGCGGCCCTCGGGGAGATTCCGCTCGAGAGGCCTGCTGCAGCGCCGCGCGGCGAGGAGGGAAGGACCGGGCCGAGACCCGAGGAGGCCCCGCCCGTATCGCGGACAGCTGCGATGGAGGCCGAGGTCGGCAACATACGCGGGAGCGAGGCGCTCGAAGCCGGGCTGCGCGGCGCCTCCGCGGAGGTCGTACGCATAGCGCGCGTGCTCGAGGCGATGGCGCCCGGCGACACGGTGCTCAGCCAGCAGAGGCTGGGGGAGCTTGCAGCCGAGCATCCGGAGTACGCGAGTCACATCGAGGCTTACAACAACGCGAGGCCTGAGGAAAGGCCTTTCCTGGCCCGGAGATATGCGGAGGAAATCGCGTTCGGGAGGAGCTCGCGGGCATTCGAATCCGTGGCCGGACAGCGCGTCACCGGACGGCAGGCGAGCGTCGAGATTGTCGAGGACGCAAGGCTGTTCCACAGGGCCCTGAACGGCAGGGACATGACGCCGGCAGAGATGAGCCGCATAACCACCGAGCACTTTGACAGGTTTGAGCGGCTGAGGAGGGCGGGAATGGGCGAAGCCGATGCCATCCTCCAGGTCGGCCGCGAGATGAGGACCGAGCGCCTGATGAGCGAGCGCGGGATGAACCGCGACCAGGCGACAAGGTTCGTCAATGACGAGGCCGCGAGGCCGCACGACGTGCCGCTGCGGCCGGAGGAGGGCCTCGGCGAGCAGGACTTCAGGGCCATGCCGTCCGAATACAACACGAGGACCATCACGCTGCCCGACGGCTCGACCACCACGCTAGCCGACGCGCAGAGGGCCAGGCTCATCCGCAGGATTGACAACACCGAGGACTCGGTCGGCTCCACGGCAGGCGTCTGGGTCGCAGAGATAATGGTGAACGGCCAGCCGAGGACCGTGGCCGTCAAGGTGTTCAAGGACCCGTACGTTCCTGGCGGACAGCAGAGGACGGCCCAGCACTGGGAGAACCTTTTTGAATTCGTCACGGGCCACCCGGCAAGGGCAGGCGAGCATGCGGAGATGGGCGAGGCCGGAAACCTCTCGGCAATTTCCGGCATGACGTTCAGGTCAGGCGACGGGAGGGAGCTTCCTGTCGGCCCCGGATTCTACGGCTTCGTGAACGTGGATGGCAACATCGCGGTCGCGATGGACCTGCTGCCGGGCATGTACATCGGAGACATGAGCCCGACGCAGATACGCGAGTTCGTCCGGCCTGACACTTACGCACAGATACAAAGAATCGGAGAGACGCTCCAGGCGAACGGATACGGGATGCATGACTTCCAATTCATAGTCATGTTCCCGCCCGAGTCCGCGATACCGACCGGGCTTACCGGGGCCGCGCGCAGGCAGTTCATAGAGAACTGGCGCACGACAATAAACGGCAGGGAGGTCCGCGCAGGGGACGTCGTGCTCATGGATGCCGGCGGGCTTTACCGCGCGGCAGACGAGCCTATGTCCACGTTCAGCCCCATAAGGGAGGCGGAAAGGGCGCGCAGCACCGCGGACCAGGTGCTCGTCAACGACGCGCTTGCGAGGACAACCGCGACGGCAGCGGACGCGAACGCGCCGGGCAGGGCCCAGGCGCAGGCAGACCTGCAGGTCATGGAAGGGTTCATGAGGGAAGTCGAACCGATGGTGAACGCCAGGGACCCCATGGCCGAAGTTACGCGCCGCTACATGATAAAGAGCGACAGGGCGGACGCCGCTGCTGCAAGGCTCGAGCAGATTCGCGCGAGCGACCCGGCACGGGCCGAGGCAATCGAAGGGGCATTCAGGAGATTCGAAAGGGAAGCAGGGCTGCCGGAAGGAAGCATGCTGCCGATGAGGGCTGAGGAAGCTGCCACCGTGCCGCGCCGCGCTGCGGTTGGCGCTGAAGAGACTACTGTAATAGAGCCCACGAGGCCGTCAAGGGCCCCGACGCCCCCGCCTGGCGAGGGGACGGTCCCGGGAAGGGGCAGGAGAGGGCCGCCGCCAACCGAAGAAAGGACTACCGCTCCGACAAGGAGGCAGCCTCCGCCAGAGGAAAGGACTGGCACTCCGACCAGGAGGGAGCAGCCGCCTGGCGAAGGGACAAGGCCGGAACGCAGGGGAGCGCCGGGCGAGAGGCCCGCGGAAGGACCTCCTGCGGCGGAGGTCACCGCTGCTCCGAGGTCGCTCCTTGACGACATCAGGGGCGGCGCGGGATTGCGCGATGCCATTGACAACCTGTTCGGAGTGGACTCCAACCTCGCAAGGAGGCTCGAGCGCAGGCTCGAGGTGCTTGAGCAGGACCCGATGTTCGCCGAGCGGTTCAGGGTGGCGACGCCGGAGGAGCGCGCGATAATCGTGGAGTCCCTGGCGAGCGGCATGTCGCCGGCCGAGGCGTTCCGGAGGATGGCAGCCGAAGGCGCCCCGAGGACAGCCGCGGAATTCACTGCATATGCGGACAGGCTCGCCGGAATGAGCGAGCCCGAGCGCCTCCTCAGGATACAGGACATAGCCAATTCTGACCCGAGGCTCGGGGAGGCCCTGCTCAGGATGAACCGCGAGACCAACCCGGCAAGAAGGGCGAGGCTCGCTACAGAATGGGAAGGGGCGGTGCACGAGCGTGCGCGCGTGCAGGAGGCCCAGGAAGCAAGGGCCGCGCGGACGGCCGATGACCTCCGCACCCAGGAGCTGGACATGGTGACGCGGGCCGCGCAGGCGAGGGGTCTTGATACGAGCATCATGACCGAGCTGTACTCGAACGGCGGCACCGAAGGCAGGATGGCCGTGCTCGAAGGGCTCGGCGTGGACATGTCCCGGTTCAATGCGGAGAGGACAAGGATAGAGGCCATGCCTCCGGGCGATGCCAGGAACACGGCGCAGCAGCGCCTCGACACGATGGTGCATGGATTCTTCGAGCTCATGACAAGGGGCGGGCTCGAGGGGCACATAGCTGCCATGCCCGGATACGAGGGCGCGACTGTTACCGGCGTCGAATTCCGCGGCGGCATGAGGGGCGTCTATGAGGTAACGCTTTCCAACGGGAGGAGGGTATTCGTAAAGAGCGAGGACGTCGCGCCGGCGCGGTTAGGGCGCGACCTTGCTGTGGCCGAGGGAATGTGGACATCCCGCATACACGAGGGATACTCATACGACACCGGCCTGACTTACCGCGACGGCACTCCCGTGAGGCAGGAGTTCGGCATACTCGAGGATATACACGACGTCCGGGGCACCCAGATAACGATAAGGCTGCCTGACGGCTCGACAGAGCAGGTGCGTGTCGTCGGAGTCTCGATGCTGAGGGACGAGGTGCTAAACGTGCCGCAGCCCCCGCCGCCGGACGCTTCTCCAGAGGTGGTGCGCGCATACGAGCAGAGGCTCGCGGCATTCCTCGCAGACCCGGTCGTGCAGGAGTTCTACAGGCTCTCCGGGAGCGAAGGGGGGAGGGACAGCATATTCCAGGCCTGGAGGGCGTACCAGGAGATGTCCAGGCGCGCGGTGCTCGGCGACAGGTTCGCGAGGAACACCGCTGCAGTCATCGTTGAGCGCGCAGACGGCAGCAGGGTTCTTACATTCCAGCCAATAGACATGGACGCTGTCGGCTGGAGGGTCGGCTCGAGGCCGGACGGGACGCCGGGCTTCACCGGGCTGAGGACTGATTTCGCCGAGGCGAACGTAGACTTCCTCACCAAGTTCTCGAGCGCCACGGCGGCCGCGTCGGGCCACGGCCTTATCGGCGGCCGCGTGGACGGGGGGACTCTGCTTGGCAACATGTACAGCCCCACGGCAGAGCGCGGGGCCGCGATACCGCCAGACTCGCCCGCAACAAGGCAGAGAGTCGGCGAGATACTTGATGGCCATGACGGCAGGTACTTCGGCGCGGGCTTCGACACGACATCCCCGGACATGCCGGCAGTCGGCGAATTCATATCACACGGCGGCAGCGACAGGCCGATAGGAAGGAGCGACGGCCGTGTCGTGCTGCATGCTGATGACATGCGCGGCGTTACGGACGCAGCGGCGACGCCGGCCGAGCGCCAGGCGTTCGACCAGGCAGTGCGCGACGAGCTGACGCGCAGGTTTGGCGGAGGCGGGCGGCCGCCTGGAGGCGGAGGGGGCGAGCCACCGCCCGGTCCGCGAACGACGCCCGAGCGCAGGGGGGGAAGGCCTCCAGGCGAAGGGCAGCCGCCTGGCGAGAGGACTACCCCCGGAAGGCGCGGGGCGGCCCAACAGGAGCAGCGCGCTGAAGAGAGGACGATGACCGTCCGCGACAGCGACATAGTGGAGGAGAGGACCGCTACAGGGGCAAGGCGCGGCCGGGCGGCGGAAGAGAGGACAATCCCTGTCACGACGGACATGATTGTGGAGGAGCGGACAGTCCCGAGGGCGCCGCCCGTTGAAGAGAGGACCACTCCGCAGAGAGGAGGAGCAGAGCAGCCGCAAGAAGCCACAGTCCCGCGGCCTGCAGAGGCGCAGCCTGCCGTGGCGCCCGCTCCGGTCACGCGGATGTCACCGGTGGACCTTGTCCAGCCTGACAACCTCGGCGCATTCGCAGGCAGGCTGAACGCAGGCGATGCTACGGCAGCCGCGGACCTTGCCGCGATGCCGCCTCAGGTGCGCGAGCAGGTGGGCATTTTCCAGGAAAGGTATGCAGCCGCGGCAGGGAACGCACAGGAGCAGACGCGCATCGCAACCGAATACGCGGGCAGGATTCTCGCAAGCAGCCTCGCATCGAGCCCCGAAACGCTCTGGCGGTTCGCGTCGAACTTCAGGTTCGGCCTTGAGAGCAGCCAGGTCACGCCGCAGGCAAGGGCCATGCTTGACAGCCTCCCGCCCGCAGTGCGCGACCTGGTGATTGAATTCGGCGGCAGGCTTTACAGAGAGTGGAGCCACAGGGACGCCCTCGCGCCCGGATATGCCGACAGGATGACGCGCGCGGTCGATGCCGCGGCAGTCGCTGACATGTACGCGCTCCACACGCAGGGCCGCCCGCCAGCCAATCCGGCGGACAGGGCGGCGATGGAGTTCATCACCGCTGGCGGCACGAGGACGATAGACCCATCTACGCCGGCCGGAGCAAGGGAGATAGACGCGGCCGTGCAGTTCAGGAGGAGCGCCTCGCGGCTCGTCGAGAGGGACGGAGCCGCGGCGCTGGAGTCCGCGAGGACGCTCGGGGAGAGCGTCAGGACCGGCGCCAGGCCGGCCGATTTCCAGGGCGCGCTTGCGTACGATGCCGTGCAGGATTTGGCGCGGGCGAGCGCGCAGCAGGCCGGCAGGGCGGTTCCCGGCGCGCAGGACTACTTCAATGCGGCGGCGACATTCAGGCTTTTCGAGCAGGGCGGGCTTCCCGACACGGCCACGGTGAGGACTCCGCACTTTTCCGGAGGCAACGAAGCCCTGGAGCAGCACGGCACCGCGTATATAGACTGGGGAGGCCTGCAGGTCGAAGTCCACATTTTCCGGGACAGGGTGAACGTGTTCAGCGTGGAGCCCGCGGCCATCGGCGAGATGGGCTGGCCTACGAGCGGGATGAGGGAGGCGCTCGCCCGGTACGCGCAGAGGCGTCTTCGGGGGCCGCTCGAGCGCGCCTTCAGGGGGACGATGCGCCAGATTCCGAGGGAGACCGGAGGCGGGTACGACGTCTGGAGGCCGGTGATGGATTCCATCCAGGCCACAACGCTCGACCTGACGCAGGGGAGGCTCGCTACGGCACCGCCGGCCGTTGCAAGATACACGCCCGAGGAGATTGTGCGCGTTCACAGAACCGCTGATGTCGCCGCGAGGGGCGAGGCCGCGGCGGCGTTCCTTGAGATGTCCCCGCAGGACCAGCAGAGGACGCTCGGCCTGCTGCGCGAGAGGGCGAGGCCGCTTGAAGAAAGGGCGGCCGCGCTGGAGGCAGAAGCCAGGAGGCTCGAGGCCCAGGTCATGCCGGAATATAATAGTATACTTGAGAGGAAGGCAGCCGCGGAGGCCGAGGCAACGAATTATCAAGAGCAGGTGAGGGCGCTCGACCCGCAGATAAGGGCGGCAGAGCAGAGGGGAGACATGGCAGAGGTCTCCAGGCTGCGGGCCGAGAGGGGCAGGCTGGACGGCCTCGCGGATGAGAGAAGCACCGCGGCCAGGATGCTGGAGGGCGAGGCCGGGCGGCTGATGCGGCGCGCGAACGACCTGCGCGAGCAGGCGGGCGAGCTGCGCGCAATGGCCGGCTACTGGAACGAGCAGGGGATGTACTTCAGGGAGCTTGCAGGCCTCGGAGGAGAGATTGGCACTTACCTTTCACAGAGATACGGGGTGCCGCGGGAGGAGCTCGCGCGCGCATATTCCGCCCAGCCGACCACGGCGGAGGCGAGGCGGGCGCTTTATGACGCGCTCGGCATAAGGCTCGGCGAACTCCCGGACGCCGCGGTGAGGAGCGACGCCTACAGAAGTTTCACCAGCCTCGCTGATGACCCGTACATCGCAGGCATGATACTCACCGGGGACCTGCTTCGCAATGTCGAGGGGATAGTGAGGCCGGACATAGACCCAACAAGCCTCCAGCCCGGAGACCGGGTCGTGGTGCGCGGAATAGACTTCCAGAACGGCCTCGTCGGGGCGTACCGGCTCACCATTGAAGTCGTTGACAGCCAGGGCAGGCCGCGCACCTTCAGGGACGTGAGCGGGAGGGAGCGCACCTCGATGACCCTCTTCGCCAAGAGGCAGGGCCTCAGCCCCGATGCCACGGGAAGCGAGGGCGGCAGGCTCACCGGAGCGCCCTCGCCGGACATACTTACAAGAGGCGCGGACGGAAGGGCGCTCGTCTATGTCTCGCCCGAAGGGCAGAGAATAGAGTACGGCCTCATGCGCGACATCCGGGACTTCCACGGCCAGATAGATGCCGGAAGGGCACTCACCGACTCGCAGGGAAGGCCTGCCAGGGTGGATGTAAGCGTGGATGCCGCCGAAGACCTGTACTCCATAGTATTCTCCTCCGGCAACCCGAGGACGACCGAGGCGCGGGACCAGCTTTTCGGCGAGTTCCGCGACCATCCGGAGCAGTTCCTCGAGGCCCTCGGCTATGCACAGACAGGCTTCACTGCCGCTGGATTCTACGACAGGCACGAAGGCAACGTGTGGGCGATGTGGCTGCGGATAAGGAACCAGCCGGCAGCCGAGGCTGCGCACATCGCGCACCAGCTCGAAAGCCAGGGCTACCGCGTGAGGGACAACGGGGATGGCACATGGAGCTTCCTTCGCTTTGGCGCCATAGACTCGGACACGTTCGGCCAGTATCGGGCATTCAGCATGCCCGACGGGCAGATTTCCCTCGCCCCGATGAGGGACCAGCTGGTGACGGACCTGCACAGGGTGTTCGTGCACCTGACATACGAAATGAACCAGGCCGAGATAGCCCGGGCGCACGCCGAAGGAAGGCCGCCAAGGCTTCGGACCGTGGAGGAAGTCACCACCATGGCCTTCGGCGAGAATATGGACGGCCCGTGGATGCGGGGCATGAGGCGCTGGGTTTCGGAATTCGCCCCGGACACCCCTGCAGGGGCGCGCTTCAGGGCGGACATGCATTCCCTTTTTGACGGCTACAACGGACAGCGTTCAGGCATGGGCTTTGCGATGGAGGGGGCGCAGCTCGGCCGCTTCGAGGCGCAGGGCTATGAAGAGATACCATCGGCGCTCAACGGCATGCCGACCACCCACCTGGACGGCATAGACGGCCGCACGAGCTTCATGGCGAACGGGCGGATGGCGACCAACCCGAGCATAAGCGAGGCCGCAAGCCCGCGCGTCCGGGCCGCCCTGCCTGACGGACAGGACAGATATCTTGTGCGTATTGACGACATGGGCCGCTCAGAGCGCAGGCAGTTCCTGAGCAGCCTCGAAGCGAGCGGAGTGAGCACCGCGAGGCTGAGGACCTCGGCCGTCGGCGGAAGGGAATACATAGTCTTCTCAGACTCTGCGGCGATACCGCAGGCGATGTACGGAAGGACTGTCGCGGTGAGGCGCGATGGAGACCGGGTGTTCGTCAATAATTATGGCGCTCTGCTCACCGCTATTCCGGAGGGAAGGGCCGCGTACGTAGTGCCGCTTGCAGGCATGGGCAGAGTCGAGGCCCGCAGGCTCAGCAGCGCGCCCGGCGCCAGGGTTCTCGAGCTCAGCATCGGAGGCGAGCAGAGGTTCGTGGTGTTCGACAGCCCGCAGGCCGTGCCGGAGAGGCACAGGGACAGCGCCATGCAGGTCCGGAGAAGCGGGAGCACCATACTAGGAGATGCCAGGATGCGGGAGAGTATGGGCATAATCAATACCAGGGACATCGGAGCAGCCCCGATGTTCGACGGCATGATGAACATGGGAGATGCCGGATGGACCGGGCTCTGGCAGGGAGTCAGGGACGGGGTGCTGAGGGCAGAGGCAGGCGCCAGGGCGGCTCCGGATGCCGGCTTCCTGCAGAGGAGAGTGCCGAACCCTGGCGACACGCAGGCGCTTCCTCCGGAATACGGAGGGCCCGGCCGGACGATTCCTGTTTCTGAAAGCGACCTCATCCCGCAGGGCAGCCCCCCGAGGCCGCCCCCTCAGCCGCCCGCAGGGGGCGGCGGGACCAGGAGGGGAGTCGCCCCGCCGGCAGAAGAGGGCCAACCCCAGCCGGCCAGGAGACAGCCCCCACCACCGCCGCAGCCGAGTGAAGGCAGGGGGACCGTGAGGATGGCTCCGCTCCCTCCTGCGGACCAGATGGCCATGCCCGGGCCGGCGCAGGTCCCGCGCGAGGGGGGAACACCTGGCGAACGCGCGGATGCGGCACAGATGGCAGGACGGCTCATCGCCGGCGACCCGAACGCCCGGACGCAATTCACCGGGAGCTCCCAGGGAATGCAGGATGCCGTAGGCTTTGAGCTGGCGCAGCAGCTCAACCTGACAAGGCCGGGAGACATTGCCAATTTTGCAAGGGACGTCGCCCTCTACGAGCTCCACAGGACCGGGGAGAGACCCATCACCGACCCTGCCGTGCTTGCGCGCGTCGAGAGGAACGCAAGCCTGCACGCGCTCCTTCCCGAGAGGGTGAGGACGGCTGTGAGCGGCCTTGCCGGGAACAGCGCGTTCATACTCAGCGCGAGGGGCACCGACAGGGCATTCGAAAGATATGTGGGCAACCGGAGGCTGGGCGGCGCGCTCGTAGGCGGGGCGCAGCGGGAGATTGCCGGGGCGGTCAATGCGCACTTTGCGGCCGGCCAGGGAGCTGGGCCCAGGATTCAGATTCCCCAGCAGGAGCTTGCACGCATCTCCGCAGACCTTGATGCCGCAGTGAGGACGGGCCAGCCGACGGGCTCTGTTGTGGCGATAACCGCATTCGCCGAGCAGGGCGTCTATCGGGTGATAATCGAGCGCGCGGACGGGACCCGCACGCCTTTCATATACAGGGAGCGCCCCTTCAGGCAGGAAGCTTTCGGCTCGGAGCTTTATGCCGCGGCCGGGCAGCAGGCACCGCATTTCATACGCCTGGGCGAAGGGCCCGACGCGAGGGCGCTGCAGGAGGTCGTCGGCGAGATGGACTTCCGCACGGCGCTGGCGCAGGGCAACCTGACCGAAGCAGAGAGGCAGTCGCTATTCCGCGAGGCCGGGAGGCTCGGCATGATTGATTATGCGCTCGGCCTGCCTGATTCCCATGCTGGGAATTATGTCGTCGTGAGGGGGGAGGGAGGCACCCTCAGCCTCATGAGGATTGATTTCGAGAATGCCGGCATCGGGTGGGGGAGGGGCATACGCCCGGATGGCAGCGTAGGGAACAGGGACCACGTGATTTTCTTCAAAATGATAACGCGCGAGATAAAGCGCGGCACCTATACGCCCGGGGACATCGCGGCGTTTTTCGAGGGGATAAGGGAGGGGGCCGCAGAGGTCGGGAGGATGGATGCCGACGCTCTGACCGCGGTTGCCGGAAGATACGCAGGCACCGTGCTGAGCAGGGACGCGCAGGGCACGGCCACTTTCACCGTGGACCAGGCCCTGATAGACGCGATGGGGGCAAGGATAAGGGGCATCCAGGGCGACCCGGTCGCAGCGCGCGTCCAGATGCTGGAGTACATCTTCGTCCCGCTCAGGGAGGCGCTCGGCCGCGGGAACGCAGAGGCGATTGCGGAGATAGTAGGGGTGCTGCGGACGGAAATCCATGACGTGCCCACCGACGTGCTCCAAAGATGGAAAATCAACTTCCAGGGGCTCCTTCAGAGCGCAAGGACCGAAGAGATAAGGACCGGGCTGAGAGGCGTGCTGGGAGTCGTGGATGAAGAACTAGGAAGAAGGGGACCCACCTGACCAGGAGTTCTCGTCGCCTGCGCTGATGACGTCGGAGTCGCCCATCACGACCCGGACGTGGTCCGCATCCTTGTTCTTGGAGGCGAGCCGCAGGGCGCTCCTGATCGCGTCCTCGAACTTCTTCCAGTCCACTTTCGAATCGGTGTATGTATTCACTACCACTTCTTCCACCGCGATGCGCCTTTCCTTGTCGATGAGGATGGCGACCATCGAGTTGCCGTCCCTCCTGATTCCGAAAACGTAGTCCGCCCAGCTTATGCGGTCACTCTCGCCGGTGAGGATGAAGTGGGGGTCTATGTGCCTCGCTGAATACGATTTGGTGGGGACGACGAAATAGGCATAATCCGCCGCCTCCTCCACCACGCCTTCGGCCGGGATGTCGAGGAGCTTCGATATCGCCGGGGGTATGCTTGAGAGCCTCTGCGGAAGCTTGTCGCTACTGACACGCTTTACGTCGTCCGGCATGCTGATACTAGCGCCCTGCGGCTTTAAATCCTTTTCATCGCAGCCGTAGTAGCGGCAGGCGGATGAAACGGTGTCGCTGAGAAGGTCCTTCGAGTTCCGCAGCTCTATGACTGCCATTCCCCCATAGCCAATGACATCGAGCGAGACTGCGAAGCGCTCCCAGTCCACCATCCCCGAGCCGATGGGGATGTGCTTGACTGACCTGCCATCCGCCACCGCGCGGTCGGAAAGATGCAGGTGCTTCAGCCTCGGGAGGGCCGCCTCCATGTGCCCCACCACGAGCCCGGTGTATGTCCCGCCCTGCATTCCCGGCAGGATGGCCGGATGGGTGGTGTCGATGCAGAAGCCGAGGTTGGGCGGCGAGTCCTCTATCAGGCTCCTGAACGCTTTAATCGTCTCGGGCGAGTGCAGGACGGACGATTCGCTCGTCATGTTCTCCACTGCAAGGACGAGGCCGGGCGGTATCCTCTCGGCAATCCGCCGCAGCGTGTCCGCAAGGGCCGCCATCTGCCCGTTGCCGGGGTGGATGACGGCAACCTTCGGCTCGAGTATATCGTGGACATCGCGGCAGAAATTCGCCACCCGGGAGACGGTTACCTTGTCGGCGGTCGTCAGATTGAAGCCGCGGAGATGGACCGAGTAGGTGCTGATGCCGGCCTCGAGCAGCATGAGGCGCGAGGAGGCGAGCCTTGCGCGCTCGTCGCGGTCAAGGACCTGCTTAAGGCCGTAAAGGTCCAGCTCTACTGCGGAGAAAAACCTGCCAAATTCCTTGATGCGCGAGGTTTCGGTGAACTTGATGCTGGGAATGAGCAGTTTTCGGGGTTCGTGCATATCCTTGTTTATGGCAGGAAGCGTATATAAATAGTGTGGTTTTTTGTTAAAAAAATTGTAAGTATGTTCAGACCGGCTTCCCCGGGGACCACGCCGTGATCCCTTCGAGGCCAACAGGAGCCTTCGGCTCTGCCATCCTCATCGTCCTGAGGCTGCTGTCATAGACCGCGACGAGCCCCTCCTTCTTCGCGTCCTCCTGCCCGGCGCGGGCGAGAGCAGACTTGAGCTCCGACTTGACCTCGGCCCAGTCGAGCGAGGCCTCGGCCTGGATTGACATCAGCCTTTTCTTCACTATGACGCGGCGCTTCATGTCAGCGATGACGATGTAAGTGTTGTTGGCGGTCTCCATCAGCGCGATGCCGAACGCTTCCGTGTTCCGGGGGAGCGGGGCGTTGTGCACCAGGCTCAAAACGATACTGCTGATTGAAAAATCGGCGTCACTCGAATAATATTGCGCGGCCCCCCCGCTGCTCACAAGCATCATGGGGGGGATGCCAAGCAGGCGCTCGAGCTCGGCGTCCCAGTTCTTTCCGAGGGCAGACAGGCGCCTTACCAGCTCGGATGAAGTGACGTGCCCGGTCTGCCTGGATTGGACGAGCGGCTCGGCCGCCTTATCGAAAGGCCTTTTCGGCCCGTCCGCCTCCTTCTTCCGCTTCGAGCGCTCCCCTGCCATAAGACGTCCCTATATTGTGCTTATCGAGCTCTCCTTGCTGATGATGAAATCGAACTTTTCGCCGGTAGCCTCGCGCCTGCGGACGGCCTGGAGCGCGGCCCGGACGGAATCGCCGAACATGTTCCAGGAGTCGCCCTCGGCGAACGCGTTGCCTACGCTGTCATGGACTATGATTTTCCTCCTGCGGTCCAAGAGCGTGCAGAATGTGCTGCTGCCCCGCGAACTGATGTAGATGCCGTAATCAGGCAGGAGCATAGGCATCGAAGAGTTGAACGTGAGATACGCGACGACCTTTCCTATCCCGTTCGATGGGTCGGATGAAATCGATGGCCCAGGACCGACCGAATAGAGCCTCTCGGGAAGCTCGAGGAGAGATACGACATCCTCTGGGATGCGCCCGACGGTTTCCAGCAGGGCAACCGCGCCTTCCCTGTCCATGCCCGCAGGAGCACGCTCAGCCATAACACCACCTCTCTGGAATCGCCTCTGTGCGGCGTCCCGTCCGGCCGGGAAGGGTATGACCACACCGGTTCTTCCTGCCATGACCTTATTAGGAGCTCCGAACGTCTTTAAAAGAGGACTGTCGCCTCTGCCGCCGTCTGTGCCGTTCCCATGAAAAACCATGACAAACCTTTATTTGCAACAATTTATAATGGCTATGCGCGCGCATTGCGTGAAAAAGCCACCACCGGAGTGCAGGAACAGTCACATTCTTGGGAAGATTTATATATTTTATGGAGCTAAGATATTCTGGTTCATGCTCGTTTTGAAGTGCATGGGAGGATAACTGGTCGCCTTGCCAGCGGGTCAACCCGCTGGCCTATTTCTATTCAAGAATCTTTCCTCCAGTGGAACCCCGGTTAAAGATTCATCAAACTTCAGCCGTATAGACTTAGCACTATCGTATTATACGCCTTTCACTTGGCAGAAGACGAAATAAAGCTCCGATTTGACTGCGGGGCACCCGGCCACACTTCTATAAATTTTATTGCAGTGTCTCTGATATGGACGGATATGAGGCCAAGATGGTCAGGTTCATTGCCGACAACCGGATAAAGGCCGAGCACCTTGTTTTCGAGACTTCCTGCCACAGTGTGGAAGAAGCGGCCGATTCAGCGAATGCGAAGCCACAGGACTTTGTAAAGAATGTGTGCATAATTGACGAAACGACGGATGAATTGGTCGTCGCGATAGTCCCAGGCCACAAGCGACTCGACACGAAGAAGCTCACGCCATTAATCGGCACGAGGAGATTCAGATTTGCAACGGCGCAGGAGATACTTGAAAAGACGGGCTACCCGATGGGAGGGACCCCCTCTTTTGGATACAAAGCGCGATTTTTCATCGATAGCGAAGTGCTTGCAAAGGACGTTGTTTACAGTGGCGGCGGGTCGCAAAACTCGCTTACAAAAATCTCGCCTTCGGAGATGCTCCGCATAAACAATGCGACAAAAGCGGATTTGACGAAGTGAATAAATGATTGAAATCGACGGTTCCTACGGGGAGGGGGGCGGCCAGGTCATCCGGACTTCCATGACGCTCTCGTCCATAACACAAAACCCTGTACGCATAACCAACATCAGGGCGAACCGCCCGAACCCCGGCCTGCAGCCCCAGCATCTCACCGCGTGCAGGGCGGTCCGGAGCGTGTGCCGCGGCACGCTTGCCGGGGCGGAAATCGGCAGCAGGGAGCTTTCCTTCGAGCCGGGCCCCATCGTCGGGGGGAGGTATGAGTTCGACATCGGGACCGCCGGCTCGGCAACGCTTGTCGCGCAGACGCTGATGCCCATTCTCCTTTCCGCATCCAAGGAGAGCGAGCTCCGGATAAAGGGCGGGACGCATGTCATGAAATCCCCGGGCTACGACTATTTCGAGAACGTGTTTTTGCCGGCGATAAAGCTCTTCGGGGTGGATGCCGGATGCCGGCTGCTGAAGGCTGGATACTATCCGCGGGGCGGGGGGGAAATCGAGGTCAGCGTGGAGCCCTCATCCCTTCACGGCTGCGCATCGTGGCCGCATGATGAGCGGGCGCGGGTGCTCATCAGGCTCGGCGCCCTCCCGGAGCACATCGCGGTCCGGGAAAAGAAGGTGTTCGTGCAGAACGGCATCGAGGAGGTGCGCGTGCGGCGGGATGAGACGCTCTCGCCGGGAAACGCGGTCACCGCATGGAGGGGCTTCCGCGGAGCCTATGCGCTTGGCGAGAGGGGGAAGAGGGCAGAGGCGGTCGCGCAGGAAGCGCTGGATGCCCTCAATGCCGGGAGCGGGGACGTGGACGTTCACCTCGCGGACCAGCTTCTCGCGTATGCCGCCCTTGCGGAGGGGCCGACCGCGTACGGGACGAGCGCGATAAGCGAGCACCTGCGGACGAACGCATATGTCATATCCCGGTTCCTGGACAGGAAAATAAGCCTGGATGGCGGCCGGGTGCTGGTCGGATAGGCGCGGGGGGGCGGAAAAACGGAAAGGGTGAAATCGGATTCATTAATATATATTTAACGTATTACTCCTAGAAGCAGGGTGTTAGCATGGATTCGCCCGACTCGAGGCGGGATAATGGCCCGGCGCAGGAGCCTGTTCCGGAGTTCGAACTGGTCACGGAGAATAACATAGAACGGACTGAGAGGGACATACTGGTCAGGGTGAACAGGAGCATCTCGAGCTTGGAGTCCGCCCTGGCTGGCTGGGATGCCGCAAAAGAAAAGCCCGATGATTTGCGGGAGGAGTACGAGAGGTCCAGGCTCCTCCATGACGCGCTCGTGGACTGGGAAACGAAGATGCTCCGGTCCATGGGCGAGAGGATGGGTTTTTTCGAGAGGGTCGAGAGGCTCAGGGAATTCATCAGAATAGTTGAAAGATACGCATAGGCGAGAATTTGGGTCCACCAGCCCAGAAGGAAACCCCCCAAGCCGGGGCTGCCGAAGCCCTCAGGACTGATGCTGCCGCCCTGCAGCCGAGGCTGCCCTCGCCTTTCCAGGCCGGCCAGCCGTCCCAGGTCGACCTCAACCGGGGCGCGGAGCAGATACGGAAAACCAGCGGCTTCCTGAAAAACACCTCGCTCGGACTAAGCAGGGCCCTGCCGCCCGCCACGACAGGAGACATCAAGGAATTGGAGAACAGGGGCAACGCGGCATTCGGGGGGCATCCTGAGGCGCGGACATTCCTCCAGAAGTTAGCGGGTTACAGGGAGCAGGCGGACGCCGCGAGCCGCGAGGGAAGGTACGACGCCGAATCCATGGGGAAAGCGCAGCGTCTTGGCTCGGCTCTGAACGCCATTCTGGACGCGAACAACAGGACCGGCAGCGCAGCCCAGCAGGCAGCCGAGAGAGGCGACGAGACCTCCAGGCACGCCGCCACGGAGATGAAGATACGCCTTCCCCGCCTCTTCAGGATTTTGTCCGGGGAGACGCCGGAGAGCATCGAGAGGGCGCACGCAGCAGCCGACGTGACGATACATGCCGTGGAGAACCGCGATATCTACCGCCACGAGGGCAACAAGGGCCTTCTCTCAAGGGTCCTTCAGGTCCAGGAGCGGCTCACCAACGACCAGGTGCAGATGTCCCATGACGACATCCAGAGGGATATGAACGAGGTCTCCGGAAATTTCTATACTGCCGCGGTGAGGGCTCTTGGTCCGGCAGGCGGGGCGGCAGCGGCCATGATGGCCCAGGTCCAGTCCATGATGGCGTTCCAGACGGTCCGCGACATGATGAGGGGCGAGGCGGACAAGCTGGAGAAGCAGCTGAAGGAGCTCCTCAAGGTCCTCGGCGACCCTGAGAAGACTGACGAGGAGAAGAAGAAGGCGCTCGCGGAGGCGGAGGAGGCGGTCCAGAAATTCGTCCTCAAGGCCCTTGACGCGCTGCTCAAGGAAATCGGAGCGCCGCCGGAGCTTGCCTCGGCGATAGGGAAGGCGGCGAAGTTCATAGGCACCGCGAGGGCTGGAATGCTCCTGCAGGCCGGCATGATGTACGTCCGGTACAAGGAGGCGTTCGACGAGAAGAAAGAGCTCCTTGACAAGCTGGTGCAGAACGTGAAGCAGCTGGCCGACGAGAAATTCAAGCCCGCTGCAGAGAAGATGAAGGAGATCGTAGGGGCCCTGCAGGACATCCACAGGGAGGCCGCCCAGCTCCACCAGAAGATAATGCAGGCGCGCATGCGGATGGCTGCCGCGCTCGGCCAGGCGCTCGGCGAGCTGAGGAAGATGGCTGAGAAGGAGGCCAGCAGGCCCCTCCGCGAGGCGATGGAAAAGCTCGGCGAATCCCTGCGTGACATGCTCCGCAGGCTGCAGAATCCGAAGACCGCGAAGGAGGTAGACGGGAATAAATTCAAAAACGCGCTTGAGACCTTCGGATGGCTCAAGGCGATGACGAACCAGCTCGGCAAGATGCCATCCGACAAGCCCGAGCAGAAGAAGGACAAGGAGAACGCCGCCCAGCTAGTCGCAAACGCAGTGAAATCGTCCATCAGGGACGCGCGGTCGGAGATGTCGCGGATGCTACAGTTCGTGGCAGGGGACTACCTGAAGACTGCGGACACCGCTTACAAGGCCGCCCTTTTCTCGCTCGGGAACGCGCTCAACGAGGGAAAGAAGACGCTCGATGAGGCGAAGAAGGAAGTCGCTGGCAGGCTGCTGCAGGAAGGCAACGCCCTGCTTTCAGGGCTTGCAAAGCTCGGCGACGCCAGGCTAATCGAGCTTGTGAAAGGGCTTCTCCCCGGCAAGGAGAAGCCCGAGCAGGAAACCATGGAGAGCATATTCAAGGCCCGGCAGGCCATCGACATGGGCTCGTTCGCCCTCAAGGAGGTCGCAGGGCAGAAGGCGGAGCACGTGAAGACGACCGCGCTCGGCTTCGTCAAGGGCGCGCTCGGCCTCCTTGGCAAGGGGAACTTCGCCGACGCCTCTGCGCTTTATGCGACCGCCCAGCAGTACATAAGCTCGCCCGAGACACGGAATGAGATTGACAAGAAGCTGACCGGGCTCCGCAAAGCCGTCCAGGAATTCGAGAAAAGCCCAGCGGCTATGCGGAACACGATAGACATAGGAGGCGCGCTGAAAGAGTCGCTCCGCAAGCTGCACCTCGATGCGAAGTCGCTCGGCGAACGGCTCTCCTCAGGCGAGCTCGTCTCTCCCGAGGAAGTGGCCGCAGTCGAGAAGAGGTTCAAGTTCGCGGAGCAGGCAATAGCAAGCCTCAGGGCGGGCGCGGAGGGCGCGGTGAGGAAGGCGGCAGGCGAGATTTTCGCGCGCGGCCTGGACGCGCTAGCGTCCGGCAATCCGGCCGTTGCTGCCCTCCATAGGTTCCTCGGCGCTGAATGCATGAAGGGCAACGCCGCCTACAGGAAGCAGCTCGAACAATGGAGCGCGGGCGTGGCAAGCGGCGAGATGAAGATGGAGGACGCCGTGAAGCAGGCCGCATCGCGCCTTGCAGGCGAGCTGGGAAAGATTCCCGCATGGAAGAGCCTTACCGAATCCGGCATCACGGATTCCATCAAGGCGCTGATTCAGAGGGGCAGCGCGCCCGATGCCACGCTCGCGGACTGCGAGAACATGCGCAGCGCCCTCGACCTTGCCGGGGAGTATCGCGCGGGCATAAGGAAGGCGACGGACAAGGCCGGGCTTGCGAAAGTGTTCGCCAGGGCATTCGCCGGCCTGGCGAGGGGCTTGTCCCCGGAATACGTCGATGCCCAGGCAAAGCTCGCACGCTCTTATATGGACCCGCCGGCCTCGGCGTTCGTGAAGGCGGAGGCGAGGCGCGCCCAGATTGAAGCCGTTTCCGCCAGGATGGAGGACGTCGGCCTTCTGAATGCCGTGCATGGCTTATTCACCAGGGAGCCCCCTCTTGACGAGGCTACGGTAAAGAAAGGTCTGGAGGCGCTGTTCGGTACCGGCCCTGAAGGCGCGGCGATGGCTGCCAGGTACCTCCAGAGGTACAAGGAGCTGGGGCCCGATGCGGAAGCCAAAGGCAAGGCTATGGCCGAACTCGCCAAGGTCCCGAACACTTACGTCAAGCTGCTCGGAGCCGCGCAGGAGATGGCGAAGAAGCGCAAGGAGACCGAAAGGCAGCTGGACACGCTCAGCTTCCAGTATACGCGGGGCATCACCCGCATGGACAAGGCCCTTGCCGCACTTGCAAAGGGCGAGAAGCCTGCCGATGCCGATTTGAAGGCAGCCGAAGCGGCACGCGCCGTGCTTCTTGGCTCGGCCGACGATATAGCCGCGCTGTTCGCGGCATCGGAAGAGGACTTGCCGAGGCTGAGGACCCAGTTTGCCGGGGTGCTGAACGTCGGCGACGCAGTGAAGGGCAGGAGGGACACGAGAGAACAAATCCTCGGCATCGCGGCTTCCGCGCTGGAGGCCATAAAGGATGGCGACTATGACAAGGTCGCAGCCTTCGTGATGGGCTACAGCGCATACAGCAAGGCCCAGAGCGAGGACGACAGAGGGAGGATACTCGGGGTAACTGAAGGCCTTTCCGCTGAAGCCAAGAAAAAATACACCCCGGACCAGGCGCGGTGGATGCTGAGGCTCCAGTTCGACCGCGCAACAGCGCTGGACAAGACCCGGGACGCTGGCGCCAAAAAGAACCTGCAGGCATATTTCGACATGTCCCTGGTCCTGTTCGAGCGGAGGGACCTTGCCGGGGCCGAGATGGCAAGGATGCTTGCCGCTGATTATGCGACCGCTTCCCGGATGGAGAAGAGCGACCCGACAGCAAAAGCCGCGATTGAACTCGCCCACAGGATTTTGGGGGACCACCGGAAGGACAAAGGACTGGATAGGCGCCGGGTCCAGGACGCGACGAGGCCGGAGGACGACAAGAGGAGATGGGAGCCGAAGAGCCTGGACGGCATCGCGGGAAAGGCGCTCGTATCAAATACTACATTAGAGGAGCAGCTGAAGGCCGCTGAGGCTGGCGAGAAGGACAAGGGGACCGTGCTCGGCGAGGTCCTTTCGCTGCCAGCAGGCCAGAGGATGCAGGCCCTCGGCATCAGGATGGGCGGGCTTTCGGCCGATTTGGGGAAGCTGGAATTTGAAAGGGGCAACAGGGAGGTCGTCCCTTCAGGCGCGGCCGCAAGGAGGAAGATTGAGGCGGTCTACAAGACAGAAAACGCATGGCATTCAGCCAGGGCGGCGGCGGCCGAGAAAAGCGGGGATGCCACAGAGGCCGAGCGGCAGAGGGAGGAGGCCGGCGCGGTGGACCCGAAGTGGATGGAATCGCAGCTCCAGAGGGCGGCGGCCATTTACGGCAAGGGCCTTGCACTGCTCAAGGAGGCCGGGGGGCTCAGGATGCGCGCGCTCACCGAAGAGCCCGGGCAGGCGAAGAAAACCAATGCCGAGGCTGCCGAGTTATCGAAGCGCGGGCTCCAGATAATCCAGTTCGCCGAGGCCGCGCAGAAATCGCTCAAGACGCATGACGAGAGCGTCAGGAAAATCAGGCACGACAACAGGGACGAGGGGAGGTGGAGGCTGCGCGATGCGGCCGAATCGTTCCTGAAAGTCGGGGAGGAGATGGCCGAGGCAAAGAGCGAGAAGCCGGACGGCAGGCAGACCGCCCTCCTCGGGAGCGGCGCACGGGCCATGGGAAAGGGGATGCAGGAGGTCGAGACGCAGAAGCGCCTGTGGGAAACGCACCTGACGAACCAGTCAAAGATACAGCAGGAGAGGAAGAAAGCGAAGGCGAACGACAATGCGTATGGAAACGAGAGGGTTGTCAAGGACCAGCAAAGCGGCGTGGAGAGGAAGGAGCCCCTGAAGATGAGCAGGGACGTCACATACAAAGGCAAGACTTACAAGAAAGGGACAGCAGTCGTCGATACCGAACAGAGGCTGAAAGACCTGAACTACGCTGAGGGAGCTTCTAGAAAGCTTAGGTTCAGGGGAGCGGCGCATTTCCTTTCCAAGGCGCAGTCGGGCATCCTGCTCGACCAGCGCAGGGCGGCTACCGAATTGAACTACCAGGAGCTCCTGCCTGGAGCCACCGCGGAGGAGCAGAAAAGCGGGGACTTCAAGCCGGTCGAGTGGCCGGTGACAGATGCGAGCGGAAATCCCACGGGCAAGACGAAAACAGTGGGCTTCAACTACAACGACCTGATGGGCACGCTCCTGGAAGCCAACGACACACTCTCGGCAGGCAGGGTGGGCGAGGCGAACAGGGCGATGGCCGGCTATGAGGGCAGGCTGAACTTCGCGTACCAGACGCAGAAGAAGCTGAACGACATCCACCGCGACGAGCGCGCGATGGCCGAGCTTACCAGGCTAGCGGAAGACGCGCGGAAATGGGGGGACATGTCCCCTGAGGACAGGGCGGACCTGAAGAAAAGGCTCGACGCGCTCGCTGCCAAGGGCATAATCACATCGCTTGGCGAGAAGCCCTACCGCGAGGTCATCGAGGAGGAAATCAAGAAGCGCAACGACGCGCTCAAGGCGCAGGGCAAGCCGCCGAATTTCACCGCTGCCGATTACAGGAAGGAGACCGACAAGGCCCTGGCGTATTTGGAAAAGAAGAGGCAGGCAGGGACTCTAACAAAAGATGAAGCGGCGAGTTTGGATGGAATCAAAAAGCTGAGGAACGTCGCCGAGGAGATGGAGAAGGACCCGGTCGGCCTGGCGCAGAGGCAGCAGGTCGCGGACGCAATCCGCAGGACCGGCGGGCCGGAGGCGCTCGCGAAGGCCGGCGAGGCGCTGAGAGGGGATGTCAGCAAAGACAAGGACAAGGCAACGGCGCAGCTCCAGGACCTCGTGAACAACGGCCCGGTCTCCAAGGTGCTCGGCCCGCAGGACGTGACGCAGTTCCTTAACGCGGTATTCATGGCGCGGGGATGGGACCCCAAGTACTACAGCAATCTTGTCCAGCAGGGAAAGGCCGGCCAGGCATGGCAGGAGTTCATGCAGAAACATCCTGAGGCCGCCATAAAGGCCATCGAGTACATGCGCGACAACGGCCAGCTTGGCGCGGACAAGAACGAGGCGGCGCGCATCGCTGCTTTCACCATAACAGACATCCAGGGCGGGCAGATAGCAAAAAGGACCGAAGGATACGCAAGAGGGCACGCCATCGCGATGGGCACGCTGACGCTGAGCCTCGAGACGGCGAGCGCGGTGGACACGCAGGAGCGCATGAGCGGGGTCGGCGGCGGGAACGGAAGCTGGTATATCGGGCTGAGGGGCGACGCCGCGAGCATTCTCCAGTTCGGCCTTGCCGCCTGCGGCAGTCCGGAGACCATCGCGGACAGCATCGCGAAAGGCGAGGAGATACGGCTTTCTGGGCTCCAGATAAAGCTACGCGAGGGGGGCGGCATCACGGAGCCGAGCGAGGCATGGCTCAGGGCCGGCGAGAACCAGGTCAATGCATCGGGCTTCCTGCAGGAGAGGCTCGGTAACTTCCTCAACCAGATACAGAAATTCTCGGTCGGCTCGCCAATGAGCACGAGCGACATCTATGCGCGCATGGAAAAGATGGACCCCAAGGACCCGCCCCGCTTCACGCATGATTCGGCGGACAACCTGGCCTCCATGATAACGAGGGGCATCTTCGCATCCGGAGGGCTCGCCTACGACAAGCAGACCGGCGATTACGTAAAGACAGCTTTCTCCATGGATGAACAGGAGGCTAACCGCAAGCTGCTCTACGGGGATACTGCAACGCAGAAAGGCGGGTACTTCGAGCTGATGCAGAGGTTCTTCAACGTAGGATTCTCCTTCCAGAGCACGTGGTCCTACGGCTACCGGAAGGACCTCTTCAACAACATAGGGACACAGGCCGCGAAGGTGAACGAGAAGCTCGACACAATCGCGCAGAACAGGATATACGGTGCAGGAACCTCCAAGGCCGAGCTTGACACGCTCGTTTCGGACGTGATGAAGTCGAGAGACAGCAACATCAGCGCGTACGACGAGAACGTCAAGAGCGCGAAGACCTGGGAGAGTGTAGGCCGCGCCGTCAGCGGCATAGGCAAGCTCGCCCTGGCCGGCGTCCTCATAGCATCGGGATACGGCTCCGCGGTCGGCGTTGGCTTCGGCGTTGAGGCCCTGCATGATCTGGCCGAGAACTCGCGCAAGGCCGGAGGCTACCAGTACCTTTCGCCGGAGCATGCAGCCATGGGCTGGGCTGCGGTGGCGCTCTCTTTCGGGGGCGCGGTGCTGGGCGAGGCGACGGCAATCGCCAACGAGACCATCCAGATTACCAGGGCAGGCACCCAGCAGGTCATTACGGGCACGCAGATGGCTGTAAGGGGCGGACAGATGACTGTCACCGAAGCCAACGCCATCGTGAACGCTGCGATGTCCGGCACCAGGGTGAGCTGGCTGACCAGCACGTTCGCGACAGGCGGGCGTACCTCGACCGTGCTCGGCTACGGCATGATGGGCGCGGGCATCGGCATGGCCGGCTACGGCATGCGCGAGGCATGGCACGCCTACCAGATGGGCGAATCCTCGCTCTTCGAGTTCATCGTATCCGGGCCGGTCGGCCTTGCGCAGGCCGGCGTCCCGGTCCTCGGCGCGAAGATGCTGCCCACAAGCAGGCTGATACCGAACCTGTGGGTAAGCGAGAGCTTCGGGGCGAAGTTCTTCCGCGGCTCCATGCTGTTCCTTACCGGAGAGACGAAATCCGCGGTCGATGCTGCGCATTTCTCCGGAATCCGAGACCAGTCATTCCACGAGTTCCGCGCGCTGCCGCCTGAGCACAGGAATGCCATTCTCGCAATGGAGCGGGGCATGAGCCGGATGATGAGCCCGGAGGAGCAGCTGACCGCGATGAGAATGCTCCCCCTGGAGAGGAAGGCGAATGGCGAGCTCGTGCTCGGGAAGGCAGGGGAGGGCATCCAGACCGGGCCTTTCGACGCGGCGGCGCAGTCAGGATTCATCGGCCAGGCTCTTGCGCGCCTGGAGGCGGCGCCGAGAATCGAGGCGCTCAACCAGGCATATGCTGAATTCAAGGCGACGGGCAAGATTGATGCGGAAAGAGCCAGGCAGCTCGGCCTCGGCGCGGGCGACCTCGCCCTATTTGCCAAGGACGGCCCGCTTGCAGGGGCGAAGAACGCGGAAGAAGCCGCGGCCATGATGTCCAATCTCGCAATCAGCCAGACGCGCATGAGGCAGATGGACAAGGCTGCTGCAGATGCCCCCCAGGGCGCGAACGCGCAGTCGCAGGAGCGGGCGAAGCAGCTCGCGCTGGGCTTCCGCAGGTTCCTGCGGAACCAGCTCGACGAGGCCACGGCCAAGAGCCTGGGCATAGAAAAGCCCCAGGTGGACCTTTTCCAGCGGCTCTCGAAGATGGCTCCCGAGGACATTTCTTCCGGCATTGCCAGGCAGGCCGAAGGGGAAACCGTCCAGAAGACGCGCATGGACACCATGAGGGAGAAGGCCGATGCCGCGCGCGCGGTCGGCGTGCACCGGGAGATGGCCGGGAGCTTCTCGGTCGAGCATGTGCCGGGAGTTGGATTCTACAAAAAATTCGGCGGAAGGAACTATAGCGACGAGCATGCAGGAGCAGCGGCGGACGTCGGGGCGGCGGCGCAGGCGCTATACACGCGCTCGAAGAAGCAGCCCATAACGAGGGATGCGGCAGCCGCGGAACTGGCGCGGCTCGGCGAGGCTGGCGCGAAGGTGCCGGACGCGAAAATAGACGCGACCCTCAAGCTGCTGGCCGACGCGAGGTTCCTCAAGGCCGTGGACGGGGGGGACAAGGCCGGCGCGCTCCAGAGGGCGCTTGACATATCGTATGACATGCCAGGCCTGAGCGTTTCCAAGGATGCGGCGGCGGCAAGGGTCGCACCCGAGGCCCAGTCATACATACAGAATGCCAATTACCCGCTCTCGGGCATCACGAGAAAGGGTGGCGAGCAGGCGAAAAGAGGGCAGGGCCTCAGGGCGCAGGCCAAAGAAAACCAGGCAAGGGCGGACGCCCTCCCGTCCGGCCATGCCGATAAGAGCAGGCTCGAGGCGCTTGCCAGGAAACAGGGTCTCGAGGCAGATGCGCATGAAGCCAACGCATCCGCGCTCACCCTGGAGCTGACGCGGAGGGCCACCGCACTGGAGAAAGACGCGGGGAACGAAGCCAGGACGGAGGCGAAAGCGCGGAGGCTGGACGAGCAGGCCGTGGTAGCGAGGACGGACCAGGTTATGGAGGCCATGAAGCTGCATCTTGCCGGCAAGCTCACGGAGAAGGAGGCGACGAGGCTCGGCTTCCCTTCGCTTGAGGAGGCGAGGTCAGTCCTGACCGAGATAGACAGCAATCCCGCTACTGCGGCCAAGAAGATGGCGAAGTTCGCGGCAGAGGATGTCCAAGCGCTCGCGCAGCAGCAGCGCATGAAGCTCGCCGCCGGGGCCGAGCGCCAGGCCGCGGATGCTGCTTTCGCTCCGGCGCCGTCGAAGGCCGCGCCTGCGCCGAGGCCAGGGGAGAGGGCGGCAGAGGGCGTCCCTGCGGCAAAGGCAAGGCTTCCTGCCAGGGCGCGCACGGTCCCGGCCGAGACGCAGCAGGTCATAGGCAACATAATCGCGAGGTTCGGCGAAGCCGGGTTCGCGCTGAGCCGCGAGCAGAAGGGGGATTTGGCCCGCAACGTCCTCCGGCTGCGCAGCGGCCAGCTCACGCTCGGCGAGTTCTGGAGGAGGATAAACGAGATGATGCCTCCGTCTGCGCTCCCCGAGAGCCTGCGCATGCAGAGGCCGTTCCCTTCGTTCCCTGAGATGGGCCTGACCATACAGAGCCCGGAGGCCCTCAATTTCTTCGTGAAGATAACTGCGGAGGCGCTTCCTGCCGCCTTCAAGCCGGACGTGGCCGGCGGCCTGCCTGCGGACGCTTCCATACAGATGGGGTTCGTCTCTCTGGATTTGCGGAGACAGAACCTGCTGAACGCCATAGCGAGCAACCCGCAGCTCAGGGTCGTCGGCGACATCAACATATACGAGTATTTCACGAAGGTCGTGCGCGACGTCGCGCCGGCTGTCAACCCGAAGCTCAGGGCGCAGGGGATTGACGCGACCGTGACCTCGGCGGCATTCGGCACAAGCTCGGACGAAGCAGGGTTCCTCATAGTCGCGAGGACGGCCGGGGACAGGGAGCGCGCGCGTGCCATACTGGGAGATACGCTCTCCAATAATTTCAAGTTCGAAGGCAGCATCCTCGACCAGATGACGAAGGGGTCCGCGATGCGGCCCTATATCGAGGAGGTGTTCCAGACCAAGGGGAGGGTCGGGAGCGGGGCGGCGTTCGTGGAACTCGGCGCGAAAGACATGGCCGCGATAGCCAAGGACCCTGCCGGCTTCATAGACAGGATGAGGCGCATATCGGACGCCCGCATCGGCGAGGGCGACTGGGTGAGGACGCAGAAGGGGGCGCCGACCGACGCCGACCTGCCGGCCACGGCGATGCACTTCATGTCCGGCAAGGCACTCGGCAGCGACTACATGGCGCGGAACGAGAAGCTGAAGGCCGAGTTCACGGGTAAGCTCGAGGGCATAAACAGGGAGATATTCGGTCCCGGCAACGAGAAGGTGAAGGCCGGGGACTCGGTGGTGGTCGTGACAGGCGAGCTTGCCGTGGACCGCACCAGCGCGGCATATGCCAACCTGCGCACGCTCGCATCCAAGAAAGGCAAGATGTACGGCACGGTCGAGGAGGGCAGGGTGGGACTCAGCGTCTCGAACATGCCGTCCCAGGCATCGGGCGACGAGTTCCTTTTCATCCACCGGGCGGCTGCGGGATACGCACGCGACAAGTTCGCAAAGGCGCACGGCATCGACCCTGCGAACATTGACGTAGTGCAGACCGGCAACGGGCCGGACTTCTATTTCAGGGTGAAGGGAAAGAAGCTGAGTTCGCAGGAAGCCTCCGAGCTGCTCGGGTATTACCGGGAAGGGGGCAAGCAGCACACGGCCGAGGGGTTTGACGTCTCGGCCAGGGGGACGCTGCTTACGGGCGACAACATAACCATGGATAATTTCAGGAACGGCATAAGGTACATCAAGGACGGAATCTCGCACGGCGATTTGCGCGCCCCGCGCGAGGGCGGCCTCGTGGAATTCAACAGCATACCGAAGGACTACACGACCAGGGACATGCGGCTCAACCGCGCGGGCCAGATAATGGGGATGTTCTTCTCCTCCGAGAGGCTCATGGCGGCCGATTCGCCCATGGCCGCCAAGCTGGCCGAGGTGGCCGGGAAGGAGTTCGTGGAGACGTTCAGGAAATTCCTTGAAGAGGGCCACATAACCGCGAGGACGTGGGAGGACGTCCGCTCCATACTGGAGAACGGAATCGAGGTCGTGAGGGACGGCAAGCGCACGACGCTCGACTTCCCGCAGGGAAAGGAAATCGCGAGGAGGCTCTCCGGTGACGACTTCCTCGGCTGGGTAGGCGGCAGGTACAAGGACGTGGATGTCAATGACGCCCTTGCAGTCATCAAGACCAGGCGCGAGGCCGAAGGGAAGGCGCCTCCTGTTCCCAAGCCATCAGAGAAGGCCGCACCGGGCCCGCAGGCAAGGGAGCGCGAGGCGGGAATCCAGCGCCTTATGAGCGAGCGCGGAATGAACCGCGACCAGGCGACGAAATTCGTCAATGACGAGGCCGCGAGGCCGAACGCGGTTCCGCTGCGGCCCGAGGAGCATCTCGGCGAGGAGGGCTTCGGGGGCATGCCGGTCGATTATCAGAAAAGGACAATCACGCTGCCGGATGGCTCGACCACGACGCTTGCGGAAGCGCCGCGCGCAAGGCTTCTCCGCAGGATTGACAACACCGAGGACTCGGTCGGGTCCACCGCGGGCGTGTGGGAAGCCGAGATAATGGTGAACGGCCAGCCAAGAAGGGTGGCCGTAAAGGTGTTCAAGGACCCTTATGTAAGGGAAGGCCAGCAGAGGACGGCCCAGCACTGGAACAACCTGTTCGAATTCGTCACGGGCCGGCCTGCAAGGGGCGACCAGCCCGCGACCATGGGCGAGGCAGGGAACCTCTCAACAATAGCGGGGATGACATTCAGATCATCTGACGGGAGGGAGCTGCCGGTAGGGCCCGGCTTCTACAAATTCGTGAATGTGGACGGCAACATTGCTATTGCGATGGACCTCCTGCCCGGCATGTACATCAGCGACATGAGCCCGACCCAGATAAGGGAGTTCGTCAAGCCGGATACGTATACTCAGATTCAGAAGATAGGAGAAACCCTCCAGGCTAAAGGTTACGGAATGCATGACTTCCAGTTCATCGTCATGTTCCCGCCCGAGTCCGCGATACCGGCCGGCCTCACGGGAGCCGCGCGCAGGCAGTTCATAGAGAACTGGCGCACGACAATAAACGGCAGGGAGGTGCGGGCTGGAGACGTGGTGCTCATGGATGCCGGCGGGCTTTACCGCGCGGCAGACGAGCCTATGTCCACGTTCAGCCCCATAAGGGAGGCCGCAAGAGCCCGCAGCAGCGCCGACCATGTTCTCATAAACGACGCACTCTCAAGGACCACAGCAGACGCGAGCGCGCCGCAAGCGGCAAGGGCGCAGGCTGACCTCCGCGTGATGGAATCGTTCATGCGGGAAGTCGAGACGATGGTCAGTCCGGATGCAAATATGGCCGAGGTCACGCGCCGCTACATGATAAAGAACAACCGCGCTGATGCCGCCGCGGCGAGACTGGAGAGGATACGGGCGAGCGACCCGGCGCGGGCGAATGCAATCGAAGGGGCGTTCAGGCGCTTCGAAAAGGCGGCAGGGTTGCAGGAAGGAGCTATGCTGCCTGTGAAGATGGGCGAGGCGGCAAAGCCGGCGGAGGCGAAGGTGCCGCCCGCCGCGAAACCGCAAGAATCACGGGAGGAGATAAGCGTATCCATATCGCTCTCAGAGACGACCCCGGTAGCGAAGGTAGCCCCGGAAGCCGTTGTAGTAGATGAAAAAGCTGCAAGTCAAAATTACAAGAACGCGATAGACGAGCTGGCGCGGATGACGCCGGACGAGAGGAAAGCCAAGCTCGAAGAGATAAGGAGGACTGATTCCGAGCTGGCGACCTCCTACCAGTTCACGCTCCTCATGCCCGAGGGGATACGGGCGAGGATTGCGCAGGACTACAGCAGGGCCATGGCGGAAAGGGCGCGGATTGGAAGGGCGAGGGCGGCCAGGGCCGCAATGACGCCGGAACAGGTATCAAAGCAGGAGCGCGCGCTCATCCTCGGCTCAGAAGCCGAACGCGCGGCAGGGAGAATACCTCCGGCCGTGGAAGCGATGGCGAAGGCGCGCGGCCAGAAGCCGGCGGATTTCCAGCAGGATTTGGCGAATGACCACGGCATTGGCGGCATAACGGCCACGCTCGACCGCATGGTCCCGCTGGACAGGATAAAGGTGCCGAAGGACACTGCCCGCCCCGAGGTTGCAGAGGGCCATTACCGGCAGATTGCGGACCTGCTCCTTCGCGGGAATCTCGAGGGCCACATCGGCGCGCTAGAAGGATTCGGGGGGGCGAGGATAACCGGCATCACGCATGCCAGCGGCCTGAGCGGCCTCTATATAATAGAGGCGCAGACGCCGGGCGGGGCGAAAAGGAGGGTCCTCGTGAAAGTGGAGGACCAGTCCCCCTCGGTCCTCGGAGTGAACATTGCCAGGGCCAACGGGCTCGTGACCTCTGATATCCGCGCCGGCTTTTCATATGACACCGGAGTCATCGACCCTGCCACGAAAAGGCCGGTCATGCAGGAATTCGGCATCCTCTCGGACATACACGATTTCGCGCTCGGCAACGAGACCTCGATAACGCTTGCCGACGGGAGGAGCGTGAAGGCGAACGAGGGGCAGATGGTCAGGGCGAGGATGCCGGACGGCAAGGCGGAAGACGTCCGCGTGATGGGCGTCGCAATGATGTTCGACGAGGTGCTCGTGAATCCCGGCGCCGCTGTATCGGACCCGAAGAAAGCGGCAGCTGTCCAGGAGTTCTACAGGCTGCTCTCTACTTCAGAAGGAAGGCAAAGGTTGTTCGCGGCATGGAACGCGTACCATGAGATGTCGAGGAGGTCGCTGCTCATGGACCGCTTCTCGAGGAACACTGCGGTCATGCTCGTTGACCGCGGAGCGCAGCACCCGGCGAGCGAGAGATACCAGATACTTTTCCAGCCTATAGACATGGACGGCGTGGGCCACCGGGTAGGTGCGAAGCTGGATGGCACGCCACGGTTCGACAACTTCAACGGAGACTTCGCGAAGGCCACGGCCGACCTCATGACCAAGCTCGTGCGGTTCTCTGCCGCCAACATGATGGCGGAGGTGGAGGGGGCGCCCGGCGTGAAAAGGCCGCTTTATGAAGGCGGGCCCCTCACGATGGAGACGTTATACGCAGATTACCTCAGTGACAGGGCTTCCGGCGGAAGCCGCATGGCTCCTGAAACCCCTGCTGCCAGGAAGGCGGTCGCTGATAATATATTAGCGCCTCATGACGGAAAGCCGTTCGGCCTCGGTTTCGACACCTCGAAACCTGACAAGCCAAAGCTCGGGAGCATCATGGAGTCCGGGGGGAGGCCTAGGATAATAGAAAGGGGGGACGGCCGGGCGAGGATGGACGCAGGCGAGATGGTAACCATTTATGAGGCGGCGGCCAAGGGCCAGGCTGAGTTCGCGGGGCGCGACGCTGCCCGCATCGCAGACATCGCTTCCATCGAGGCAGCGAAGAAGAAGCCCGGCTTAAAGAGGGAGGAACTACGCGCGCTCGATGCGCGCCTCGCCCAGCACGGGGCGAACGAGCTGGAGCTTAAGCTCGCCGGGCGCCTCGCAGCGAACCCTGAGTTCGGCGGGGCGGATTTGCAGAAGCGCGTGCGCATAGCGCAGGACGAGCTTGCAAAGCTGAAGGCTCCGGCCAAACCGCCGCCTCTTCCGGCCGCCGCGAAGAAGGCAGCCGAGACACGGGCCCTTTCACCAGCGGAATACAAGAAGGCAGCTGACGAGGCAAAACTGGCCCCCAACCTGCGTGGATTCCTTGACGAGCATTATGCCGGCGGTGCCAAGGATGCTGGTGTAGTGGAGAATTCCATCAGGATATTCGGTAACAGGGACGGGGAGAGGTCCGGGATAATCGGTGATTTCTACGGGCTCATGGGTGCCGAATCCATGGGAGGGAACGCCGGGAAGGACCGCATCGCGATTGGCACGGCCTTCGACCCCGTATCTGGAAAAATTACTGCGTTCTCGAACGACCCCAAGGACTGGGGAGGGACTGACCGCATTTACCTGCATATTAACATGGTGACTGGAAGGATAGAAAGCGTCATGCGCCAGTCCGGCATGAACGTAGTTGAACTCACCGGCCCGCCGCAGATAACAGGGCTAAAGGGGCTCAGGGTATTTGAGCCAAGGGGAGGGGATGTTGCCAAGCGGCTTGCCGAGGCCAGGGCGCAGGCCAAAGCGGAACAGGAGGCTAAAGTGCCGCCAGCGCCTGCTCTCGGCTCCGCAGACCAGCTCGCAAAGTTTGCAGGAAGGCTCGGAGCGCAGGACACCGAGGCCCGGGCGCAGCTTGAGCGGCTCCCGGCAGCGGTGAAGGAGCTTGTGCAGAAGTTCAGGCAGGAGCACGAGGCCGCAAAAGGGAATGCGGCCAGGCAGACGGAGCTTGCCGAACGGTACTCAGCGGACATCCTGCACGAGGGCGAGAAATCCAGGATTGGAAAGCTCTACGAGCTTTCATTGAAAGGGGAGGCACCAAAAGACCAGCTTGATGCAAGGACACTCGAGGCCCTGAAGGACGGCGTCGCGGCAGGCCGGCCCGTGGCCATCGCTCTCGATAACGCGCTTGAGATGAGGGCGCAGGCAAAGGCCTACGCCGAGATGTCAGGAGCCTCCAAGCCGCTGCCCGGGGGATGGGCAGACGCTTCTATGGTGAAGCTCGTACGGAATGCGATGGCTGCGAGGAAGAAGGATGCGCCCGAGGTAGTCGCGCTCGACGTGCTGCGCTCGGTGAACGCGCTTGCGGACGCTGCCGGGAGCGGGAAAGAGATTGATTCGAAAGCTGCACGGGCGCTCGGCTACAGGAGCGTTGCGGAGGCCAACGCAGCGGTCGAACTTGCGCGCTCGTGGGCGAAGATGGGGGGTACGCCCGGCAGGGAGGAGCTCGCGACCGCGGCGCTCGCGGTCCGGAGCATGGAGGCGCAGACGCCGCTGATAAAATTTGCTGACACGACCGGGTACTCGAGGGCCGAGGTTCCCGGCGACCCGCCTCCATTCGTGGGCGTCAAGATGAGATGGGGCGAAGTGGATTTCACGGTGATGGTGTTCAAGGACCGGGTTGTCGTGGAATCGGTGTATCCCGAAAGCATAATAGGGCAGAAGGCATGGCCGAACGACAAGGCACAGGTGGCGGCCATGAGGTATCTGCAGGAGAGGTTCAGGGGTGCCCTCACGAAAGGCCTCGAGCCGGCCATGCGCGCAATCCCGCAGGCAGGCGCCGGCATTGACGCATGGCGGCCGGCCTTCAAGGCTGTCGAGAAGGCGGCAGTGGATCTGACGAAGGCGCCGCCCCCGCTCCCCGCGAAGGCGATGACGCCACTGGATGTAGTGGGCGTTTTCAGGACTATGGATTATACTTCAGCGCCGGCGGCTGCGGAGGCCTTCCGCTCGATGAACGCTGGCGACCGGCAGAAAGTTGTAAGCGGCCTGCGTGAGCTGGCCAGGCCGGGTGAGAGGAGGATTGTGGAGCTTATTGCGGAAGCGGGAAAACTGGAGGTCCGCGCAGGGGAGCTCGAGCAGGCCGGGAAGAGCGCAGAGGCCGGGGCGGCGCGCTCGCAGGCGAAGACAATGCGCGAAAGCGCGGAATTCACCCGGAAGAACATTGCAAAGTGGCACGAGCGGGCAGGGTACTTCAGCGAACTCGATGCCATAGCTGGCGCCGCAGGGGACCACATCGCGTCCAGATACGGCGTAAAGCGCGAGCGGCTCGAGGCCGCATATGCAGGCGCGCTGACTTCTGCCGAGGGCAGGAAGGCGGTCTTCGACCTGCTCGGAATCAAGCTCGATGCCCTGCCGGATGCCGAGATAAGGCATGACTTATACAAGGGATTCGACACGCTTGCGGACGACCCCTATCTTAACGGTATGGTGTTCACCGGGAACCTGTTCAGGGAGCTGGAAGCGGCCATTCCGGGAGGCAAGGTGAAATCCATAAAATTCCAGAACGGCCTCGTGGGCGCCTACCAGCTCACGGTCGAGGCCCCTAACGGGCAGCGCTCCCGCATCTTCGCCAAGCGCCAGGACCTGAACCCTGACCGCACCGGCAGCCATGGCTCGGCGCTCCTCGGCCTCATCTCGCCGCATGTAATCGTGAAGAGCGGCGATAAGGCAGACGGCGCGCCGCTGTCGTTCATCTCTCCGGACGGAGTGAGTACCGGCTATGGCATCATGCGCGACATCCGCGATTTCAGCGGGAAGGTGCTGATTGGCGGCAGGGAAGTGGGCCTGAGAGTATTGTCGGCTGAAAGCTATTTCGACATCCCCCTCCCGGCAAAGAGCGCAGAGGGGAAGGCCGCGCGCGATATCCACATGCGCGACCTGATGCAGGACCCAACCGGCATGATGGAGGAGCTCGGGCACTTCCACACCGGGGCCGCAATCGGCGGATACTACGACAGGCATGAGCTGAACGCCTGGAGGGCCGTCGCGAAGATTGAGGAGGCGCCGGCGAAGGCGAGAGAGACGGCGGAGTTCCTGAGGAGCCGCGGCTTCAAGGTGTCGCAGGAGCAGGATGGCACATATACGGTGAGGGGGCCGGCGCAGATAGACATAGATACGTTCGGCTCGTATCGAGCCATCGTGGGCGGCTGGAAGGTCATCGAAGGCACGGTCACTCCGGCGCGGGCCAGCGAGCTCGAGGGGCAGGGATTCATAATCCGGCAAAATGGCGACGGCACGTACAGCTGGTTCGAAGCGGGCGGCGGCAACGAGGTCACCTTCAAGCCGATGGTAGGGCAGTTCGTGTCAGACCTGCACCGGTTCTTCGCGCGCTTCGCATACGCGATGAACGAGGCGGAGGTGCGCAATGCCAGGGGGCAGGGAAGGCCGCCGAAGCTGATGGCAGTCGAGGACGTCGTCAGGATGGCCTTCGGCGAGAACATGGACGGCCCCTTCATCAAGGGCATGCAGAGAAGGCTGCGCGAGATGGACCCGAACACGCCGCAGGGCAGGGAATTCGTGCGGCGGATGCAGCAGGACGTAATGAAGCCTTTCGACGGCAAGCCGAGCGGCATGGGAAGCCCCCTGACAGGAAGGCTGGGGCACGACTTCGAGAGCAACGGCATCGCGTGGGCCGGCGGCGCGTTCAACGGCGAGCTCAACACGCCGATAACGAACAAGGATGGCAGGGCCACGTTCAGGATGCGCTATGAGATTTCAGCCAATCCGACCGTATCCGAGGCCGCCGGGAAGAGAATGGCAGCGGCCCTTCCGGACAACGTGGAGGTCAGGCTCGTCCGGCTGGACAACCTCCCGAGGGCGGTCAGGAAGCAGGTTGTCGAGGCAGTGCAGGGAGCAGAGCCCCAGGCGCAGGAGTTCAAGACGGCGGCGATTGGAGGACGGCAGTACCTCGTTGTCCGCAGCATTGACAGCGTACCCGATAGCATCGGCGGCATACCGCTCCGCGACAACAGCATGAGCGTCATGCGCTCCGGCGACAGGGTATATACATATGACCAGAAGGCGCTCGCCGAGGCGCTTCCGCAGGGGAAGGATGCGTACGTAGTCCCTGCCCAAGGCCTCGGTCGCCAACAGATGCGCAGCCTCTCAAAAAGCGGCAGGGTCCTCGAGCTCGGGCTGACCGGAGAAAACAGGTATGTCATATTCGACAACCTGGACAAGGTTCCAAAGGCCCTGCGGGAGAAGGCGGTTCAGGTGACGCGGGACCAGAATGCCCTGAGGGGCGATGTTGGGATGGGGAAGAAGCTCGGCATCAACTACTCGGAACTTGGGGCCGGGCGCATGCTTGAGGAAATCCTGAAGATGGACGAAGGCGAATGGAAGGGCATATGGCGCGGCGTCAGGGACGGGATAGTCGAGGAGGAGGGAAGGCAGTGGGCCCTTGTCTTCAAGCCCGAGGCCGGCAAAACTGCAGAGCCCCGCGCTGATTTCCTTGCCGGGAGGGTCCCGGGTAACTTCAACGACCAGCAGCAGAAGAACATGCTGCCGGAGAGGTATGGAGGCCTGCCGAAGAAGACCGAACCCCCCGCCCCACCGCCCGCACCTGGCCCCGCAGCGGGCCCGGCAAGGAAGGAGCCACCGCCAATGCCTCAGTTCGGGCCTGGCGGTACGAAGATAATCGGTGGCGCTCCGCAGAAGCCCGCCCCGCCCGCTGCGGGGCCGCAGAAAATTGCGCCCGCCGACACGGCAGCCGTGCGCCCTGCTGTGCCGCCCGGGAGGAAGACGGAACCAGTGCCGGAGCCGCAGGGTGTTAAAGAGCCTCCGCCCCAGCTCGGGCCGGGCGGAACCAAGCTGATTGGCGGAGCGCAGCCGGCCGAGCAGGCGAAGGTCATCAAGCCCGCGCCGAAGCCGGTTGATGAGGCTGTGAGGGCGAAGCTGCTCGAGCAGAACAAGGCCGCGCAGAGGCTGGCCGAGACCCCGGCAGAGTTGCTCCAGCTTCTTCAGAAGGTCGCGGCAGGCGAGAGAGGCGCTCTCGATGCGCTCGGGGACCACCCGGCCGCCGCTGTGATAAAGGATTTCGCGGAGAGGAGGAACGTGAAACGGGCGGCAGGCCTGAATTCGAAAAAGGAATGGGATGCAATCGCGAGCAGGGACATCCCGATACTTGCAAGGAGGCTGAGGGACGAGACCGTGAGGATAGTGAAGGGGATATCATCGGCCCAGAAGCCCCCCGAGAGGACGCCGCCCGGAGAGCAATAAAGGGCACGGGCTCATTTGGCACCGGACAAGTTCAGGGAGCGGCTGGTCGGGGAGCGCAGCAGCCCGGAGGATTTCGATTGCGGCATGAGCCTGAGGATGCCGTCGTGGACTGCGACCATGCCGTTTTTCGCTTCTTCGCTGGCCCCGAGCGCGACCGCGGCCTTCAGCGCTTCCTTGAAATCATTCCAGTCGCGCTGTGGCGGCTCCTCGCCGTATAGCACCATGCGCATGCGCACGATTATGTTGCGTCCGCTGTCAGCGAGCGTGAGATAGACGCTGCCGGCCTTTTCCTGGATAGCAATGCCGTAAGTTGATGGGGGGAGGGATACGGAAGCCGCCTCGAGGCCTTTTGCGGTCTGGATAATGCCGAAGGTATTATCGCCCGAATAGTACGAGGATGAGCCGGAGCCGCTGCGAACTAGGGTGGGCGGCGATGAGAGCAGCGCCTCGCACTCATCGTCCCAGTTGCGGCCGAGTCCCTTTATCGAAGAGAAAAGTTCTTTCGGCGGGAGGCTGGAGACCTGCGCAAGCGGCGGCTCCGGGAGGGGCGGGGATTCAATGCGCG